>JAGLNJ010000176.1 GCA_023139575.1 Candidatus Omnitrophota bacterium | reverse complement strand
ACTTGAGTAAAGCAGAGAAGCAGTTGATATAATTTAAGGGAATCAGGTAGGTTCCCAAATTTTCACCCTTTAAAAAAAAGGATTTATCGTATAATGGCAGAAAAAATATACTTACAGTGCCAGAAATTTGCAATGGAGCAAACAGGTTTTCCGCCGCCTGATGAATTGTTGAAAGGGTTTACGGAAGAGTAACGTTTAGCACTTCTGATAATTTATTAATTTCATTTGAAAGGCAATAGTCCCTAAATTCATCCGAAAAGTTGCGAAACTCGCCCTCTTGGGGGAGCCAATTAAAACAAAATCCGAACTATTCCACAAAATGCTCATTTTTAAGTAGTTACCTCATCATATTAAAACATTAAACTTTTTCGAATCGTCTTTTCCGTATAACAAATTACTTGTTTCATCATCGATACACTCTGCTCGGGATATTCTCCTACAGCCGTTTCTCCGGAAAGCATGACAAAATTCGATCCATCAATTATTGCGTTGGCCACGTCCCCCACCTCCGCGCGGGTCGGCCGGGGAGAATGGGTCATGCTCTCAAGCATTTGAGTTGCTGTGATCACCATTTTTTCCTGACGGTTACAATAATTAATGATCTTTTTCTGAATCATCGGGATCTTATAAATCGGCAATGACACACCCAGATCCCCACGGGCCACAATAACCCCATCACAAGCATCAATGATGCTGTCAAGATTTTTAATGCCGTCCCGATTCTCGATCTTGGCAACCATACGGCATTGAGGCAGATGCGGCCTTATTAATTGAGACACCCGTTTAATATCCATTTTATTCCGGACAAACGACTGCGCCACATAATCAAATTCATTTTTTATGCCGAAGGCAATATCTTCCTGGTCCTTTTCTGTAAGAATGTCGCTTTTCAATTTCAACGATGGGATATTAACACCCTTACGCGACTTTAAAATCCCGCCGTTAATCACTTCCAAATAAGTGCTTCTGTTGTTCGACCCGGTTACTCTCAAACATATCAAGCCGTCATCAATGAAGACATAAAGGCCTTTCTTTAATGTGCAATTAGCCGCAGTATAATCCAAGGGGATAACATTCGCCGACGGGTTCGACGCATTAGACATCCTTATCCGATCTTTCGGCTGCAACTCAATGGGCTTTTTAAGATGCCCAATACGGATACGGTAGCCCTCTAGGTCCTGCAACAACTTGATCCTCGTCTTTTTCTTTTTGTTAACATGGCGGACAGCGTCAATGGTCTTTTGATGTTGCACATGATCGCCGTGAGAAAAATTAATGCGGGCTATAGCCATGCCTGCTTTGGCCATTTCATAAATCACTTTCTCCGAATGACTGGCCGGCCCTAAGGTGCAAATAATTTTTGAGTTTGTTCTCATTTCCTCTTCTCCTTAAAAATTAAAAAGCCTTGCCAAACGTATTACTTAGCACGATGGTAAGTAATAAGTATGCCAGAAGAATAAACGCCAAATACATCAGGCGTTTTTTATTTCGTTCAGGATCCTGATCATTTTTCTTAAATTGTTTTCGGAAATAAAAACGAAAAAAGAAAATGACTCCATAAAGACATAAAACCATAAAGATCAATTTGCAAACAACTTGGAGCATTTCCTGACAGCCTTTCTTCCTGGTTTAAAGATTAAGCATTACCTCCAGAGATCTTTGTAAAAATAATAGCTTTTCCGCAGTTTTCTCTCCAAAGGACTATTGCGGCCGGAACCCTGCCCGACAATACCCAACCATTCTTCATGAGAATAACCGTCGGAAAAGGGCATAATCACTTGTGATCTTTTGGATTGCATCACATCCGGATCTCCTGCAGTATCCTTCCACCACTCATCCAAAAATTCAAAGATAACCCCGCCGATCGCATTGCCTTGAAAGCGTCCGCCTGCTTGATTAAAAATAATATCCCGTATACACCCCTGATGATATTGTTGCTGCGTTCTCTCCACTTCTCCCACACCGTCGTGATAGGCGTCATGACCGTACTCGGTAATAAGTACCGGACGGTCGAATTTGCTCTTCGCGTCCCGCCACAAACTGTCAAAGCCATCTTTCCCCCGGTAACTATTAATACCCAATACATCTATAGCCGGAGCATATTTCTTGTAATAATCCAATAAGCCTAATTCGATATTACCCACTGCCACCGGATGAACCGGGTCAATTTCGTGTATCATTTCAGCCACTTCATTCAGAAAAGTCGAATAGGCCTTAGGGCGTTGAGCCGCATTTGTGCGGGTGGCATTGGCCCCGAAATAACTTACAGGCAGATTATTTTCATTACCCAACAGCCACATCAATACGAAAGGCTCATCTTTCAAGTCCATTACCATCTTCCGCACAACCCTTTTCATATTTTCGCGCTGTTCTGAATCCGTGTAATCCGTTCCTCGCGCCCAAACAGCTCCTGAGCCATGCAGATAGGCGCCTAAATAATTTCCGACAATAACCCTGATACCATATTTCTCGTGGAGATCCCTTAAGACATCTTTATTGACTTTGGTGGGGTCATATTTTATGCCCGGAGTATCAACAAATAAACGAATGGTATTAATACCCATATCCTTGAGCAATTGAAAATCTCCGATTCCTTTTTCAAACTCATCCCTTTTTCCATTATCATTTTTATCAACCCAGCTTTCATAAGGAGCATCAGCAATGTCATTATTGTTTATATCAGAAAACATCCAGTTTGATAAAAAGTAAGCGTTATTCATAGGCCCGAGGCCGATTTTAGTCGGAGTATAGGTGATGCCGCGGATGATATAAGGATTGCCTTCAACTAATAATTGCCAATGACCATTCTCATAATTTACAAGCTTCACATTATCCGTGCCGATGGTCTTTATAATGTTCATTTGGGTAAAATCAGCATAATTTTTAAAACGGTCTTCTGCCGCCAACGGAATAAAACGCCCGGGATTAACAGCAATAACATCATTGTCCAAGTTCGTATCATCACCGTTCTCAATCGTCACCATAGCGTCAACAAAATCCAATCCCAACTGGGGATAATCCCGGCAAAGGCGTTCAATGTTAGCGATCGCCGCAGGCGCGATATACCAAACATAATTGCCATCCTTACCCCAGGCCACGGACCGGGGATAGAGAACCAGACAGCTATGATAACTTTTTAGAGCCTGCTTAAAATACCCGGCGCGCTCCATTATCTTCGCAATAAAGTACGCCTTAACGCCTGCCAACTCCGGGCATTCAGCCCATGCAAAAAATGCCGTTAGCAAGTCATCTGACTCATAGAGGACCCAATGATTTTCCCACAACAACCCCTTCTTTCTAATCTCTTCATATTGGGGCTCCTTCTTTACCGCGGCTGTATTTGGCAACAGCCCTGCCCCCATCGCTTCGCTGAGGCCCTTGGAATTTTCTAATTTATATTCATACTCAGGGGTTCCCAAATTATTAAATTTGCCAAATTGAGAGAAATCAATCGGCCCTTCATCACCGGTATTAACAATAAAGAATTCCTTTTGCGGTAAAGGCAGCCCTTTTTCCAATTTTTGCATCAAAGCCGTATATTGATCCACTTTTATTGTTTTCGGATCCGGTAGCAGCGTATCCGCTTTCCTGGCCGGAGGGACTTCAGGAACCTCTTCCTGCGTAACTTCTTCTAAAATATCAATGGCATCCAGATGTTCTTGGGCTAACACAAACGACCCGAATAATAAAAAACAAATCACTAAAGAAAAAGACCTCCTTAGCATTGCCGCCTCCTAAGTATTAATATTAAAAATAATTGCTTTATTATATCATGGAATATTTTTTTGCAAAATTTTACTGCATTAAAAAAACCCCAAGAGGCTCTCTCTCCTGAGGGTTGTCACAAAAACTTCACCAAAATATCATCTGAGAATGCTAAATATTATTCTTCGCCCTCCATTTCCAATTCCCTTTTTCTTTGACGTTCGCGCATCTCTCCGCGATTAGCATTTTCCTTTTGCTTTTTACGATCCTCTTTACGTTTCTGTTTTTCTGATTTTTGGTCTTTCTTACGTTGCTTACGCTCCTACCTTCTTAGGTCGAAAGAATTAATATCTCCTCTTTCGCCCTCAGAGTCCTCCCATTTCTTTTTTTCATCTACTTCCTTCTTCCTTTTCTCTTTCCTTTTAAAAGCGGCATTCTTATTAGCCCCTTCATAAGCCCTTTCGCTGGAACCTTTTTCAAAGAATTTTGGGCCTCCTGCGCTATTACCCCCTTTGGCAGCAAAAACAGGCATAACACACACCAAAGAAAATATTATGAAATAAATAACGATCTTATTCATTTTTATTTCTCTCCTGATTGATCTTCTTCAACCTTCATCGGGCCTTCGGGCGTATGCTTCACGCCACCGCCCTTCCATTTCGTTTCACCATCCTTAAACCTTGAATCTGAAGCTACCCCCCGCACTGCACGATTGCGATCATTCTTTCTTCGTTTGATGCGTTTTTCTTGAATCTTTTTTCTTTCTTTAATCCTTTTTTCTCTACCCTGCAATCTACCCTGATATTCATTCTCACTTATTCGTCTCTTGCGATCAACCTCTTCTTTTATACTCTCTGATCGTGAGGAATTCTTCCAATTCCAATCATCCTGGCTTTTTATTCCGGCCCGACCCTTCTGTCTTTTGATGCTCTTCGAGCTGCTCTTATCGTCATCTTTTATGTACCTTTTAGCCCATGCCGGACTGGTGACCAACGTCAGCGTGATTATAACAAAAAAATAAAATACCCTTCGCATATCTTCACCTCCTTTTAAAAAAAATGTCAGTATTTAAATTATAGCACAAAAATATAAAAATGACTGACTCATCATCCGCCATTAGCTGATGTCCCATTTTTCAAAGAGATGTATTTCGCTTTTTCGCTCGTATTATTTTAGAACTTTAATTTCGCGCCCACAAGAAAGTTACGCTCCGGAGCCGGAAAATAGTCTTTCGCTGTCGATGACGTCGATTTACTCACATAAGAGTGGTATTTCTTATCATTAATGTTATTCACGGAAACAAAAACTTCCCACGGATCCCAATCAACTGTCAACTTGCTATCCAAAATAAAATGCGGCTTTATGAGCGAGGTTTCATTAGCGGTGTCATTAATGGCGAACCTCGACCCCACATAATTGCCGGTGAAAGATATTCGGAATTTCTCAAAGATCTTAGCTGTTAAACCTGTCGTGATCAAATGCTGCGGGGCCATAGGGATTTTTTTGTCATCATTATCCCCACCGATAAACCTCGGATCCTGATAAGAATAATTAGCAAAAAATTCCAGTTGATCACAATTCGCCACATTAAATATCTTTAGCAAATCAACCTTCTGCCCGACCTCAACCCCCGTACGGCGGGTTTTATCATAATTACTGTTTGAACCAAAACCAAAAGCGCCCCCTTGGGGATCATAAAAAATTTCATTTTCTAATTTTATCCAATATGGCGTCACGCTGATATTATAATAATCATTAAAGGTGTGTTTCACCCCAGCCTCATATTGCACGCCAGTCTGCTGTTTCAAATCCGTGTTTAAACCATTCCAGGTGTCATACCATTCATCAGTGGCCAAAAACCTGAATGTCTGCTGCACATTAAAAAAGAAATTGGACTTCTGGGCATATTCCCATTTTCCCCCGACCATATTAACTGACTCATCGGGATTTTGTTTCTGATAACTAGGAACTCCGCTCCTTTGATCAAAAATATAATAGGCTTTTTGATAACGCGTCCCCGCGTTTACAAAAAAGCTATCGATAAATTCATATTCAGCAAAAGTATACGCGCCAAACTCATCTTTGGCGATAGTCAGATCATCACTGTTGGAACCACTGCCGATGATGTCATTGTTCGTGTTATAAAAATCTATACCAGAAACAAAATTAAGGTCTTGGTTAAATATCTCATGATTATAAACATATTTACCCGTTAAGCCGACCGTATCAATGGACCGTTTGGTGTTGAAATCAAAGGCCGTAAACTCAGCATAGGTGTCACGATTACGATAAGAAAAATCAAAAACGAAATGCCCCCAATCAATGTCTTCCGGCCAGGGGGTGACATCCAAAAACAATTGAACATGACGGTCCTTCGTCGAAGCAAAATCATTATAATCCGCTGAACCGCGGCGGCCGAGTTCCTCCAATTCTGCATCATTCAGGCCTCCGGGTAAGCCATAGTCATCCTCATGCCAGGAGGTAATAAGACCAACCTTCAATTTATCCGTCAATTCATACCCCAAACGGGAATTGAAATCTTTGGCCAATATCTCGCTATTTTCACGATAACCATCATTATCATAATATTGTGAATAAAAATAGTAGGAAATATTGCGATACTCACCAGAAGCCTCTACATCCCCCGCCCTTGCATCATAACTCCCGTAACAGGCACCAACAGAGCCGGAGAAATCACCTTCCCCTTCCTTGGTGATGATATTAATAACCCCGCCAACGGCATTATCACCATAAAGAACTGATCCCGCCCCGCGCAAGACTTCTATCCTCTCAATGGACTCGAGAGGAACTTTAAAAAGATCCGGCCCCGAGATATCGATAGAGTTGATCTTTTTATCATCCACAAGAACTAAAACATTGCGGCTGGCTGTATCCCCGAACCCGCGAATATCAATGGTCGTCGACTTAATGGAGCCATTGTTAAAGAGATTTATCCCTAACTGCTCTTCCAAGATATCACTAACCGTATTTGCTGTCGAAGCCTCTATGTCCTCCTTCCCAATTATGGTGACATCTGATGCTACCTTGTAATCATGCTGTGCCATACGACTTGCTGTCACGACAATACGCCCTAATGTGACCGAGTCTTCTTGAGCTGCTTGTGCCGATGGCAAAAAAACAATTCCAGCATACAAGCATAATACCAATTTTAAATATTTCATTTAAAAAAACCTTTCGTTCATGGCAAAAAAAATCCCAACCGACATTACTGCTGGTTGGGATTGCGCCAAATTTTAAAAATCTATGCACACTTCCTTACTGTCGACCGCAGCAATAAATGCTTTGTATACTGGCAGGTATTCTGACTAACCTTTATCAATGATTAAATCATCAAAAAGATTCACAGTGGCGGGACCGCTCCTGTTTCTCACAGGAATTTCCCATTTAATCCTATTGAATTGTCAACTGTCCAAACGGAACCAGTATTTTAAGAATGTTAGCAAAGAACAAGGAAACAATTTAAAGCACGGCATCGGCTAATTTCGTACCGCTGATCAGCTGTGCTGTCATTTCATAAATACCGTAGAAAATCCCACAATAAATAATCGTACTCATCAAGCTCATTCGGAAAAATGGGATAGCTGCGATATAACAAGCCCTCAAACCTTCAATGGTGGGGGGATACATCGTCAACCAAGCCCCAAAATTTGTCAAAATAAAGAACAACAGCGCTGAACTTATTCCCGAAATGAGAAACAATTTTATATCTCTTTTGTCTCTCATCTTTGTGCCAATAAAGGCAATCAGCAGAATGCTTCCCCATGTGAAAAGAATAGTACTGTGAAGGCCTATAACGAGGTCAGAAATAACCATTAAACCAAGCGGCAGCAACAAGGCATGTTGCTTCTTT
>JAGLNJ010000175.1 GCA_023139575.1 Candidatus Omnitrophota bacterium | reverse complement strand
TTTGCAAGTGTAGAAGTTCGGTTTGGCATACTTTGGTATGCAATAAAAAATCCCCACTCCCGACGAGTGAGGACGTAAATGCAACAACTATAACAATTTAAGATTTTAGGGTAAATCGGTTTTCAAGACCGCCGCATTCAACCGCTCTGCCACCTTTCCGAAATGTGTATCTTTAATAAATTTATATACTTAGAAGAATTTCCAATATACCTTCTAACTTTCATTTTGTCAACTTGTGATAAACCTTGGATTTTGAAGAACTGTTACAATTATGTGATGGGAAGTGATGGTTCTTCTCTATACTTGTTAACCCATTCAAATTAGATATAGCGTTCTCTTTATGTGTTTTCGATAAGTGCGCATAACGCTCCGTCATTTTCAAGGTTATACTGGCGCTTCATTTATAAATACCCCCGTGGAGTAATCATCACACCATTTTTCACAAATGTTTTTGAGTTTCCGATAATTATTGTGGTGAACATGTTTATCATATCATACTTAAGAATATTATTTAATATTGTTATTTTAATTTCCTGATTTTTTCTATACGCGTTTTTTACAATTCCAACGGGTGTGTCCGGCGATTTACATTGCATTAATATTCTTGCGATGTCATTAAAAAGGTCTTTTCGTTTATTGCTTTTTGGATTATATAAAATAATAACAAAGTCACCCTGGGCCGCAAGCGAAACCCTTCTTTTAATTAGATTTTTATCAGTAAGCAGATCGCTTAATGAAATTATGGCACAATCATGAGATATGGGTGCGCCTAACAGGCTGGCACAAGAACACATCGCAGGTATGCCGGGGACAACTTCAACTGTGATTTTGCCGGCTTCTTGATCAAGGGCTTCATATACAGCTGCTGCCATGCCATATACCCCGGGGTCTCCACTTGAGACAATACAAACTATTTTTCCGGTAGTAGCTTGATCAATTGCATATCTTGCCCGTTTTATCTCTTCTCTCATTCCAAAGGCAACTGATTCTTTGTCACTAATCAATTTTTTAATTAAATCCAAATAACGGTTGTATCCAACAATAATATCAGCTTTTTTTATTACTCTTCGGGCATGAATGGACAATAGAGACTGCGCCCCTGGCCCTATGCCGACAATACTTAATTTTCCTTTACGAGTGCGACTGTGACTCCGTTGATCACTTGTTTTTGCAATATTAATGTTGTCCTCCTTCCTGCTATTAAAGCGCATGGTTCACAAATACCGACAACACCAAAATGACGTTTGGCTGCTTCTGATCCGATAATCTGGACACTAAATCTTTTGATCTCATTTCTGCTAATAAAAACTAACGGGACATCTAATTCATCGCACGCATCAACAAGGCCTTTTTCATTGATTTTAATATCAACCGAGGCAACTAGACGCACATCTTCTAAAGAGATTTGGCCAAAATGGATAATATGCTCAATAGCGTTGAATATATTTTTTTCACTGATCCCTTTTCGGCAGCCGATTCCAATAATATATTTTTTATGAACTTCCGTGCCGGTTGTAATAACAGGCTGCGCGCCAATAGCAGCAGCCACCTTGTACGTTAGTCTATTCGCGCCTCCCTCGTGACCGGAAAGAAGGCTGATCGCCAAGCGGCCTGAGGTGTCTACACAGACAACCGCGGGGTCATCATATTTATTTTTGATAAAAGGCGCGATTGACCGCACAACAATTCCGGTGGCAGCGATATAAACAAGGCCTTCATATTTTTTTTTATTAAAAATTTCTTTAGTAATTTGCATTACGGAAAATCTATTCTGCTGCTTTTCTCCCGTATTCGAATAAATATCAACTTTGTTAAAATTTTTCCGGATTTTACGCGCGATTGCGTCGCCATCTTTGTTTATAGCAATAATTGCGATTTTCATTTTTTTATTTCACCGCGCCTGAACATAGTTGAAAAATTTTTGTCGTACAACTTGCTTAACTTGAATTTTTTTTTATTCAACGCCTCACCTATAATAATTAGAGCCTGCCGTCCAATTTTTTGTTTTTTTACTTTATCTGCAATTGTATCAAGTGTTCCTTTTATAATTATCTCGTCAGGCCAGGACGCTTTATAAACAACAGCTACGGGTGTTTTACTTTTATATTCTGCCATTAATTTTTTCACAACACGATCAATGTGGCCAATACTCAAAAAAATAATCATAACCGCTTTTATATTCGCAAGATGTTTTAAATCTTCTCTGGCAGGAACCTTTGTCTTTCCTGAAATTCTGGTAATAATAACCGTCTGGCTTAAGCCCGGTAAAGTCAGTTCCTGCTTTAATGCAGCACTTGCAGCACAAAATGAACTCACGCCAGGAATAACTGCATATTCTATTCCCTGCATATCGCACCATCTCATTTGTTCCTGAATGGCGCTGTAAAGAGATGTATCTCCAGTGTGGATTCTGGCGACAATTCCTTCTTTTTTTCGGTGTTTTAAATATAACTGGCAAACCTGATCAAGATTCATTTTTGCGGAATTGTATATTTTTGCATCTGCTTGCGCGTATTTATCAATTATTTTTCCATTGACCAACGAACCTGCATAAATAATCACATCAGCTTTCTTAATAATCTTTAGGGCCTTTACAGTTAAAAGATCAGGGTCTCCCGCTCCTGCTCCGATAAAATATATTTTCACTAAATTTTCCTTTCGCATCTGCGGATAATCATAGTCGACATGTATCCAGCTTCTTTTTTGTCATCTATTAATTCAGACAAGTTTTTAACAACGACTTGTGAAGAACACCCGATATGCCGCGCAAAATAAGCATTATTTTCATATCCATTCTTTTTTAAAAATTCCACTAATGGTTTTAAATTTTTTCCAATTTTCAATAAAACCACTGTTTCAAATTGCCCGATCAATTTTTTTAATTCGGATAAATGAGACGGTAAAGAAGTTACAATCAGTCTATCTTCTCCTTCGGCTAAAGGCACATTAAACAATGATGCTATCGCATTGACAACGCTGATTCCCGGAACTGTACAAACATTTATCGTGTTGTCCAAATTAATTAAATGACGCAGAAGATAATTATACGTACTGTAAATAAACGGGTCACCGATAGTAATAAAAGCAACGTTCTTTCCTTCACAAATCTTTTGATAAATCTGTTTAGCCGCATCTTTCCATATCTTTTTTAATTTAGTTTTGTTCTTTGTCATGGGGAAAATTATTGTTTCAACCCTTGATTCATGCACATATTCTTTTATTATTTCAAAGGCAAAGGAGTCTGCGGCAATACTGGCTTTAGGAGTAAAAACAATATCAACTTTCTGCAATATCCTTTGCGCCTTAATTGTCAACAATTCAGGATCTCCGGGCCCGACGCCTATTCCGTAAAAATCGCCTTTAACTATTTGGTTAATAGTAGTAGCCATAATCCTTTCCATTCTTTTTTGCATTTTGCAAGAGAGATAATATTAGATTTTATAATCTCCTCATCAGGCAAGGACAGGTTGCCAAAGGCCACAGCATGCGCTTTTTCCTTAATTTTTCTGGTTAAATATTTTGCTATCCGTGCGGGAGTATTTTTGTTGTCACAAAAAATAATTACTTTTTTATTAGCTTCACATTTCATAGCTAAACCACGCAATGATTTGCCATGCACACTAACAAGACTTAAATCATCCCAGGAGAGCCCAACACGCGCGCATGCAACCTGAAGAGAACTCACACCCGGAACTATTTCATATTGGGAAGAGTCCAATATTTGAGTAACTTTTTTACTGAAACTAAAAATCCCTGGATCACCCGAAACAAGAACCGCAATTTTTTTAGTTAACGCGTTCTTTTGAATAAATTCCAGACATTCCTTATATTTACCCTCTAACCGGATTATCTTTTTCCCTTTAGGAATAAACGCCATAAGACGAGAACTGGCAATAACAATATCGCAAGACTTAATAATATTCTTACTGACAGGCGATAAAAACTTAAGGTTACCCGGGCCTGTTCCTATAATATAAACCCCGTTAGAAATTTTTTTCTTTTTAGTTTGCATTTATTTCATGCCTCCCCTTTTTTCTAAGGGGGTAAACTTTTCCCATGCCTTATCCTTAAATATATTTTTGGGGTGCGCCCCGACAATTTCCCCTTTCAATGAAAGCAATACTGAAACGATTTCAATTCTTTCCTGACATAATTGATGGCATCTCTGTGTTACTTTTTTTGCTATTGTATCAAACGTGCATAAAAGGTTGTTCTCTTTGAGCAGGTCAATTGTTGCTTCGGCGAGCGTAACATTGAGAATTGCTTTAATTAAATCCTGAGAAGCGCCATTTAAAGCGGCGTAAGCGGCAATTGTTTCCATTCTCGCGTCACCTGTTTTACTATGAGTATTAAACAATCCGGCGGCAACTTTTACTAATTTCCCGATATGGCCGATTAGCATGGCCTTTTTTACTCCTCTGGATGCACACTGCTCTAACATAAATCCGACGTGATCACCTACTTTGATGATCTGCTGATCAGAAATATTGTATTTTTCAGTAAGCAAACGCTCCCCCAAATATCCGGAAGCGATGAAAATATTTTTATATCCCGTGGCAACCGATACATTGAGTTCTGCCAAGAGCGATTTTTTGTAAGACTCCTGGGACTTTGGTTTTACAAGCCCGGTTGTCCCAATAATTGATATCCCGCCCTCAACACCTAAACGAGGATTATATGTCTGTTGTGCTATTCGTTTTCCTTCAGAAACAGATATTTCAACTTCAAAACCTTTCCCCTCCTTAGGCAATATCTCAGAAACATCACGCATAATCATTTTCCGTGGAATCGGATTAATTGCCCACTCGCCAACACCAACTGCCAAACCGGGACGTGTAACTTTTCCTACACCATCTCCTCCTTTAAGCACAATACCTGGCTCATTCGTTTTTCTTATCCGACAGGAAATCTCAATTCCATTTGTTACATCCTTCTCTTCTTCTCCCGAATCCTTAATAACACCGCAGCATGCGTAATCTTGCGATATTTTTTGATTTACCAACAGTACAGTGCGTCTCATTTTATTAGGCAGTTCAATCTCAACTGTGTCAATTTTTTTGCCTGTTGATAACATAACAGCACAAGCATGAGCTGCAGCTTGAGCACAACTCCCGGTTGTTATTCCAATTTTTCCCTTAGGTTTATTCATATCCTTTAGCAATTTTAATCAACGCGTTGAGTATCGCGGCGGCAACGGTACTGCCTCCTCGACGGCCATTAATTGTAATATAAGGAATATCTAAATGTTGTAATTCTTCTTTAGATTCAGCAGCTCCAACAAATCCTACAGGCATGCCAATAATCAATGCTGGCTTCACGCCCCCTGATTTAATCATATCAATTAGTTCAAAAAGAGCGGTAGGGGCATTACCTATGACTACAATACTATCATTTAATGATTCACCTGCTTTTTTCATAGCAAGCACTGCCCTCGGGATATTGTCAGGATTGAGCTCTTTTTTGTCTTTATCAAAAAAACATAATATTTTGTTCCCGAATTCCTCTAAATCATAAGCCCGAATTCCAGACTTCACCATGTGCACATCTGTAACGATTGTTTTTCCTTTCTTAATAGCCTGCAATCCAGTCTCAACAGCTAAGGGATGAAAAATAAGGCTTTTACCAAAATTAACATCAACGGTTGTGTGAATGACACGCTTAATAATCTGCTTTTCTTCAAATAAACAGTTGATTTTCCCCATTTCCTTCTCAATAATCGCCATGCTTTTTTTTTCAATATCTTCTGGACTCATATATTCTCTGCTCACTGTAACGCCTCCTTTATCCTGTCACATTCAATATCCACTAACCGATCATCAGGCATCAAAGGTTTTCCCATTGTAATTTCAAGATCAAAATATTTCTTTTTTTCTTCCGCAATAATTCTAGGGATATCTTTGGCGATATGCATTCCTCTTAACAGAAAAAAAGGAACAACTGCAATGCTTTTTACGCCCTGCTCATAAAGTTTCTTAACAACTGAAGGCATATCAGGTGGGCATAATTCCATTGACGCCTTTTCAATTGTTAATTCCGGAAATCTGCCCCTGATATTCTCAATCAACTTCGCGAAATCTTCCTGCGCGACAACCCTTCGGGTACCATGATTTACTATTATTATCGCTTTATCTATTTCCACTCTGTACTCCTTTCCTTTTGTAATCTCTACACTGTTCAACAAACCGACTGGCAAAATCTGTATTTGTCCCAAAATGAACATGAAGATAACTGGCAAGTGTGTTATTCTTTATGTAACCGTCATGCGATGTTTTGCCTCTTCTTTGTAACTTAAAGACACGCGGAATATTTTTGGGCAGTTGCAGTAAATATGACCAATGAAACACGTGGCCTTTTGTTACGGAATTTTTCACACATAAAATATTAGACTGGACACAAGTAACATCGTAATACCCAAACATCCGAAGGCCTTTTCCCATTTTCGTCTTTCCAGAAAATATCCCAACCATTGGAAAACTCTTTTTATCAGCGGTCTGCAATTCCCGCATAAGGTACATCAAACCGCCGCATTCTCCATACACAGGCATTCCCTGTCTGCTTTTCAACTTAATATCCGCCCTTAAATCTTTGTTGCCTGCAAGTTCTTCGGCAAACTTTTCAGGAAAACCACCACCAATGTAAACGCCGCTAACACCCTTTGGCAGAGATTTACTTTTTAAAGGACTGAAATATTTTAACCACGCGCCGTAGTGTTCTAAAATATCCAGGTTATCCTGATAATAAAAATGAAAACATTTATCCCGCGCGACAGCGATACTAACTTCCTTTTTAACAAGTGGCTTCCGATAAATCGTCTTTCTGAAACAGGGCAGCGCATCCGCGCTCTTTGCGATAGTAATTAATCTGTCAATATCAATATGCTGCTCGACAAGCTTTGTTATTTTTTTATATATTCTTTTATTGGTTACTTCCTGTACCGGAGTAAGCCCCAGATGCCGCTCCGACATAGAAATCGGCGCGTTTTTAGGGAAATATCCTAACACCTCTATCCCGCTTTTTTGCTCTACGCTCTGTTTCGCGATTTTGTAATGCGATGGAGATGCTATTTTATTTAAAATGCACCCGGAAATCCGCACTTTTGAATCAAACTTTTTATACCCTAATGCCACAGCGCCCGCGCTCCCCGACATCTTCCCGCAGTCAATTATAAGGACAACAGGCGCTTTTAATATTTTTGAGGCATGGGCAGTGCTTCCTGTTTGTGCCTGCTGACCGATTCCGTCGTACAAACCCATTACTCCTTCAACAATTGAAAATTCAGAAACTTGTGCCTGACGCTCAAATAATTCAAGCAAGACATCCTCAGACAACAGAAATGAATCAAGGTTACGGCAGGCGCGACCTGCAATCATTGAATGAAATGCGGAGTCAATGTAGTCAGGTCCAACTTTGTACGGCTGCACCGCAATGCCCTTTTTTTTAAACGCTAAAAGCAGACCGATAGTCAGTGTTGTTTTGCCCACACCGCTGTGGGTTCCGGCTATTACAATACGAGGATATTTATTTTTTTTATCTTTCACCATGAATAATCCCGGATAATAATTTTATATTTAAATTTTTACGCAATAAAGAGGCTAACTTGTCATACTCTTCATCCTGAAAAAAAGTATCTTTGCCACTGCTTGCAGGCAACCCCTTTTTTTTTCTCAGACGATCCAGGAAATTTCGACGGAAATCAAAGCAATCAAAAACACCATGAACATAAGTACCCCAGACATTGCCAAGACTATTGCATACACCGTCTTTCACAGATGTTTTTTTGCCATTGCGTTTATTCAACACAAACACAGGGATACACCCTTTTAATCTACGAGTATGCCCATGATGGATTTCATATCCTTTGACGGGAAAACCTCCGGATACTGATTTGCCTTCTACCTGAACAGTAATTTTTTCTTTTTGAAAACAGCTTTCAATATCAAGCAACCCTAATCCCATTAACACAGTTTTATTTTCTACTCCCAAAGTATCAACCACCTTTCTGCCGAGCATCTGGTATCCCCCGCAGATACCAACAACACTGCACCCGCGAGCGGCTTTCTTTTTAATCATTTCACCTATTCCGTTAC
>JAGLNJ010000174.1 GCA_023139575.1 Candidatus Omnitrophota bacterium | reverse complement strand
TATGCGCCACATAATAAGGCTTAAACGCGTATTCCCCGTCAGTAATTAATGAATACACATCCTTTTCTTTATCCGCGATCGGCTCAAGCCGAATGCTTCCTAAAAGCTCCTTAAGCGCCAAGGCCGAAGAAACAGTATTCTTATTCAAGGTTTCATTTAACCTTTCCAGTCGATGATTGATCCATTCCTTAGGCGGCGCTTGAAAGCGATTGCTTTTTTGAAAAGCCAAAGAGTCTATTTCCTGCTTTAATCCTTCACTTTTTATCTCCGCGTCTTTTAACGCCTCAGAAACAGCCTTTGAAAAATTTCCCATCTTAATATAATTAAGATAATTTTGCGTTTCTGAAAGAATTTTCTCGTATTGAGCCTTCTTCTTCTTTATTTCCTCCGGTGTTCCGTTAAGCTTCTTGGCAATAAGTTTTTCTAAATTCTTATATACATATTGCAGATTTTCCACAGTCAGCAGATTGTCTTTCAGCTCGGAAATAATCGCGGTTTCTATTCTTTTGCGTGGAATCAGGAGTGTGTTAGCGCACGACTTTCGCCTTGTGTTATAGCACCCATAATAACCACTGCCTTTCCCGCTGATAAGAACAATCGCGCCGCCGCATTGATCGCATTTTAAAAGGCCTGATAATAAATGTGTTGGATTTGCATGAACATAGCTTTTTTGTTTTGTTAAGTGAGTTTTTGATTTCTTGCAACCTGGCCAGGCTCCGTTAATTTCCTGCCAGCGTTTTTGCGTTTTTGCCCAGAGGTCTTTATCAATAATCGCTAAATCCTCTTTAAAGCTGGTAATCTGTTCTTTTTCAACGCGGGCAACTTTTTTTATCTTTCCGGTCATGGGATCCCGAACATTCTTCCATTTTCTCCAGATCCACAAGCCGGTATATTTTTCATTCTTCAAAATCCTGCTTACTGTTGATATGTTCCAACCTCCGGGAAGCCCTCTTTTAGTGGAGATTTTATCATTATTAAGCTCTTTTACGATTTTGCCGATGCTTTTTTTATCAATAAATCCCTTAAAGATCATTTTGACTACTTCCGCCTCTTCCGGCTGAATTTTATGCGCCATTCCGTCATATTTAGGCTTGCCTTTTTTGTTAAGCCTAAGCTCTCCAACAGGTTGCGTATAATAGCCATATACATTCTCGCCAGTGCTAAAACCGCGTATTTTTTGCCCCTCTAATCCCCTCATTGTCTTTTTCTTAAGATCATCCAGATATAGCTCATTAATAAAGCCCCGGATATGAATACCCAGCTTGGCATTATCATCATCCGCGACAATGCCATCAGAAACAGAGATCAGCTTGACCTGTAAATAGTTAAATTTCATGACTAAAGTCAGCATTTGGTGATTACTTCGAGATAAACGGGACAAATCGTCCACAGCCACAGCTTCAAATTCCTTATTCTCAGCCGCTCTTTCTAAGGCCTGAAGCCCAGGCCGATTAATAATAGCCCCCGACATCGCTTCGTCAATATAGATGTGTTTGTCATCAGTAACCATGTTATTTTCATGAATATACTTTTTACATACTCTTATTTGATCATCAATACTCTTTTCGCTCTGATTCTCCGACGAATACCTGG
>JAGLNJ010000173.1 GCA_023139575.1 Candidatus Omnitrophota bacterium | reverse complement strand
GTAAAGCAGAGAAGCAGTTTAATTTGAATCCGGAGACAGGGAATCATGGTCTGAATTTGCAAAAAAAATAGTTTCTCTTCTCCCTCTTGCTGCTTCGCGGGATGAAGTTTTAACAGCATCACCAAAAATTAGAATTCTAAAAGAAGATGCTGGTAATACAACCACATCCGGCAACTTTAGCAGTGCTGCCTTATCGTTAATGTCAAACCCAGGGCTACATGAACCTGTTAGTGATGTATGGGGCATTCCTGTTTTAAAAGAAATTGCTTTTGATAAAGAAACTTTTTCATACCAGGCGAGGGTAAATGCACTTCAATCATTAGCAGTAATAGGAAGCTATTTTGATGAAATAAAAGAAGTTGTCAGACAATTAATAGAGCGATTTAAAGATGAAAATCTTGAAGAAGAAACTTCAGCTTTTCATGCTGAAACGGCAAATATTACTTTAGATAATAAAAATTCTTATGAAAGTTTTAGGGGGCGGTTTCAAGAATTGTTATCAAATGTTTTGTTTTTTGTGCCTGTGGCTTTGGATGGTGTAAATACACAAAAGGACAGGCCTTTAGCGTTGTTAGAAAATAAAAAAACTGGTGGAATTGACTTGAATGACCTCAACATCTCTAAACAAGGACACATGGAAAACATATTATTTGACATAAAAGATTTTCATGTAAATTTATATTCGGAAGCAGCTGGCATGTTTCCTACTATTAACAGCATTCAACCTGTCGAGGTATTTAACTTGTTGGGTATTGAATAAAGAAATCAAAATTTATTACAATTTTGTGCTTCGCAATCTCAGTGCATTTCCAATAACAGAAATCGAGCTAAAACTCATTGCAGCTCCGGCGATCATCGGGCTTAAAAGAATTCCAAAGAATGGATAAAGAATTCCAGCCGCAATAGGCACCCCTAATGCATTGTAAATAAAAGCAAAAAAAAGGTTTTGACGGATATTTTTCATAACATTGCGGCTAAGACGCATGGCTTTCACAATTCCGTTCAGGTCGCCTTTCACCAGAGTAATTCCCGCGCTTTCTATTGCAACATCCGTTCCTGTCCCCATAGCAATACCGACATCAGCTTCTGCCAATGCGGGAGCATCATTTATTCCATCACCCGCAACCATCACGACCGCATTCTTTTCTTTAAAACTCTTTACGATTTCCCGCTTCCCTTTAGGCTCAAGTTCTGCCCGAATATCATCTATTCCTAATTCTTTAGCTATGGCTTCAGCGGTTCTGCGATTATCGCCAGTCAGCATAACGATCTTAATCCCCATATCATGCAGGGCTTTCACAGCTTCGGGAGTAGTCTTTTTGATCGGGTCTGCTATCCCTAAAATGCCCGCTACTTCTCTGTCAACAGCAATCCATACCACTGTTCGGGCTTTCTCCTGAAGCGCAGATGCTTTACGCCTTAAAGCCTCAGACAGATCTATTCCAGCTTCCTCGAGAAATTTCTGTTTACCAAGCAAGACAGATCTTCCATCAAGCTTGCCCTTTACCCCACCGCCAGTTACAGATTTAAAATCTTCAACATTCTTTAATTTTATATTTTTCTCACTAGCATGAACCACCACCGCTCTTGCAAGCGGATGCTCGCTGCTTCTTTCAATAGCCGCAGCCACCTCCAATAATGAATCATCATTCCAACCCTGCGCCGGGATAGTTGTTGTGACCTCAGGTTTGCCAGCGGTCAAAGTGCCTGTCTTATCTGTTAGTAAATGAGTGACTTTTTCGGTCTTCTCTATTGCTTCGGCGTTCTTGATAAGAATACCTGCTTGTGCGCCCCTCCCAACACCAACCATGATCGACATTGGAGTCGCTAAACCTAAAGCGCACGGACATGCAATAATAAGGGCAGAAATAGCGCTTACTAACGCATAAGCAAAAGCCGGCTGAGGGCCAAAGAAAAACCATACAAGGAAGGCTGCCAACGAAACCATCATAACTATCGGCACGAAAACACCTGCTACTTTATCCGCTACCCCTTGAATAGGGGCACGAGACCTCTGAGCCTCGGAAACCATATGAATGATTTGTGATAACAAAGTCTCAGAACCGACTTTTTCCGTTCTCATCAAGAATACCCCAGTCTGATTAACCGTAGCTCCTATGACCTTGTCCCCTTTTTGCTTCTCAACTGGAATCGGCTCACCAGAAATCATCGATTCATCAATGCTGCTTTTGCCCTGGACGATAACTCCATCTAAGGGAATCTTCTCGCCGGGCCGGACACGCAACAGATCTCCTTTCTCAATTTCATCTATATCTACATCCTCTTCTTTCTCATCTACAAAGCGATGCGCTTTTTGGGCAGCTAAACCCAAAAGAGATTTAATAGCCTGACCTGTTCTGGCACGCGCTTCAGCTTCAAGCATTTGCCCCAACAAAACCAGGACAGTGATAACAGCAGCTGCCTCAAAATAAAGACCTGGCGTCCCATTCTGTTTTAATGCTTCAGGAAATATCGACGGAAACAATACTGCGATAGCACTATAACCATACGCTGCCCCCACACCCATAGCAATAAGAGTGAACATATTCAGACTGCGGTAAACAACGGATTTCCAAGCTCGCTTAAAAAAGATTGCCCCAGCCCAAAAGACTACAGGTGTAGTTAAAATAAATTGAATCCATTTAGAAATTTGATATGGCACAACCCTCTCTAGATTTAACCAGGGGATCATTTCCCCCATAGCCAAGACGAGGACAGGCACGGCAAGGACGAGCCCAATCCAGAACTTATAGGTGAGGATTTTAATTTCGCTGTTTTCTTTACTTTCTTCTGTGCCTTGCTTAGGCTCTAAAGACATTCCGCACTTTGGGCAATTGCCGTATTTATCACTAACTATCTCGGGATGCATAGGGCAAGTAAATCGGTGAGATGAGTCAATCGATCCAACGTCTTTTTTTTCGTGCTTATGGTGAACACCTTTTGGACGGCTATCACCGTAACCATCATTGCCTAAAAACTTGTCTTTACAATGTTCACTGCAAAAAAAATATTCCTGCCCATCTTTAGATGCCTTGAGCCCCTTACTTTCATCTACTTCCATTCCGCAAACAGGATCTTTTTTCAATTTAATCAGCCCCTTTATTTACTAAATATTTTCTTACACAACAAGAGTAACTTTTGCCCCCTCTCCTATATTCTCAACGATATATTTTGGGCAGGGACATCAACCTGCATCAGGCTTCTGTCTTTGTCTTATTATTAAAACAACAGGCTAGAATCCGATTGAACCCAAAAGATTCATCCTTCACAAGTGCCATATATATGGCTGCCCCTAAAAGGCCAAAATCCCTGATCTCTTGAAATTGCAGTAAAAATAAAATAACAAGCAGTTGCAGCGAAGCTATGGCAGAAAATATACGCGTAAATACTCCCAAAATTAAAAATGTGCCCGCTACTACTTCTGATACCCCGACAAGAAAAACAGTAATACCGACATCCCAGGGAAGCCCTTGAAAAACCTCCATACTTCTAATAGTCTGAGCCCAGATATCGTCCTGAAATTTCCCGATGCCAAAAATCAAGAATACCACCCCTAAGCCGACACGTAATATGGTGAAAGCAATTTTATCTTTCATAACACCCCCCTGGCTATAGGTATAATTACTCAACAATGAGCTTCGCCTTCATACTATGATGACCGGCCCCACAATAAACGGAACAGAGAATATCAAATTCACCCGTTTTATCCGCAACGAATTCAATATTATTCACTTTTCCCTTCTCCACCTTTTCATTAATTCCATATTCTTTGATGAAAACCCCATGTGGAACATCCCGAGAAGTAGCAAGCAGTTTAACAACCTCACCCTTTTTAACAACAATGCGTTCCGGTGAATACCCAAACTTGTATGCCTC
>JAGLNJ010000172.1 GCA_023139575.1 Candidatus Omnitrophota bacterium | reverse complement strand
CCGGAGGAGGCCTACCGTTGCTTTATGTGCACAAATATGGATTGGCTCCTGTTGGGGGATTTTCTTTTAGAAAAGGACCGGCAACCCGACAAGGAACAATATAAGAAAGGGGATATCTCAACGATATTAGATTAATGGAAAGCGTGAGCAGAAAAAATTTAACTGTGTTTGGCTGGGGACTCGTCCTCATCTTTTGTTTTTTAGGGACAAGATCCTGGGTGGAGCATGGGTTAAGCGGTTTTGTCCTGCTCTGCCTGATCTTTATGATCTTTTTTGCCAGCCTGACGGCATTTGTCCGGCCCTTACTGAAGACGATCTATCATTATTGGATGAAGGCAGCCGGCGTCATCAGTAAAATCATCACCGCCGTCATTTTGACAATTTTGTATTATTTTCTCTTTACGCCGATTGGTTGTTTATTAAAATTAAGGAAGAGTCATCTTCTTGACCAGGATATCAAAAAGGAAGAACCGACGTATTGGATTCCTTCAGAAAAAAAAGATTTTAACAAAACAAACTATCAGAAACAGTATTAGGAGACCTCCATGTCAAAGCTGTCTATCATCAAAGAATTGTATGAATTTATAACAGAAAGAAAGAAATATATCCTCGCTCCCATTATCATCATCCTTGTCCTCTTAAGCGTTCTGGTGATCTTTGCGCAGAGCTCGGCCGTCGCGCCTTTCATTTATACGTTATTTTAATCAGGCGCATCCTGGTTGATTGATAACGTTTTGACGAACGCCTCGCCTTCTTCTCTGCCGGTAAAGACCTTAAGCCCCAATCCCTCTTTATAAACAAGATAATATTTCGGATCTTCTGAACGCATATATTTTCTAAACAGCAAATCAGAAGTTGAACTATCGATCGGCTTTCCCGTGACCGGATCACCCAGCTTTAACTGCATTAATGAATACTGATCCCGCCACAAAATCCGGAAAGAAAAATTATCTTCCGCTTTTCTTTCCTTAATAAAGGCATAAAGAGAACAAAAGAACCTGCTCCAGGGAGCGCTTTTCCTGGCGGCAAATACATTAAAATCATAAACCCGCGCCCCATTAAGAACGCCCCCGAGAACCAGAATAATAACTAAGGCGACAACCAATCCCTTTTTTCTCTCTAACCATTCATCAAGCACAGAAAACAATATATACCCCGCCACTGTCAGAAAGAGACAGACAGGATAAAAATGATAAATACTGTTTACCATATATGCTTCTCTGCCCTCCTGCAGCGTACGCCCAACCACCATCATCACGACATATCCCAGCGCCAACAAAACACCCAAGATAAAAAAGTGCCGCCATATTTTTTCGTTTGCGGAAAGGGTCCGCATTCTTTCAAAAATCCGCCGGCGTTGACACCATACGGTTATGAGAATATAGACCATCAAACCTATCACCACTAACACAAAGAGCATGTTAAGCAAAAGCGGGACAGGCCATACTTTCATTTCTAATAATTGCTTGCCGGTTATCATGACAAAAGCCGTGCGTGGCAAACTGAACAGCATACCGAAATACGGCAAAAACGGCATACTTATTCCCATCCATAACATCTCAGCCAAACTCTTCAAAAAAAGAACAGCCGACGAGCTCCCATTTCCAAAAGCCAAAGTCGCCTCAGGGTTCTTGGCGGCAAAACGATAATAATAATCAAGAACATTAACGTAGCCATATGCCATCACCGGCACCATCAAGATAACCGGCTTAAAATGCTGCAGCCATTGTTTTGGTTTCACCCCATCCCCCTCCGGCACAACGGCCCCTTTGTCCACCATAAGCATCATCGCCATAACCGCGCAGCATATCACCCCGAATTCATAGATAAAAATAGCCGGTGTTAAATACAAAACAGTCGTCCATAAATACTTATCCCTGGCGCTGCGCAAATAAAGGATATACTCACTTAATGCTAATAAAAGAAAGATTAGAAAAAGTAAATACCCGCTGATATGGTGCCATATCACCATCTCCGCAATAATAAGCAGGACAGAAAAACTCCCTGCCCATATCCCGGCAATAAAATGCGGACGGATAAGAAGAAACATGCGCAACATCAACCCGATCACAGCGAGATGCAGTAAAAACCCCTCCACCTGCCAGAGAAAGAAATTATAACCGAAAAGCCGCTTTTCTAATGAAAGATGAATATAAAACAAAGGGCGGAATAACATCTTATCGCCTGTTAAAAGAAGCCTGTTGCGGCAATAAGAATATGAATAATTGATGCTGTCGCCTAAATCCTCTAAGTCTGCCGTTTCAATCAAATAAACAAGCTGGTCAGCCCGGGCATTATGGTAAAAGGAGGGGTAAAAGACAAATGTATTACTGAGGATGATAAAAAGAACTGAAATCCAAAAATACTTTTTATTTGCCATCGGCATTAAAATATTCTTCCTAAAAACAAGATGCCGGACGTTAAGGCAGCAACCAGCCCAGCTTGATTAAGAAAATGACTGAGTAAATGCTTAATAAATACAGGATGAAAACGGGCCGCTCATCATATTCGCGGCGATTGATAAGATAGTACTGCGCGCTGCCCAGAATAATCGCCGGAAGAAAAAGTATTTTATTTTTAAACAAAACGGGCGCAGCGATATAGGCAAAAAGAAAAAAGAAACCGATAACCGCCTTGCTTCTTTCCAACCCCAAGATGACAGGCAATGTCCTAATCCCTGCGGCCTTATCGCCTTCATAGTCTTTCAAATCAATAAAGTTAATCGCGGCCGTAAAGGCCATAAGTATAAAAAGCAGAAAACCCTCGTTGGCATACAGGTTGAAAAATGTCCTGGCATTTTTAATATAATAAATATAGCCCAAGACGATTAAAGCCAAACCATTCACAGAAATAAGAAATTTGGAAAAAAACGGAACGCGCTTCAGCCGTAATGGCGGCATAGAATATAAATAATAATTGCCGACAAAGACCAGCACCAAAAACAAGCTTTCAAAATTGACCGACCCGGCATACAAACAGGCCAGCGCTAAAAAACCATAAGTGATACAACGATAATGATGTTCCGGAATAGAAGCAGCTATTGTCGGCCGCTCTGGATTCACGACCCGGTCGATATCCTGATCCGCTAAATTATTCGTCCCCACCGAGAAACACCAGGCAGACGCGATCGATAAAACAAGAAAAACTCCTTGAAATAAATTAACCGCGTTTAAAGAGAAAGGTTTAAGCGATGTCGCCTGCGCCAAAACAAACCCCAGCAAAAACATCCCCAAATAATGCAGCAATCTCAAATACCTGCCGTCTTTCAATATCGCGATGACATAGGTTTTGTGATTAATCCAAAACAGCCCTCCCCCTAGAATAAAAAGCAGAAAACCGTAAAAATAACCAATAACCAGGGTCGTCAGCCGCCCCGACAATCCGAACAGCTTTAAAAACGGCATAATGACAAAAGGTATGGCGCAATAAACAAAAATAAAAACATAGGTCAAGATGCCAAAAATAAAACTGCGCCATATATTTTTAGTTTTTAAATATACATACATCCCGCTGCTGAAGACAACAAGTGCTATCTCACATCGCATGCCTAAAGTAATACCCGAACGGTCAAAGGGACCAAAGAAAGTCACCAATCGCTGCCAGAAATTCCCGTGCCGACCGGGAAACATATACCCCACATCACCGTCCAGACCGATAAGGTAATAAGCCAACATGTCTATCACCGGAACGAGATTCAAAACAATGAAGCACGGCAGAATCACGCGGCTGATCGTGAGCATTTTTTCCCTGGTGGCATAATGCAAAATAATAATCAACCCAATGGCCAGGCAAATATAGGAAAGATAATAATGATAAAAACTATGAAGAAGCGGCCGGGCAAAAGATTCTTCGGCAACCAGATATTCAAGAAAATTTCTTAACGTGGCCGCGAAAAAGAATGTCCATACAGCCCCTTGAAAAGAATTCTGTTCCGACTCAAGTTTTGCAATAAATAGTCGATATAAATTTAAAATTTTGGACATGGCATGATGTGATATTTTTAAGCGAATAATTATACTGGAGAGAGAAAGATATTAAATAGGTCTATGTTTGAATATAACCTTCATGACAAAAAACCACAGTCCGGCACCGCAACCCAGCACGATCGCCCAAAATTTAAAGGTAAGGAAAATACCCGCGGGGCCGTAATCCCTTTTAGGTTCATCGCGAAAGGCCCCGACAAACTTGCCACGCTTAAAACGGTACTGGATTTTCACCTTTCCGCTTTTGTCATATACCTTGGTAACCCCGTGCCTCTTGCTCCCGACCACTTCGGATTCCATTTTAAGCTTTCCCGAATCATAATAATTTTTCTGAACCCCATTTGCGATCTTGACCTTTGGCAAATCATCATACACGCCATCCTTGGCCATAGCGCCAAGCTCGACGGAGAGAAAAAGAATCAAACTGAAAATAATAATAACTAATTTTTTCATTATAATACACCTTTTTAAATCTGTTTTATAATATTATCAATACCCTCTTTATGCAATAAAATACATCTATTTCTTTTGATATCCCTGGATCAACATATTTATCCTTTTTAAAAGTGCCGTGGATAATTCGTCATCTATCCTTGTTTTAATTCTTTTTTTGGTTCCGGTAGCTATCACTTCGTCCATCTCTCTTATGATGCGTTCAAAAGAGCCCACAAGCTGACTGGATGTCTTACACACCCAATAAATAAAAACTACAAAACTTAACCACATAATAACAAGAACGGCGGAACTCCACTCCCCGGTCAGGCTCATAATCATCTTCGGCGATCCCGACCCTAAAACATTAGCCAGCTCCTGAAAAAAAACAACATGCAACAAGGTCATCAAGATGCAAATCATCACTGTCGGTAAAAAAGCCAACAACATAATCTGCCGCTGATACTTCGTGCTATTCAGAAACCTCTTCCTCTTTTTTTTTGTCATTTCCCGCTCCTGGTATAATCCTCATC
>JAGLNJ010000171.1 GCA_023139575.1 Candidatus Omnitrophota bacterium | reverse complement strand
TTATACTTTCCTAAACTGTGAAAAACAGATCGCACATCAGCCGCCAAATAAAGCGACCCGGCCGCAAGAATAATATCATCCTTCCCCGCTTCACTAAGGGCCAAATAAACCGCCTCTTTAACATTTCGCGTTACACGGATCTCCCCGTCAAAAACGTTTTTCAACGCCGCTTCTTTTGTCAAATCACACGCCCGGGGATGATCAACTTTTGTGAGGATCACTTGCTTGGTAATCTTTGATAAATGCTGACCGATCCCTTTATGGTCTTTATCTCTCATTGCCCCAAAAAGCAAGATGACTTTGCGCCCCGGATAAACATGCCGCACTGTTTCAGCCAGCATCTGTGCCGACTCTTCATTATGAGCGCCATCAAGAATCACCACAGGCTGCTCAAAAATTTTCTCAAAACGCCCCGGCCAAACAACAGAAGCAATACCCTGCTCAATCGCTTGAGGTGTTATGGTGAAATTAAAATCGCTTAACGATTCAACCAGGCCCACTGCTGTTGCAGCATTAACCATTTGATGCGCACCAAGAAGTCGTGTTTCCAAATTATAATTTTCCTTGAGACCCTGAACACAAAAGCTCTGTCTATCTCCATTAAGCTCTTTAGCCTGATACGTAATATCCCTCCCCACCCACGAGGAGTCCAGGCCTAAGTCGTCACAACGCGCCCTTATCACATCGAGTGCCCCCTCCGGTTGCAGCGCCACAACAGCTTTTTTTGTGCTCTCTTTCAGTATCCCCGCCTTTTCCTGCGCAACGGCAGCAACCGTATCTCCTAAAATTTCAACATGCTCAAGACTGATTGGCGTAATCCCGCAAACAAGCGAATCGACAATATTGGTCGCGTCCAGCCGTCCGCCTAACCCCGTTTCTAAAACAACAACATCCGCCTGCCGTCTTTTAAAATATAAAAGGCTCAAGGCCGTCAAAACCTCATAATAACTAAGCTGGCCATATTGCCCCAGCTTTCGAACTCCATCCAATGCCGGGCGCGCATCCCACAATAACATATCCAATTCATCTTCACTGATACAATCAGGAAAAATTTCATTCTTCGTGCAATGCCTCGAAGAAGATTCTAAAACACGAATGCGTTCTTTAAAATTTTGGATATGCGGTGAAGTATATAACCCTGCTCGATAACCTGCCCACTTGAGAATCTCAGCAGTAAACGCACAAGTCGTCCCCTTCCCCTTGGATCCCGCTACATGGATAAACGTCATATCTTTCTCGGGATGCCCTAATGCATCGAGCAAAAACCAGATGCGTTTTAATTTGAATATTGAAGATGAGCCTAAGGAAGGACTGAATTCGTAATTGATGAAGGTGTCGAGATATTGCTCAGCGCGGCTTTTTTTCATAATTCATTTTAACTTACAAAAACAAGATACAAAATTGATTATATTTACATTTCATTTGTTGTATCTTTAGTGTCTAAAATGCCTCACGCCTGTCATAACCATGGGGATCCTGGCCTTGTCTGCGGCTACAATAACATCTTTATCAGCGATCGAACCGCCCGTCTGGATAATGGCCTTAATGCCGGCCTTGGCTGCCAGAACAATGTTATCTGTCTTTGGTATGAAGGCATCCGATACTAACAATGCCCCCTGGGCATCCTTGCCGGCCTTCTTTATAGCCAGCGCTACACTTTCAACACGACTCGTCTGTCCACCGCCCATACCGACAGTTCTTTTTCCCTTAACAAGAATAATCGCGTTGGATTGGATATGTCTGACAACTTTCCATCCGAATAAAAGCGACTCTAATTGGCTTTTCGTCGGCTTTTTTTTCGAGACAATTTTCAAATCATCAAAGGTCACCACCGCCTTGTCCTTATCTTGCAGCAACAAGCCGCCATCGACCTGCTTAATGTCATAATCAGTTTTACCCAAATCTTTTAAGCTTATTTGAACAAGACGTAAATTTTTCTTCGTCTTTAAAATCTGCAATGCCTTTCTATCATATCCCGGTGCAATGACGCATTCCATAAATCCACTCTTCATAATAAGCTGAGCTGTGTCCTCATCCACCTTTGTATTCAAACCGATAATCCCGCCAAAGGCAGAAATTGGATCACAAGAGTGGGCCTGCTTATAGGCCTTGGCCAATGTTGCGTCTTCTGCGACACCGGTAGGATTGTTGTGTTTGATAATAACCACTGCCGGATCGATAAAATCTTTGATAACATCGACGGCCGCGTTTAAATCTAAAATATTATTAAAGGAAAGCTCTTTGCCATGCAATTGCTTGATTTTAGCCAACCCCCGCTCTTGAGGGTACTCACGGTAAAACGCTCCATTCTGATGCGGATTCTCCCCGTAGCGCAAGTCCTGAACCTTGGTATAACGCAACGTCAATTCCTTCGGCAACCCGAAAAAATCTCCGCTTTTCAAACGGTTATTGAGAAAATCAAAAATAACACTGTCATACCGCGAGGTATGCTGAAAGGCCTCAACCGCCAGATTTCGCAAAACCGAATCCGGCAGTAGGCCGCTGTTAATTTCCAGTTCACCCAAAATTTCTTTGTAGCGCTTCGGATTACAAACCACTGCCACGCTTTTAAAATTTTTCGCCGCCGAGCGAATCATAGACGGCCCGCCGATATCAATGTTTTCTATAGCCTCTTCCATTGAGACATTCTTTTTTTGTGTCGTTTTCTCAAACGGATAAAGGTTCACAACCACTAAATCAATCGTGCCGATATTGTGCTGTCTGAGCTGAGCCATGTGTTCCGGCTTATCACGAACAGCTAAAAGCCCCCCATGAATAGACGGATGCAGAGTCTTCACCCTGCCATCAAGAATTTCCGGGAAACCAGTATAATCAGAGACTTCTTTGACAGGTATTTGGGCCCCTCTTAACAGGCGTGCCGTCCCCCCCGTTGACAGGATCTCCACATTTCGCTCATTCAACGCCCGGGCAAATTCAATCAGCCCTGTTTTATCAGAAACGCTAATTAAGGCCCGCTCAACTTTAATCATTGTGAAGTTCTCCGAAAAATTTATTTCTCTATATACTTAATAATTTCTTCAACAAACCGCGGCAAATCATCCGGCTTCCGGGAAGTAATAAGATTTTTATCAACGACGACTTCTTCATCGATATATTCCCCCCCGGAGGCAATCAAATCATCTTTGATTGCATAAAAGCATGTCACCTTGTTCCCCCGGGCAATATCAGCCGAAACAAGAAGCCATCCGCCATGACAAATTGCGGCGACGGCTTTCTTCTCTTCATAAAGTTTTTTGACGAAATCGACAACAGGCGGGTATCGCCGCAAAAAATCCGGCGCCCATCCTCCAGGGATAATCACCCCGTCAAAATCAGAAGCTTTGGCCTCTGCGATGGAAAGATCCACCTTGACTGGATAGCCTTCCTTGCTTGGATAAACATCCTTTGTTCCGGTACCAACAACTGTGACACTCAAGCCCGCTTCCTTCAAGCGCAGTAACGGATACCACACTTCCAGCACCTGATATTGATCTTCGACAAGAATAGCGACTCGTCTTGTGCTTTGAGCCATAAGTTTATGAAATGGATAAGGAATGTAAAGGGTTTAAAAGAAGCGCTGAATTAACTGGAGCTCTTTTTTCGTCTTTTTTTCTCGGACGGCTTGGAATAGTAACGCCGCTCTTTAACTTCGACTAAAAAGCCCTCTTTCTGGCATTGTTTTTTAAAAATGCGCATAGCTTTCTCAAAGCCGTTTTTATCATTAATTTTTACTTCAACCATAAAATTTTTCACCCGCCTTCCAAATGGGATATTTTCACTGAAGAATCTGGTCAATTCCTATAGGTAATGTTGTATTATATTATAATCTGGCAAAAAGTAAAGATTTAACTTCAGGGCGAATGCTGCGGATTTTTCAGACTAAAATGGAAAAATAAGGAAGGAATATGCGCTCATTACACATCAAAATAGTCATAATGTTCCCCGTCATAATTCCGCAAAACGTATTTATTTCCGACATGGGAAACAATGTAATCAGGGCTGATGGGAATCTTTCCCCCACCTCCCGGAGCATCAACAACATAGGTGGGCACGGCATAACCGGAGGTAAAGCCCCGCATTTGCTCAATGATTTCGACACCGGTTGTCACGGACGTTCGAAAATGGCGCGACCCGATAATCGGGTCACATTGATAAATATAATACGGCCTGACACGATTTTTTATCAATTCATGCATCAGTCCCTTCATCACCCGCGCATCATCATTGACACCTTTAAGCAAAACGCTTTGACTGCCCAAAGGAAAACCATTGTCCGCTAACTGCTGGCAGGCGTATTGAACCCGTGGTGTAATTTCTAAGGGATGATTGCTGTGAATGCTAATCCAAATAGGCGCATACTTTTTTAACAAACTGATGAGGTCAGGCGTTATCCGCTGCGGTAGACTTATCGGCACCCGGGTCCCTATACGGATAAATTCCACATGAGAAATAGCTTTAATATTCCGCAGAATATATTCCAGCATATTGTTCCCTAAAGTTAGCGGGTCTCCTCCGGAGATGAGAACATCCCGGATTTCTTTATGGGAACGGATATAATCAAAAGCCGCGTCATACGTAGCGGTATTTAATGTGTGCCCTCCTTCACCGACCATCCGGGAACGCGTGCAGTATCGGCAATACATCGCGCAGGTCTCACTGACCAAAAACAACACCCGGTCAGGATATCGATGCACAAGGCCGTGTACGGGAGAATATTTTTCTTCACCACAAGGGTCTACAAGCTCCTCGGGCGACGTTATCATTTCTGCCAGCCGGGGCACACACTGCAATCGAACAGGACAACCGGGATTGGCAGCATCCATCAAACTGGCAAAATACGGCGGGATCGCCATCGTCAACTTTTCTCCCACCTGATCAATACCCTGTTCTTCTTCAGGTGTCAGTGAAATAATCCGCTTTAAAACCTCTTTCGTGCGGATACGGTTACGTAACTGCCAACGCCAATCTTCCCAATCCTCAGCGTCCGCCCCATCAAAGAGTTTAAGAACCCTCTTTTCCCCTTGCGATAAAGGGATGCCAGGCGGCATCTTCCATTCATCACTCAAAAGCGGATTGTTTTTTATGGTTTCTAAAGAATTCATTGTTTTTCCAACCTAAAAAACATTTTCTCAAAATTTAAACTGCCCCCGCCGAAACGGCCTCGCTTTTCCCATCAGCCCTGCTATCGCCGATCAACCCGCAACGCCGCAACGCGTAATTAAGAATTTGATTTATTGTTTCTTCATAAGTAGCCCCCCTGGCCTGAGGAAAACAATTAAACACATCTTCTTTGCCCAAATAGGGCAGCGGATTAATCTCTAAAACATACGGGACGCCTTGCTCATCAATCCGAAAATCAACCCTGCCGAAATCCCTGCACCCAACAGATTTATAAACCGCTAAAGCCATCTGCTGAATCTCCGCGATCAATTCCCCGGGAAGTTCTGCCGGGCATACATATCCGGATGATTGCGAATAAACATCCGCGTTCTTATAAAACCTGTCGCCTAAATCTAACGTTCCATCAATTCTTATCTGAATAACCGGCATGGCCTGCGCGTCTTCATTGCCTATAACGGCAACAGTACATTCTGTACCCCTGATAAATTTCTCGACCAAAGCCGGCTGATTGTATCTTTTATGGATTAAATCGACCTGTGTTCTTAGCCCCTCCATATCTCGAACACAGGACGACTCAGTAATACTTTTTGAAGTCCCCTCATAACAGGGCTTAACAAAAAGCGGAAAAGACATATCATTCATCTGTTCCAAATCCGATAGATTATTTGCAACTAAATACCCTGGTGTGCGGATGCCATCAGCCACAAAACATTTTTTGGCGACACTTTTATCTAATGTGATCGCCTGCGTTAAGGCATCCGACCCGACATAAGGAATACGGTTCATCTCTAACAGAATAGGAACCTGCGACTCGCGATTGCGGCCAAGAATCCCCTCGCAAATATTAAATACAATATCAACATCCAGAGCCTGGATTTGCCGCGTCAAATTATTTATCCCGCCAATACGCACAACTTGATGCCCTCCCGCCTCAAGCGCCATAATGACCTCATCAACCGTTTCAGGTTTGTCGAATTCAGCGCTGGCATCTGCCGGATCATCTTTACTCGAAACCCAATCTTCTTTTAAATCATAGGTAAATCCAATTTTCATATTTTCCTTACTACAAAAAAATGAACCTTTAAAAATATTCTAAAGGTTCAAATTTAAGTTAATTTTTTGATTGTCAATGTATAGCGCTCCCCTTAACTTGCCGAGTCTTTAAAAAAGAGAAATTTTATTGTCTCAGCCGTTTCTATATGTCTAATTTTGAAATTTTTCCAAACCATAATATGCCGCCTTCGCGAACCATTATTAATATTTATTTTTTATCACATAGCCTTTACAGTGTCAAGTTTTTAGCTTCTTTTTGCCTCAGCCGCTAAATACCATAAACGCGATGCGGAAATAGATCATCAACGAAACAACATCAACAATACTTGTAATAAACGGCCCGGACATTAAAGCCGGATCCAATTTCATCTTCTTGAATAAAATAGGCAAGAGCGCCCCCAGCACAGTTCCCAATATGATCGTAGCAATCATCGCTAACCCAACCACTATACCTAAACGAATGTCTTTCTCTAACCATAAAGCCCGTAACGTAACAATACTGCCCAAGGAAGCCCCCATGATAACCCCGACTATCAATTCTTTTCGAACAACCGTCATAAGATCATCCATTTTGATATCCCCGGTAGCCAACCCGCGGATAACAACCGTGGAGGATTGCGTGCCGGCGTTTCCGCCTGACCCCAAAAGCAATGGTATAAAGAAACTTAGCGCCACAACCGTTTCAAGCATCACGGAATTTTGTTTAAGAACCCAGGCTGTAATAAATCCCACAAAAATGAGAATCAAAAGCCAAAAGGCACGCTGCCTAGCCACCCGAAAAAAGTTCGCGCTCATATAGTCGATATATTCACCGGCGGCACCATACTTATAAATATCTTCCGTGCTTTCCTCAATAACAACGTCCACAACGTCATCGACGGTAACGATCCCCACCAAACAATTGCCGTCATTAACAATCGGGATAGCCAAAAAATCATAATGATGGAGCATTTCGGCAACTCTCTCCTTATCCTCACTTACATTGGCGCTTACGAGATTGGTGCGCATAATATCTTCCATCTTTTTATAAGAGAGGGAAACGATCAGATCCCGCAGAGTAACCAAGCCGATCAAACGCCGCTGATCATCTGTGACATAAATATAATAAATTGTCTCTTTATCAAAGGCCTGTAGTTTTAATCTCTCTAATGCGGACTTTACCGTTATATCCGGGGGCAAAACAGCATAATCGGTCGTCATGATCGCGCCGGCGGTCTCTTCTTCATATTCCATCAGCTTCTTGATGTCCAGCCGTTCCGCCCGCGCGACAAGAGGAAGAATTTCTTCCGTCAATTCTTCCGGCAAGACATTCACAAAGTCAGCCCGCTCATCAGGATCCATCTCTTCTAAAATATCAGCCATCCATTCCCGGGAAAAACAACTGAATATTTCTCTTTTACGCTCATCATTGAATTCCTGAAATAACTCAATACCTGTGGGCACACCCAGGGCCTTAATGCATCGCGCGATTTGATCATCCTGAAGATCATCGCACAAAACAAAGATGTCATAAGGAAGCATCTCCGCGAAAGATTCGCGGATCTTATCCGCGCTTTGCGGGGAACTGAGGATCTCTAAAATTTCCGGCCCGATAAGCGAGCCTTTTTTCTCTTCCATGACTCCATTCCTTTAAAAAATTCGACCTTTCCTTATCCTCCAGGAACACTACCGGCTTTTTGTAACGCCTCTTCGCGCGCAAAACCCCTGTATCGGACACTTCGCGCAAAACGGCGATAGAGGTTTACAAATATTTTGTCCCCACGTAACTAACATAGCATTATAGTCTATCCAGTAGCGTTTTGGCAACCTTTCTCGCAAAATCATTTCTGTCTCATGAGGGTTTTCACTCTTTAAATATCCTGAACGATTGGATATGCGATGCACATGCGTATCCACACAGACAGCCGGGATACCATACCCTTCTGTTAAAACCAGATTCGCTGTCTTGCGGCCGACGCCTTTTAATGTTAGCAAAGTATCAATATCTTCAGGGACTTTTGAATCAAATTTTGTGATCAGGTCATGGCAGATACCTAAAATATTTCTGGCCTTTGTTTTATAAAACCCTGCCGGATAAATGGCCTTCTCGATTTGCTTCGCCTTCAGCTTCAGCATTTTCTCTGGCGTGTCAGCTAACGCAAACAATCTCTCAGATGCCGGCAACGTCGTCTCATCTTTGGTGCGCAGACTCAAAATGCATGAAATCAATACCAAAAAAGGGCTTTGCCATCGCTTTCCTGCTAACGTGACCGAGGGATCAGGAAGTCCCTTGAGCGCCCGCTTAAGGATGCGGACAACCTCCGCCAAATTTTCATTCGTGACAGCCATAAATTGATGGAATAAAAACCCAAAAGCCTTTACCTTCAAAGCCCGATATTATTCCATACCCTTCTTTTTCAATTATTTATTAAGAATTATTCGTGGGATTCCGATATCCGCCACAACAACTTCCCCTGCATAGTCCGGGCCATCGTTCTCATAAAAACCTTTTTTAGGCAGCACAAAAGTCACCGTTTTATTTGCCTCAACAGCACATCCAAGAATTTCCCCCGTTGTAGCATTCAGCCCTGAGGGAATATCCACGGCAATCACTTCACCGGCGAAAGTGTTAACCGCCTCAATGACTTCGGCAAATAAGCCGCTGATATCCCGGCTTAAGCCCGTACCAAATAGCGCGTCTATTACAATGCCCGCCCGCTTTAATTCTTCAATAAAATTTTTATCAACTTTTTTTATTTCTTTAACCGGATACCGGCATTTCTTCAAAATTTGATAATTAACCAGGGCGTCGCCCTTTATCTTTTCAGGATCACCCGCGACATAAACAACGGCCTCAATACCGTTATTGACAAGATGCCTCGCCGCCACAAAGCCGTCACCGCCATTGTTCCCTAAACCGCAGACAATGACCACGCGTTTGATTCCTTTGGTTCTCTTCGTTTGTGTTTTTGAAGCGGCCGCTTGTGCCACCGCGCGCCCCGCGTTCTCCATAAGGCAAAGAGACGGCACGCCGTACTTTTCAATAGCCATACGGTCAAGCTGCTGCATTTCTTTTGCTGTGATAGCGCTTCTTTTCATGTTTATTATTTTGCCTCGTTAATAGAATCTGCGGGTGCATAGATAGTCAAATGTGTCCTAACTGGCTGATAATAAAAGGCTTATTAATTGATAAGGCCTTATGTTTTTTGAGTTCACTTTCAATAATAGCAGTAGAGGTTGTGGGATCTGTGGGAAACCTTCGAGAATTATGGTTTTCCATAGATTCCATAGCCTCTAATAACCAATCTTTACCCACAGATTCTGAGAAAGAGCCCAAAATTTAAATGCTAACACTTGTAATGACAAAACCTCTTCATTCTAGTTAACATAACATATATCCAGCGGAAGTCTAAGCTATAAACCTAATGATTTCTTAACCTGCTTGGTGCTAAAAAGCACTCTCCTGCCTAGCTTTATAAAAGGGAGAGCGCCTTCCTTTCTAAGATTGAAGATCTTGCTTCGTGATACGCTTAGTTCTTTACACAGCTGGTCTACTGTTAAGAGACCCATTGTGTTTTTACGTTTTTCCATGCGTTAAGAATACCATCTGTCATTTTTGATGTCAAGTCTTTTTCTTGCTTTTTTCAGTGCTGGCACTTTTTACTTAAGGGGGAAGGGGTGATTTCGCTTGTGAACGTGCGAAAAAGGGGGTAAAGCGGGCTGTTATGAGGTTGTTTTGGCCAGTTGGCCAGAGGGGTCTTTGCAATGTGGTGTCAGGTTGTTCATGTGCGTGTCCAGTTTTTTGTCAACATGGCTGATATATTCCTTAAGGCCCTTGATTGAGTGGTTCA
>JAGLNJ010000170.1 GCA_023139575.1 Candidatus Omnitrophota bacterium | reverse complement strand
ATCCTGAGCCCCGTTGCTTCAAGTTTTTTGGCAAGATCAATAATGGCGGTTAGCATACTATCATCATGTTCTGTGGCAAAATTTACAATCCGCCGGCGTGTGGCATAGGTTGAGACGATGCAGGGAATGCCCTTATCCCGACAATAGCCAATAGCATCGACTGCCCTTTGGAATATCCCTTCCATACCGCGCAAATCATCATGCTCTTCAGGATCAACACTATCAATACTGATATTGATGCAGCTGATCCCTGCCTTTTTGAGCCGAACAATCATGTCTTTATTCAAAGACCAGGCGTTGGTGGTAATTGACATATAGAGTCCTAAACTTTCCCCATATTTGACCAACTCCGCAGCATCTTTGCGTAAAAGCGGCTCGCCCCCGAAGAGATCAACTTTCGGAATCCCCATTCGCACGGCCTGGAGCAGGACAGACTTTACCTGCTCCGTCGTCAATTCTTTTGATTGGCTGGCTTCATCAAAATAATTCGATACCGAGCAATGCTTGCACGAGCACTGACAACGATAGGTTACAGAAAATTCAATAAGCCAGGGAATTTGCTTGCGAAACACGGTTGTTAAAATCCAATAACGTGCCATAACATAAGCCTTTTTCGGGGTCATCCGGGATAATCCGACCCGGGCATATAGCCACATCACACCCATAAATGTTAATAGTTCTTTTTTAACATCTTTCATAAAATCACTCCTTAAACTAACATAGTTGATTTGTTATTCTTTCTTCAAACGTTTCCGAACAATTTTTACAGCGTTTAAAATTGAGTTGATATTGATGTCATAGATTAAATTCTGATCATTACAACATATATTATGGCAGGCCTTACAATCGTTTTCGGCTAGATGATCCCAGGCCTTTTTGAATCCTGCATCCAGAAAATTCAAGGCCTTAAATCTGTTCACCAAGACAATACAAGGATAAACCAAACCATTGGCTTCAATATGGCAGGCAAACCTCTTTATATTGCAACGGATGGGGTGATAACCCGCCGGAACATCTTTGGAAATCGTCAATTGATGGTAAGGGTACGGCCATTTCAGGAAATTATCATAGGCCTTGGCTGAAAAAAACACAGGACGGCCCCCTTTTTTATACTTTAATAATCGTTCGACAACCTCCTTCATTTCCGTATCATTCAAACCCAATGATTTATCGAGGGAATCTTCGATCCTTAAAGGGCTGAATTGGGCTTGGAAATTGTATTGCTGCGCCATATCAAGAATTTCTTCAATGGCCCCTTTATTGTTCTTTGTAATGACCGTATGCGTATGAAACTTGATTCCCGCCTGCTTAAGACTCTTCATGCCTTCGATGATTTTGTTATAACTCCCCTCGCCCCGGTTCCTGTCATTACTTAATTGATCTCCATCAATACTGATCGCGATCGAATCCACCTCACGCAATGTCTCCAAATGTTTGGATACCAATGTCCCGTTAGTGCTCAAGTGGCATAACAATCCATTGCTTTTAACCTTATCAACAATATCTTTAAAGTCGCTGCGCAAAAGCGCCTCCCCGCCGTTGATCGACACATACCGCGTCCCCATGTCGGTCAATTGATCGATCAGACTGAATATTGCCTCTTTGGTAAACTCCCCTTCTTGGCGATCATAAACCTCTTCGTAACAATAAGCGCAACGGAGATTGCATCGATTCGTCACACAGATAACCACAAAGATTGGGACCCTCTTTTTTAAAATTCTCGCCTTCAAGATGGCCCAAAAATATAAAAAATATTTCTTCATTTATTCGTTCCGGCCTTTCAAGTCTTTCATTTTCAAAACACCAAAGAATTTTCCCATCATATCCCGGTTCACCACGCCTCCTTTACGAAAAAGCTCTTTGAGCAATATCGGCCAATGATACCAGATAAAACTCAAATACAACTCTTTTTTCCATCGTGAAACATCTTCCGGCATAAAATCCGGCGTGCGCAACATAGAGGTGAACATCTCCACACGGTTTTCATCGTTGACTTCCGGCTCTATCAGCCATCCCTTCTCTTTACACTCATCATATAATTCCGTTCCCGGATATGGCGTAAATGTATTGACAGTCATCAGACGCATCGGCAGCCTGGCTAATAGTTTTTTTGATTCTAAAAAGTCTCTCCTTGTCTCTCCCGGTGCTCCGACCATAAAATAACCTATCGCCGGTAAATCCAGTTCATGGCACCATTGAAAAGCATTAATGATCTTTTCTGTGCTTAAGCCCTTTCCATAGACTTCATTGCGGATATACTCACTGCCTGATTCAACAGCCAGGCAAACACTTGTGCAGCCGGACGCTTTCATCAATTGGAATAATTCACGATCAACAGCCTTAATGCTCAAACCGTTATGAAAATTGTATTTGATATCTAATTTTCGATCAATGATCCCCCGGCATATTTCTTTAGCCCGTTTAAGGCTGATACTGAAATTATCATCAACAAAATAAAAATTATGTATATCAAATTTGTTCACAAGATATTCAAACTCTGCCAGCACATTTGCCGCTGAACGCTTTCTCCACCGCCGGCCATGCGTTATATACATATTACAAAAACGGCATCGATTCGGACAACTCCGGGATGAGAGAATCGGCAAACATGGCGTCGGCAATTCAAAAATAGATTTCTGACATTTAAAATATTCTTTCAAGTCGACCAAATGCCAGGCAGGAAAAGGCAAATCATCAAGTTTGTCATTAAACACGGTTTTCGGATTGCATGCAATCTTCTCCTCATGCCGCCAAGCCACGCCATCCACATCTTGACATGCATCAGCAACTGAACATCCTTCCCCATACTTTTTGATCACGTCAGCAAAAGAGCGTTCGGCTTCTCCTATCAGGACAACATCAATGGCTTTACTCTCTTTTAGACAATACTCCCAGTCAGTGGTCGGAAAAAGCCCCCCGATCGCAACCGGCGTCACAGGTTTGATCGTTTTAATCTGGCGGGCTATGTTAGCGACAAACCGCCATCGTGCTGTAAAAGAACACGATACACCGACGAAGTCAAAATCCTTATCTTCCAGGTATCGAGCTACTTCTTCATCCGAATACCCATATCGATATACTTTTCCCGTCCGCTCAACAGGCCCCAATGATGCATCAAATATGGAAACCGCATGCCCCTGTTTCTCAAGATACGCCGCCAAATACAATAAAGACATTGAAGGCGCGCGCGAATCAAACTCATTACTGTGTGTATATTGAGGAAAAATCAGTAAGACGTTCATTTTGAATTTTTACTCCCCATGCTGCGCCAAAATATATGAGCCATTTCCCGGAGAATGAGCGGATAATAACGCGGGCTGTACAAAAGAGAATTCGACATCGGCAACCCCCAATGGCACTGGCAGCATTCCTTTTTAATTTTTTCTTTAAATTGCGCCATTTCCGTGCTGTCGAGAATCGCTTGCAGATCATAACTATTCCGGCGCAGATCCCCTACCGGTTCCCACAGCGGCTCACAAGGGAATACTTTCCCCTTTTCATTGACGACGATGACACTTTCTCCGGAACGGCAATGACGATACATATCCTTCTTTTTCAGGATATCTTTCAGGAATTCATTCTTCACCACGCGCAGGGAAACGGTAAAAAGAGAATGAAAATCAAAAAGATTGTTTATCGTGGTTGCGCGGCGGACACGTTCGCAAAGTTGAAAATATTTATCCCAATCAAAACGCATCGCCTCTTCATTGCTGACACTGCCATGCGCCACAGAAAAAACCACCCGGTCAAACTCCGGGAAATCTCTTTTCAAAATATCAAAAAGTTCTTCCATATGGCCCTGATTATAATAAGAATAGACAACACAGGCCTTCACGCGTAAATTTTTATATTTCTGCTTTAATCCGATCAATTGCTTATAGGTGTCGCGCAGACGCGCATAACTACCCTTCAATCCCCTTATGCGATTGTGCACGTCCTCGGGTCCATCAATAGAAAGCTGAATGTCCACAACCATTTTGGGACACGAAGCGGCGATCGCCTCTACTTGCCGAGCGACACTTTCAACGAAATACCCGTTCGTAGGAATGTCCACAACATACGGAGAACACTTTTCATAAAATATCTTAACAATGCCCTCGAGGTCTTTACGGATAAAGGGTTCTCCACCGGAAATACCCAGAATATTCACCATCTTCATGGATTGAGCTATTTTGGCATACTCCTCAAGTGACAGCTCATCTTTTGCGGCATTGGCATCCATATTATCCTGATAAAAACACATCCGGCAGCGGGCATTACAGCGTGCCGTGACAAAAAATATGGCATATGAAGGGTAATGCAAATTTCTAAACCATCGCATAACTTTTTGCACTGTAATCAATTCTCCGTTTACTTTTGCACATTTCTTTTTGCCATCAATTTGAACAATAATCTTGTCGGCAGCAATTTGGCTATAAACACAATGACTTTATTATTGATACCGGGTATCTCACGAGCCTTATTCTCACTTAAGGACCTTAGAGCGCGCTCGGCTACAACACCGGCATCCATCGCTTTTTTCCACTCCCCTTCGGCTCCGCCTGTAGCCCTTTCGACAAAACGTGAGTGTGTCTTACCCGGATAAACCCCTGTTACATGCACATGATCGGGGGCTAATTCCAAATGCAGGCTGTCCGTCAGACCCAGAATAAAATGTTTGGTGCCGCAATAAAGCGCTGAGCCGGGGGTCGGGAAAAAAGAGGCCACTGAACCTACATTAAGAATGCCCCTCCCCTCTTTTTCTTTGAATCGATCAAAAAAAGATGATATCAAGATGGTTACGACCTGCATATTTAATTTTTCTAAATATTCCCTGGATTCATTCGTCATTTTATCAAAGTCACCAACATGTCCTGAACCGGCATTGTTGATCAACACATCCAACTCATAAGACTGTTTAATGTCCTTGATCATCGATTGCAATTGCTGTACATCCGTTAAATCCAGCAAAAAGGAAGCTGCCAGTTTGTGCCCCTTTGAAGACAGATCCGCCTTTAGTGAGTCCAGCCGTGATGCGTCCCGGCCGCAGACAATAACTTCTGCGCCCCACTGGCAAAGCCGGATAACCATTTGCCTCCCAATACCGGATGTCCCGCCCGTTACGAGAACCACCTTATCTTTGTACCATTCACTGAATGCTGACATTTTATTCTTCTCTCCCCTTACATGAAATAACGCAGAACGATTAATTCTGTGTTGAGGTGCATCCTTTTCATTTCGATGAATTTTTCCTTATCGCTTTTTTCGTTTTCCCCCATAGCCGCCACCTTTGCGAAATCGACCATCCGCGCTATTTTCTGCCCTGTTTTCTCAAAGCATAACCCCCGATAATAGTAAGCCTTAACATCATTGCTATCTAAAGATAATGCCTTGTTAAAATTTGCAATGGCATTTTTATAATCATTCTGCAGAAACCGGGAAAGACCGGCATAATAATATAATTTCTGGCTTTTAGGAAAGTATTGTAAGCCGGCCGATGAAGCTTCGAACATTTTCGCAGGATTATTTAAAAACCGATGACATTGCGCTAATTTAATATAAGTATCTTCCCTATCCTGACTCAAACGGTAATAACATGCCAATAAATAATGATGTATATTTTCATTCTTGGAATCAGTTATCCTTGATCGCATTTTATCATAATACTTTGAGGTAACAGGAATATAGAACAAGGCTCGTTCAAAGAAATACCGCGATTTCTCAAAATCACCTAAATAATAATTCAATAGCCCCATGTCCCAATAATAAAAATAAAGCTGTGGTTCCTTTTCAATAGCCTTACGATAGGACGCCAGGGCTTGAGTGTAATTGCCCAGATAAAAATGACAAAAGCCTAAATTTCCATAAACGAGGGAATCATTATTGTACTTCAACAACACTTCATAATAACGCACTCCACCTTTAAAAGCATCTCTATCAGGTAAGGGGCCACCACCTTCAAAACACTTCAGTTCACCTTCAACACTTTTTAAACGATTGATGTGATTTCTTAGTGCCTCATGGGGAAAAGAAACAAGCACAACAGTTATTAGAAGGAACAAGTACATCCATACACATCGGTTCCCAATGAAAATCATCATTTTTTTAATATGCGATATCACCCTTCAACACTCTCCTTTGATGATCTTTGACAAACAGAAAAAACAATCCCATCAGCATCGCAATAAAAGTAAAATAAACCAACCAATAGCTGCGAGTCCCTCCAAAAGGAACATAAACAAATTGCACTCTATTTTTTCCCGCCTTTAATATGATGGCCTTAAAGGCGAAATTTGCTCGATACAGCGGCACCCTCTTACCATTTATATATGCCCGCCAATAACGTGAATAACTGTCATTGTGGACTAAAATTTTATCCTCAAAAAAATTGGTTTCAATCTCCACCGAACACACATTAAACTTGGTCACCTTAAATTTAGCAGACGGATAATCTATGACTAACATGGATTCAGGGGTTAGCACCTGATCATTAACTAAAAAGGGCTTTAAATCCTCTTTAGCTTTATCGCTATATTGGTCGGCAACAATAGCAGCATGAAAACTCTGTTTTAAAGCAAGTTTGACTTTTGCAAAATCGTTATTCTGACTATTCACAATGTCTACTTTGTCGTATAGCAAAAATTTATATTTAGCATAATTATAAAGTTGTTTATCAGTAAATTTCCGGGCTAAATAATAAGACCAGAATGTCGGGAATCCTCTGGGAATATAGCCAGGCACATCTGACATCCATATACGGCCCCAAGAATTAGCATTGAGCTGCTTAATATGCCCTTTAAAAACCAACTGTTCTGGTCGGACATACTGAAATGCTTCTTTTTTAGGCATAGGCAAAATATCAGACTGAAATGCATCACCAGCCTTTTTTGCTTTTTGATTATATTTCCAAACCACTTCAAGCGGCTGCGCCATAACCGTGAAAAACAAAAACAGCGAAAGAAAAAACACACCCATGCGCTCCCGCGAAAAAAGAAACATCCACCAGAAAATTACACTCAAAAACAAGGTTAGATACATTGTATCAATGATATACTGCATATTATTCAAAAAAATTACCACCGATAAATGCAACATGACAATCACAAAAAACATTATCCGTTTTCTCACCACCGGCGTTTTCTCAGAATAAATAATGACATTGTGAAATATTTCAGCCATAAGCAAAATCATTGAAACCGCAAAATATTGCAATATAAAAAATAGATTTCTCGTCAACTTAAAAAAATAAACGTTTTTGAATAACCAGGGATGAATGGGCGTCGTGCTTTCCAGGAGAACCAAAAATAAAATAAGATTTAATAAAAGCAAAAAAAATAAACGTTTTGTTATTTTTAAAAGTGAGCCGATAAGCAGAATAATGAAACCAAATAAAGGGATATAAAAAAAACCGTTATTCCCATAAGGAATATCATCTAACCGCGAATAAAGGTCGTCTGTCATCATCCGTGCCGTCACTCCTCCATCTGAAACAATATCATACTCATCCATTTCCGCCCCTTTATAAAATTTCCCCTCATCACTAAAATGCCTGAATGTCACAACACTCTCAAAATTCTTAGTGGAAAGATAAGCCTGCCCTCCCGGGAAAAGAGAGAGAAGAAAAGCCAAAGAGCACAGAACAACTACTAACTTATTCTTCCCGCAAAAGGAAAAGAAATTAACAAAAAGGGCTGGTATTCTTGAAAAATAAACAAGCGCAAACAAAATAGAAAACGGCAGGAAAACAGTAATAAAATAAAATGGCAAATAAGTCGTGACAGTAAGCATACCGGCAAAAGTCAAACCAATGAAATATCGCCTCTCCCAAAATTGCACAAAACGGACAAGAAAATAAAAAAACCACACCCCGGGAATAAAAACAAGAGCTGGCTGAATATCAGGGAAGAAAACCAAACTGAATGAAGAAAACATAAAAAGCAAGAACGCCATATAGTTGACTAATGCGTTCTGGATGAGGGCCTTGGATAAAAGGTAAAAACCTAATATTCCTAAGAAAAAATATATCGTTATAGTAAAAACAAACGATTGATAAGAGGCCACGCCAAATAATTGAAAAAATGGCATCAACAGCCAAATCGGATTGTAAGCGCCAAAATAACACAACATAATCTTCTGCGGATATCCCAGCATCACATAAGGATTCCACAGGGGAAAAACACCATTGATTATATTGTCGGTAAAAAACTTAGCCCCAGAATAAATCGTGTATGTTTCAAGAAGAACCATCGCTTTCCCAAAAACAAGAGAGCGAAAAAGTAGTAACCAAATAAAAATCGGCAGAGCAAATTTTAGAAAAAAAAGGGACCAGTTTTTCATATGATTGGGGGTGACAAAAAGGGAATAAGTCGACTATCTTGCATTTTGTTAATAGTATTTTAGATGTATAAATTAGTAAATATATTAATAACTCTGCGAATACGCTCTGACTCAAGACAATTCAAACAAAATGGTAGATTCTTATAATTTCCACAGACAAAACATTAATACGTCGTCCGATAAATGAGAACTTTACTCTCTCCTGCTTTTAGCGCATGCTCACCAATCAAATCAGCATTCAGATAAAATTTATACACTCCCGGCTGCACCTGCAGCCGAGCCACACGCACCTCACCGGGCAAGGTCTGCCAAGAGCGGATATCTGCTTGTTCAGAATAAATATTATAAAGGCTGCTCGCGAAAAGAAACGCCTCTTCGGCGGCATCCCCATGCTTCTTGCCGATATTCTCGGCCTGTTTTTTAGCCAGAAAATATTTTCCCGCTGATCGCCCCACTGATTTGGCGACTAGGCGGAATTGACGGTTCTTCAAATTCTTTATAGCAATCGCGCTGATATCTTCCCCTAATTCCGTGTCTTCTCGTACCACAGTCGTCCCGCCTCGTTTTGCTTGAAAAGAATAAGGTTGATCCCCAACGTTTCTTTCTTTGTATTTGGGGAAAGCGATCCGCCCTAACAACCCGCCCGGTAACGGCGCGGTAAAGGAGCTTTGAATTTTAACGGGAGATAATCCTCGATAATGGATTAAATACACTTCTGCCTTATCCTTGCCGGAAAAAGCATCTTCACGACGATCAATGCCCGCAAATTTCTTTATAAATTTCTTCTGCTCACTAGCTCCCATGTACCGGGCAGCCCTGATAAGATTTTCTTTCAAAATCTCGGGAACGCTCAAAGCATAATTATAAGAATAATCTTTTTCGTAAATGTCCAACGCCTTGACGTATGAGATAAAGGCATCATTCCTATCCGCGGACTTACCTGATATCTCATATAAAACCCCCATCAATAACCGGGCAAAGGCATCCTCTTTATAAACATTTTTCTGCCCCGGATCATACTGCATATTGATTGCCGTCAAGGTGGTATCCGCGTCACGGGCTTCCACCAAAGCCTCTTCGATATTTCCAATCATGGCATAATTAAGGGCCTGAAAAATATTGATCATCACCCGCTCAAAATCTTCACCCCTGTAGGGCATCGTATAGTCATTGACAATGAGGCTGGCGGAAATCTTGGACAAAGAGCGTGTATACAATTCATCAAACTTCGCCTTCGCCTGAGCAAAGGCCGCAATGCTTTGTTCATATTTCTTAGAAAGATGCAGAACCATGCCCTCATCTAAAAGGAACAGCAGCTCATTATTCTTTCCGTATCCTTCTTTATGTTGCTGCAGAATTTGCAGCGCCTGGTCAAAACGCTCGGCGATAACAAGGCTGTTGATTTGGGGTTGGACATTAGGATGGGATGCGCATCCGGCGAGAACCAAAGAAATTAATATGGTAAAAGAAAATATTACGCTCAATCTTGCATGCATAGAAGATTTTTGGTTAGATGACATTAGCGGGTGAGGAAATTATACCACAGATTATTCAATCGGCAATCTTATAGCGAATATTTGCTGCGCTTGACGACCTTTTTAATATGCTTTTGGCCGATCCAGGCCTTTTCATTGGTCTCAATATCAATCAATTCCAAGTTAACCTGATACAGAATCACATAGCGCCCTTTAAATTCATCTTTCACGGAATTTATGCTTCCGATCAGAATATAATCAGCACCCGTCTCCATGGCCATCTTTTTGATGGTCTCAGGATTGGTGAATCCGGCCCTCTGATCCTGGCGCTCATCACGCACATCCGGCCGTTCTTCTTTCGAAGCGACAAACTTGATTTTCCCCGAATTAAGAAGCTGCCGTTCTAAGTCTTTAACAAATATCGCCCCATTTATATGTTCATGGCTTTTATTTAATAAGGGCCCGACAATGACTACGGGCTTACGGTTTTGCTTGCAGCGAAAATCCGTCACCCAAGACCGCGCGAGAACATCCCCAATCATCTCTTTGGCAACCAAACGGGAATCAGTATCATTCCAACGGCCGCTTAAGTCCACCACTTCCTCCGGTTCAACACGCTTCACCTGCGTTGATGAACAACCCGCAAATGAAACCAGACAGACCCCAATCGCAAAAAAATAAAACTTATTTTTAACCATAATAAATCTCCTTTAAATTTGTAAAAAAATTACATCATACATTTTTATCATGCTTCTCAACAAGCAGCGTCCCCGCCACAATAAATGCGCCGGCAATCAAAACCATGTTCTTAATAATATATTGCCCCACCACCGTAAGCGCGAAGGGAAACATCGTAAAGGTCTCATCATGCAAATAGATCAGAGGCAGAACAGTTCCTAACATATGGGGGAAAAATAACCACAGGCCGTAACGCAGCCAAGGACGGTAGATAAAACATATCCCAACAGCCACTTCCCATATCCCTAAAAAAGGAATAAAGAATTCAGGGGGAAGAAAAAATATAGTCTTGGCGACCAAATCATTGACCGGGCTGATCCCTAAAGGCTTTTTGATGCCGAACCAAAGAAACACAACGCCGATCGCCACACGCTGCAGCACGCAGCCATTGTTCCTCATCCAGGAATAAAGCCGATTCTCGATTCTTGTTAAATTTTTATTATCCCTATTTTTCATGTGTTCATTCTAACTGTTATCGTGTATTTGCTCAAGAAAAAAAAGTTGATCGCCTGTCCCAACAGAAAAAGTCTCTAGCAACTTTTTTCCATTTTTTATCCATGGTCCATTCAGGCGATGGTCCGCGGTCTGTTTTATGCCCCCTCTTTCTGCTTGGCATGGATCAAATGCAAATTCCGCATGTAAACGAAAACACCCCCCGTTTGCCCTAAAATAAATACCGGGTCCCGACGACTGATAGCATAAACCAGGAGGATCACCCCGCCTGCTAAACTTAAATACCAAAAAACTATCGGGATGTAGCTTTCCCCTCTCCGTTCAGAACAGATCCATTGCACGATAAACCGGGCAGCGAACAATAACTGGCCGGCCAGACCCACAATGAGCCAAACATTTAACATCGCATTACTTCCCTCTTTTTACAACAATCCTGAAGAAATCAAAGATGACTTTAAACAGCCTTCTTTTTCTATATTTGCTCGTCCCATACTTGCGCGGCCGGTGATTAACCACCACCTCGCCCACCTTGAA
>JAGLNJ010000017.1 GCA_023139575.1 Candidatus Omnitrophota bacterium | reverse complement strand
AAGCAAAAAGTCTCGGGTTGTTTTCGAACAGAATTTTACGCAAAGTGTTATTGTCGAATATCCTGTTACTTACAAACTGTGGCTAACAAGGGATATAATTCTTTGTTAGCCACACAAATGGCTCTTACTGGTAATCTTGATCAGAAGGAAATGTGTAAGTAGTTACGCGGAACCTTAAACCGCAAATTTGAGATAAGCATACCAAAAAACATTTGGCCATGATGATTATGGCTGAACTCTATCCCTTTGAAGAACTCGTCCCTCCTTATGTTTATCCGAGAAATTCTCTTGATAATTACGTGTCGCAAAAATGTTATCTTTATGGGTGCAGCGGGGGAGGTGTTTGTCCTGCAGGAAAAATGGCCTCCCAGACGATCCAGGCGTTAAAAATCGCATGCGAATTTGCTCTCTCATTTGATCCATTCCCCCTTTACGGTCCCGCTCGAATAGAATTTAATACCGGAATTCCTTGATCTGTATATAAATCTATTGACAAGGTATATTAAAGGAATATTATATTTTCTATAATTAAATCCCCAGACGTACTGTAACCCGAATTAGGAATGTGTCTGGAAATATTTTCGAGACCGATTCTTTAACAAAAGCGGATATTAAGCGAATAATTTCATAATTCTTTTGCCTTTGTTTCTTTGTGGCTTAGTGTCTGGTGATAAAAAGATGCCTGCGTAGTAAATAAAAAATCATATAAAGGACTTTAAAATGGCAATAAAATTTGAGAAATTTACACAGAAAAATCAGGAAGCCATTCAACGTGCGGTTGAGATGGCTGTGGAACTGGATCATCAACAGATTGAAACGGAACACTTAACCTATGCTTTGTTAAAGCTGGAAGGCGGGCTTCTTACTTCGTTCCTTAACCGGTTTAACATTTCTATAGATGAATCGTTGAGAAAATTGGAAGCTGAATTAGAGAAAAAGCCAAGAGTAGAAGGTGGACAGCAACCATTTTTATCCAGTCTGGTGAATAAAGTTCTTAATGACGCACAGAAGATTGCCTCGCGGATGAAAGATGAGTATGTCTCTCAGGAGCATGTTTTTCTAGCCCTGTTTAAAGAAGAAAGCACATTGCTAAGTCAGGAATTAAAAAGAAATGGTGTTCGGGAAGATGATATTCTAAATATTTTAAAACAAATACGGGGAGGCCAGAAGGTCGACAGTATGAATCCGGAAGATAAATATCAAGCTTTAGAAAAATATGGACGTGATTTAACCGCATTGGCTGAACAAGAAAAACTGGATCCTGTTATCGGACGAGATGAGGAGATAAGACGGGTTATACAAGTTTTATCCCGTAGAACCAAAAACAATCCTGTTCTTATCGGAGAACCGGGGGTTGGGAAGACTGCTATTGCCGAAGGTTTAGCTCAGCGGATTTATTCGGGAGATGTTCCTGAAGGATTAAAGAAGAAAAAGGTTGTTGCTTTAGACATGGGGGCTTTAATTGCCGGAACAAAGTTTCGTGGGGAATTTGAGGATCGTTTAAAAGCTGTTTTAAAGGAGATTGAGTCTAAAAACGGGCAAGTAATTCTTTTTATTGATGAGCTTCATACCATTGTCGGGGCTGGCAAGACAGAAGGATCTATGGATGCTGGAAATATGCTTAAACCGGCTTTAGCTCGCGGAATGCTTCGTTGTATAGGTGCTACTACACTTGATGAGTATAGAAAATATATTGAGAAAGATGCTGCTTTAGAACGGCGTTTTCAACAGGTCATGGTAAGTGAGCCTACGGTTGAGGATACGATTGCTATATTGCGAGGGCTAAAAGAAAGATATGAAGTCCATCATGGTGTGCGTATTCAAAATTCTGCTATCATTGCTGCTGCTACGCTATCTCACCGTTATATAACAGAAAGGTTTTTGCCTGATAAAGCTATTGATTTGATTGACGAAGCGGCTTCTCGTCTGCGTATTGAGATTGATAGTATGCCTCGGGAATTAGATGTGAGTGAACGGAAGATTCGTCAATTAGAGATTGAAAAACAAGTATTAAAAAAAGAAAAAGATGAAGCTTCAAAAACGCGACTTAAGAAAATAGAGAAGGATCTTGAAGATCATAAGGGAGAAAATAAGAAAATTCGATTACAATGGCAGCATGAAAAAGAATTGATTGATAAGATTCGCAAGATCAAAGCAGACATTGAGCATAACAAATCAGAAGAAGCAAGAGCGGAAAAGGAAGGTGATTTGAACAAGGCAGGAGAGATTAAGTATGGTATTTTGATCAATTTGAACAAAGAACTCGAAATACAAAACAGAGAGTTAGTGGAGTCACAAAAGCATGGGGCAATGCTTAAAGAAGAAGTTGATGATCAGGATGTCATCGAAATTGTCTCTAAATGGACCAAAATTCCGCTTTCAAAGCTGATGGAGGGGGAAACAGAAAAGCTTATTAATATTGAGGAAAGTCTAAAAGAACGGGTTGTAGGACAAGATGGAGCGATTAATTTAATTGCTAATGCCATTCGCCGTTCACGCACCGGGTTGAATGATCCCAACAGACCGGTTGGATCCTTTATTTTTGTAGGCCCAACGGGTGTTGGCAAAACGGAGTTAGCCAAGTCATTGGCATGGTTCTTACTTGATGACGAAAATGCTATGATTCGTATTGATATGAGTGAGTATATGGAGCAACATAGTGTTTCCCGGCTTATTGGAGCTCCTCCCGGGTATGTTGGTTATGACGAAGGAGGACAATTAACAGAGGCTGTGCGTCGTCGTCCTTATGCGGTTATTCTTTTTGATGAAATTGAGAAAGCGCACAATAGCGTCTTTAATGCTTTGTTGCAAATTCTTGATGATGGGCGTTTAACTGATGGACAAGGACGAGTTGTGAATTTTAAAAATACAGTCATTATTATGACATCAAATATAGGATCTGACATCATTATGGATATAGAAGATGAAAATGAGATCAAGCAGAAAATTAATGATGCTTTAAAGCATCATTTTCGTCCAGAATTCCTAAATCGACTGGATGAAATTATTGTCTTTAATCGGCTGGGAAAGGAAAATATACGTCAAATTGTGGACATTCAACTTAAAATACTTGAAAATCGTTTAAAAGATAAAAATATTTCTCTTCAATTATCTGACAAAGTAAAAGACCTTTTAGGAGTAGAAGGATTTGATCCTGCTTTTGGAGTCCGGCCCCTAAAGCGTGTAATTCAAAAAAACATTCAAGACCCCATTGCTCTTAAATTATTGAAAGGTGAAATCAAAGAAAAAGACAAGATTAAAGTGGATATTAGACAAGATCATTTTATTTTTACTCCTGTCAATTAGTGAGAAATTTGATATTAGATTTAAGAAAGATGAAGTGGAAGAATAAATAATTGTGTAATCCTGAGGGCGGTTTTATAATATATTTTTAACTATTTAAACAGGAGGTGGAACGATGGGTGTTGTAAAAAGTTTGTTGAATTTAGGCCTTGGTGCATTAATTATGACTAAGGAGAAAGCGGAAGAGGTTGTGAACGAATTGGTTAAAAAAGGGGAAGTCGGCCAGGAGGAAGGAAAAGAATTGATTAATGAGTTGATTGAAAAAGGAGCAAAAAGCAAAAAAGAGATAGAGGATCAAATTGAAGAAAAAGTTAAAGGTGTTGTGGAGAAATTAGATCTGTCGACTAAGAAGGACATGGAAGAGCTTAAATCTGAAATTGAAGAGTTGAAGAAGCAGTTAAACAAAAAAGAATAAATCGACGCGTTAGTTCTGTAGTGAGAAAACAGGAATGAAGTATTTTCTGTTTTTTCAAGCATAATCAGGAGTTTTCAGTTGGTTATTGGTAATGTTACTCAAAGAATACGCAACGTAAAAAGACTGCAACAAATTCTGCATATTTTTGCAAAATACGGTTTTGGTTATATCGTTGGCCGCTTGAATATAGACAGGAATCTTGTCGGCAGGAAGATTATCAAAGGCATTTTGGCTAAGAAACTGAATGTATTTGATATCCCTGCCCCAGTCAGAATCCGCAAGATGATGGAAGAGTTGGGCCCTGCCTTTATCAAACTAGGCCAGATATTAAGCACTCGCCCGGATTTAATCCCTTTAGAATTCTGTCAGGAATTAGAGAAACTGCAGAATGAAGTCCCCGCATTCGCGTATGAGAAAGTAAAAGAACAGATTGAAAAAGAGCTAAAAAAGCCGATAGATCAGCTATTTCAGAATTTCTCTGTTGATTCTATTGCCGCAGCTTCTTTGTCGCAGGTTCATCTGGCTGAATCGAAATCAGGAGAGAAACTCGCGGTAAAAGTTCAAAGACCGGACATTGAAAAAACAATACGGGCAGATCTGGATATCTTATATATGTTAGCTCAATTGGCAGAAAAACATATCGAAGAAAGCAGGCTTTATAATCCCACGGCGGTTGTTGATGAATTCAAAAAGACGATTTTAAAAGAAATAAATTTCAGTGTGGAGGCAAAAAATATTGACAGATTCCGGCGTAATTTCAAGGATGATAAGACTGTATATATTTTAAAGACGATTCATCAATTATCAACGAAGAAAATTTTAACGATGGAGAAACTGGACGGGATAAAAGCGGATAATGTAAGCGAGATAGAACAGATTGGATTGGACAGAAAACAGGTAGCGATAAATGGAGCCGATGCTATCTTAAAACAGATTTTTATGCATGGATTTTTTCATGCTGACCCTCATCCCGGGAATATATTTGTTTTAAAAGACGGCCGTATTGCCTTTTTAGACTTTGGTATGGCCGGGCACATTGACGCGGGAACAAAAGAACAGCTTGCTGACATTCTAGCTGCAGTAATTCATCGGGATGTAGAAGGGATTATCGAGGCTTTTATATCAATGGGAGCCGTTGAGCAGGATGCTCACGTTAAATGTTTGAGTGTAGACCTTATGGGCTTTGTAGAGAGTTATTATGAAATCCCTTTAAAAGAACTCAGGATGGATCAGTTTCTGCCTGATTTAATTAATATAATTTCGCAGAATCGGATCAAGGTACCTCCTGATTTTTTCCTTTTGAGCAAAGCCTTGATAACAATTGAAGGCGTAGGCAAAAAAATATCTCCTGATTTTAACGCTGTTGCCCAAGCAAAGCCTTTTGTCGAACGGCTGGTCAAAGAAAGATATAGCGCAAAGAATATAGTAAGGGAGGTAAAAGGATTTTTAAAGGGACTCTATATTCTTACAAATTTATTACCCAGAGATTTAACGATAATTCTTAACAAAATAAAAAAAGGGACTCTCCATATAGAATTTGAACATAGAGGCCTTGAAGATTTAATCTCACAGATGGATAAGGTGAGCAACCGCATTGCTTTCAGTCTGGTTATCGCGGCATTAATTATCGGTTCATCTATAGTAATTCAGATTAACAAAGGGCCTATGTTTCTTGATTTTCCTATACTGGGAGTTATTGGATTCATCACGGCTGGTATTATGGGGCTGTGGCTGGCCATAACGATATTACGTTCAGGAAAGCTGTGAGATGAATTTACCAAAAAAGAAATATAAAACAGGCTTAGCTTAAGGCAATAGCAGGTTCAAGCTTGGGCGCGCAGTCTTGTTGCTTGTAAAAAAATATGTTAAAATGAAATCCTCAAATTCCATATAACATTTTCTATCATAATACTTTAGGATAAAACGACACTATTTATCTAATCAAAAATGTTATCGGAAGAAAACTTTTATGAGTTTTTTAGAACTAGCAAAAAAAAGAAGAAGTTGTCGCAAATATGCTGAGCAGTCTGTCCCGGAAGAGGCCTTGGAGCGATGTCTCGAGGTGGCTCGTTTAGCGCCTTCTGCTTGTAATTCACAGCCTTGGAAATTTATTGTAGTTCAAGATCCTGTATTGAGGAATCAATTGGCAGAAAAGGCCTTTTCAGGTATTTACGCAATGAATCAGTTTGCCCGGCAGGCGCCGGCATTGGTTGTTGTCATACGAGAGGATTCAAAACCCGCCGCCCAAGTAGGGCAGATGATACAGGGAACGCAATATAATCTTATTGATCTGGGTATTGCCTGCGAACATTTTGTTCTGCAAGCTGAAGAAGAGGGCTTGGGGACTTGTTTTTTGGGTTGGTTTGATGCCAAACAGACTAAGAAAGTGTTGAGCATTCCTAAACGTAAAAAAGTAGATTTAATTATAAGTGTTGGCTATGCCCTGAAAAAACCAGACACGGAAAAAGTACGTAAGGAACTTGAGCAGATCCGTGAAATCCGATAAAAAAACAGCCGCTGTACACCAAGGGTAAAGAAGAATTTTGTCACACCTGATAAAACTAAACATCATGCTGAAATTCTGGCTAATCGTGTCCAGAAGCGCTATTCGCATCTGCGCAAACGATTTGCACGGCGCCATATTGATTGCTTTCGTCTATATGATTGGGATATCCCGGAAGTCCGGGCGGTCGTTGATTGGTATGCCGGTCATTTGGTTATAGCTGAGTACGTGCGTCTACAGACAGGAAAGGGGTTGGTTGGGCTGCCCAAAATGGCAAAGAAGGTTGCCCAAGCGCTTGATGTCTCGCCAGAAAAGGAGCAGGAGAGGCGTCGCCGCACCCAAACGGATGATGGTCCGCGTTATAGCAAGATGAAAGGCAAAAAGGGGAAACGTTTTATCGTTAAAGAGGGGGATTTTTAATTCCGGGTCAATCTGTATGACTTTTTAGACACGGGTTTGTTTTCCGATCATAGAGAAACGCGTGTTATAGAGCGGGACATAGCGAAAGGTAAAAATTTCTTGAGTTTGTTTGCGTAATACCGGTTCCTTTAGCTGTGTTGCAGCTGGAGGGGCAAAATCCACTGTCACGGTGGACCGTTCGGCTACTTATTTAAAATGGACAAAAGACAATTTAAATTGAGCGATGGTTCTTACTCACACGGGTTTTGATTTAAGGGTATTTATGTTGTGAAATCAAATATGCATCAGACAAATTCACCTCTTAAAGATACATTTATTTTTCTGAATAGCATGTTGTTTCCCGTCATGTTGGCGTATGTGTTAGAACCCGGCATTGTACAGATTTATTTTTCACAAACTGTATTGGATTCCTTTGTTGGGTTATGGTTGCAGGGGATGCTCATTTTTCTCAAAGTTTGTTTTTACAGCGGTATTTATGGGGCGATGGTTGATGTAGCTTGTGAAAGAAATGTTGCCTTGACAATGAAACGATACTTTGAAAATGTTAAAGAGTTTTGGAAAATATACGTTTTACTCGCCTTTATACCCCTTGTATTTCATTTCCTCCTTTTCGTATTTTTTCCTGATTTAGACATTTCTTTATTTGCTTTTACAATTTTTACAGATGTCATCATTCTTTATATACTTGCCGAATATATCATTCATAAAAAGTTTGTCAAACCATATAGTCTCCCTAAAAAAAACGTTGTTCTTAATTTTAATCTCATTGGCATATTTATTGGTATTAATGTCATAAATATTCTTCTTTTGAAGCTAACCACAGCAACCGAAAATGTATATATATATCGGGCTCTCATTTTACTCTTTAAATATCTCCACTTTTTTGTTTTTCTTTTTTACATATTCATCGTTGTTAATTGTTATCCGAAAATTAAAGAGACGTCCGTTCATAATAAAGAGGTGTTTTTTATCAATCCACTTATTGGAGGCGTTCTTAACGCGATTGTTTCGATGATTTTTCGGAGGTATCCATTAATTTTTGGCGTTCTAAAGGCTCTAACACCTGATGGGTATCATATCAAGGAATTTAACATGATGTTTTGGCATGATCGCTATTATGCGGCTGATAAATTGGTAGTGATCACGTGTTTTACATCGAATTCCCTGGAAGCGTATAAAATAGCCAAAGAATTCAAAAAACGGGGATCCAAAGTCATTATGGGTGGTCCGCATGTAACTTTTTTATGTGATGAGGCCTTGGAATATTGTGATAGTGTAGTTGTTGGGGATGCGGAAGGCATATGGGAAGATGTCATAAAAGATTATGAAGACGGTAAGTTGAAAAGGATTTATCATGGACCGCTACTAGATGATTTTTATGAGAAAGTTCATGAAAAACTCATGACATTTCCACCCGAAGAGATAGTTTGCTGTATTCAGACCGGGAGGGGATGTAAATTCAACTGTGATTTTTGTGTTATTCCAGCGATATGTGGTAGAAAAATCCGTAATATACCAATAAAGCAGGTAGTTGCTCTTATCAAAAGAGCCAAGAAAAAGCAAAAGACATTTTATTTTTTAGATAATAATATCTACGCTGACCCAAAATATGCCAGGGAATTATTTGAATCTTTAAAACCGTTGCGCATCGAATGGTTTGATTCCAGTTCTATCGACATCGCGAAAGACGAAACAACACTACGTCTGGCAAAAGAAAGTGGGTGTAGAGGGCTCTTAATCGGATATGAGACATCTGACAGTGTGCAAGAAACTTCAAGGCGAGGCAAGTTCACGCTAACGAAAGATTATCGGAAGCTGACAAAAAGAATAAAAAAAACGGGGATAAAAATCAATGCGCTTTTTATTTTTGGGTTTGA
>JAGLNJ010000169.1 GCA_023139575.1 Candidatus Omnitrophota bacterium | reverse complement strand
GCTAAATAAGTATTTTTTTGAAGTATTTATTGACAAACCATGACTATCTGCGTACTATAGCATCGAAAAACAGGTTTTAGCAGCCCGTTAAACTCAATTTAATGCTGTTTATTAAGGAGATCACCCGCATGGAATATGAAATCAAAATCCAAAACACCCCCAATCCCAATGCGTTAAAATTTATCATGAATGTGCCGGTAATTGCCTCTGGTAATGCAACCTTTAAGAGCGCCAGTGAACGCGAAAGCACTCCCTTAGCGGCACGGCTCTTTGACCTGACCGGGGTAACGGAAGTATTCTTTTTTGACAACTATATTACCGTCACACAGGATGGATCTGCTGATTGGGATACACTGGAAGGACAAATCAAAAAAACAATATCACAAAATTTCGATAATCATGATCCCGACATCACTTTGGATAATAAACCATCCGTTGCGACGCCGAAGACCGATAATGAGGATATCAATAAAATCAACGAAATACTCGATCGCACTGTGAGGCCATATTTGCAAATGGATGGGGGAGATTTACAGGTGCTGGCCTTGGAAAACAATGCTCTTAAAATCAGCTATCAGGGCGCCTGCGGCAGCTGCCCGAGCGCCACCATGGGAACGATGCGGGCCGTTGAAAACATTCTTCGAAATGAATTTAATCCTGAAATCACAGTGCAAATAGGCTAAACAATATGTTTAAAATCCACAAAAAAGTTGAATACGCCGTTATTGCTCTTAAGCATATGAACAAAAAAAAGAAGGACCAGCTCACTTCGGCGAAAGAGATCTGTGATATGTACCATCTTCCTTTTGATCCGACATCCCGCGTTCTGCAAATTATGACACAACATGGTATTTTAAAAGCCGCGCAGGGAGCCCATGGCGGGTACCGCATACAAGAAAATATTTCTAAATATTCTCTCGCCGATTTGACTGAAATGATCGTCGGCCCTTTGCGGCTAACAAAATGTCAAGGCAATCACTCTGGGGCTTGTGATTTGCATGGGGCGTGCATCGTCGCGGATTCCATGGCCCATTTAAGTGAAAAAATTTACGATGTCTTAAACAGCATAACACTCTGCGACTTTATACAACCGGTACTACTTAATGGCAAGCAAAGCTAATGTCAGGCTATGAAAAGATACCTATTTTTGTCGTCTTTAAGGAAGCATTATGAACAAGGAACCACAAGACAGAATTCTCAATAAGAAAACTATTAAAAATAATAAATTGTCTGCTCGCGGATATAAGTACGGTTTTACAACCGATGTTGATACGGACAGCATCCCGAAGGGCTTAAATGATGATACCATTCGCGCCATATCGCAAAAAAGGAATGAGCCGCGGTGGATGCTGGACTGGCGGTTGAAGGCCCTTCATCATTGGTTGACCATGAAGGAACCTCATTGGGCCAATTTCCATTATGACCCGATCGATTATCAAGATGTCTGTTACTTCAGTGTTCCGAAGAATATTCCGCAGGCTAATAGCCTGGGTGACATTGACCCGGAGATTACAAAAACTTTTGACAAATTGGGCATTCCTACTTCGGAACAAAAGAAATTAACCGGCGTCGCGGTCGACGCGGTTTTTGATAGTGTTTCTGTCAGCACCACGCATCAGGAAGAGCTGGCCAAATACGGTATAATTTTTTGTTCTATAACCGACGCCATAAAAAATCATCCCGAACTTGTTAAAAAATACATGGGCTCAATCGTTCCGTACTCGGATAACTTTTTTGCGGCGCTTAATGCCGCTGTTTTTACTGACGGATCTTTTTGCTACATTCCGAAAGGTGTGCGTTGCCCCATTGAACTTTCAACCTATTTTCGCATTAATGCCTTAAATACCGGGCAATTCGAACGCACCCTTATCATCGCCGAAGATGCGAGTTATGTGAGCTATTTAGAAGGCTGTACCGCACCCATACGAAATGAAAACCAGCTTCATGCCGCTGTCGTGGAACTTGTCGCCTTTGATGACGCTGAAATAAAGTATTCAACTGTCCAGAACTGGTATGCCGGCGATAAAGAAGGGAAAGGTGGCATTTATAATTTTGTGACTAAAAGGGGGAAATGTGCCGGACGCAATTCAAAGATTTCCTGGACGCAAGTTGAGGCAGGCTCATCCATTACTTGGAAATATCCCAGCTGCATTTTACAAGGCGATAATTCTGTCGGAAAATTTTATTCGGTTGCTTTGACAAACCATAAAATGATGGCCGACACCGGAACCAAGATGATTCATATTGGGAAAAATACCAAAAGCACAATTGTATCCAAAGGTATTTCCACTGATGAATCAAATAATAATTATCGCGGTCTGGTTAAAATCATGCCCAGGGCTTACGGGGCGCGTAACTTTTCACAATGCGATTCGATGCTTGTCGGCAATAAATGCAAGGCTAACACTTTTCCCTATATTGAAGTGAAAAACAATTCCTCTGTGGTCGAGCATGAAGCCTCAACCTCAAAAATCAACTCTGACCAAATATTTTACCTGCAATCACGCGGACTGGATTTAGAAGGGTCTATATCACTCATTATTAATGGTTTTTGTAAAGAGGTGTTTCAAGAATTGCCGATGGAATTTGCCGTTGAAGCGGTAAAACTTTTAGAAATAAAGTTAGAAGAAAGTGTGGGCTGACGCCCTTCTCATATTTACACGCATATAAGACATCCAGACATCCTATA
>JAGLNJ010000168.1 GCA_023139575.1 Candidatus Omnitrophota bacterium | reverse complement strand
GAATATTGGATATTTTTAAAGGAAAGGGGAAGATTGTCAGAGTTGAGAAGAAGAAAAATGGCGCTTTTTATTTGATCGCTATTAGATTTATTGAAAATGCAATTCTTACCAAAAAAAGAACGCGTACCACCAAAACTTCATCTTCAAGCCGCATTAAAAAAAGAAGTTCTTCAGGAAAATAAACCATCTTTAGTTTTATTCCTTGCGCAAAGAAGGTTGAAGGGCAATTAATTAGGGTCTGATTATGCAGTTAACGCATCCAACGCTATAAACTTGCAGTGAATAACAGGCAGATAACAATCTGTCGTCGGCTTGATATGTCCAAAAACGGCAATTAAATCGATATGCAAAGTTAGCCAAAAGAGTCTTTCGAGTATGGGATGAGCTAACTGCACAATCAGAAATTAGGGTCTGCTGAAAAAAGATTTCAAACTATGGATTCCCTCCGGAGTTTACACTCGCGAAGGCGGGAATCCAGATGAAACAATAATAAGCATTATCTTTAGTTTCAAAAGTGCACGGTTTTTGCAACATTTTGGTCAAAAAGCTTGCGCAAAAATAAAGGTGACGGACACTTTATTACTTCATTAAAAGTGTCCGTCACCTTTATTTACTATTATTTACCAATGGAAAAAGAATTACCTCGACTGAATAAGAAATATCAAGGGAATGAAGTGGCATTAGCTGTTTTTGAAGCATTTAGAAATGAAGCAGATTTTTATAGAAAATTCTCGAAATTTTACGGTTATGAATTTTTTGTAATGCAGAAAAAATAGGATAACAAAACAATCCAGTGGACTGTTTACCCGCGCCGCTTCGCTCTACGGGCACCAGCTACTGATTTCTATGTTAGGTTACCATCATAATAAGATGCATAACAGGAAAAAAGCATAACCCATCAATCCTTGGCTCCGCGCGTTTATACCATTGCTGTTGATGGGAGTGGCACTTACTGTTTCAGCTTTTAAATTCACCAAGGACATTTTGAATCGTGGATTTGGCATCACCAAACAGCATTCGGGTATTATCAAAGAAGAACAATTCATTTTGTATCCCGGCAAAGCCTGTGGCCATGGAGCGTTTTAGAACAATTACAGTCTTTGCCTTATCCGCATTGATGATCGGCATACCATAGATGGGGCTGGATTCGTCATGACGTGCCGCGGGGTTAACAACATCATTAGCGCCTATAACGATACAAACGTCAACGGACTCCATCAGGGGGTTGATATCATCCATTTCAAAAAGCTGATCATAAGAAACATTGGCTTCAGCCAGTAAAACATTCATATGGCCCGGCATACGTCCGGCAACAGGATGAATGGCATATTTGACCTCTGCGCCATTGGATTCAAGGATTTCACCCAGTTCGCGCGCAACGTGTTGCGCCTGAGCGACAGCTAAACCATATCCGGGCACGAGAACAACGGATTGGGCGGCTTCAAGGAGAAGATATGTGTCTTCAACATTGATGGGTTTGACCTCACCTTGGTATTCGGCGTCTTTCTTCTTGACAGTGGCGCCAAATCCGCTGAAGAGGACATTACTTAGAGATCGATTCATGGCCTTGCACATAATATTTGTTAGTATGAGCCCACTCGCGCCCACCAACGATCCGGCAACAATAAGGATGTTATTTTGAATGACAAAACCTGCTGCGCAGGCAGCCAGCCCTGAGTAGCTGTTTAAAAGTGAAATAACAACCGGCATATCGGCTCCGCCAATGGGTAAGACGAGCAAAATTCCCAAAATAAGGGATAAAAAAACGATAGCAAGAAAAATGGAATAACTTGTGGCAGGGTTCACGCATAAGAAGAATCCACAAACCAGGATAACCGCTAAGATGGTGAAATTGACGATTTGCTGCCCTTTATATAATATAGCGTTACTTTTAATTTTTTCGCTTAGTTTTGCCCAGGCCATAACACTGCCCGTGAACGTTACGCCGCCGATGAGTATCGAGAGAAAGATAGTAAAGGTCGTAAACTTGTCGGGGCTTAAGAGAATATTATAAACAGTCCAGCCGACCAGGAGACTGGCCAAACCACCTGAACCGTTAAAGAGCGCGACCATCTGCGGCATGGCGGTCATGGCAACTAATTTAGCGGAGAGAATACCCAGAACAGTTCCCAGAAGGGCTCCGATAATAATCCATTGAAAATTCAGGCCTCTTGTGGCTAATGTCGCCAAAACAGCCAGCAACATACCTGAAGCGGACAATAAATTTCCTTTACGTGCTGTGGCGGGAGAGGAAAGCATCTTTAAGCCGAAGATGAAAAAAACAGCCGAAACGATATATGTTAAATTGATGAGAATAGAAATATTCATGCCAAATTCCTTTAACTTTTGCTGTCTTTTTTCTTGAACATCGAAAGCATGCGGTCGGTTACGAGATAACCCCCAACGACATTAACAGTGGCAAACATCACGGCCAAGGTGCCCAAGGTCGTATTAAATGCCGTGCCCTCCGTTCCGGCTGAGATCAATGCTCCCACCAGGGTAATACCGGATATGGCGTTCGACCCGGACATCAAAGGGGTGTGAAGTGTGGCGGGGACTTTTGAAATGAGTTCAAGCCCTAAGAATATGGATAACATGAAAACGAAGACCAGTAATACCAGTTGTTCAGGCCCCATTACGACTCCTCTTTTTATTGTAGAAATTAAGGATGGTTTCATTAACAATATTGCCGCCATGGGTGATAAGGCAGTTTTTGATGATATCATGTGATAAGTCCAGAGTAAATGTCTTGTTTTCCTTATCCCAAAAAGTTTCCATAAGATTAACGAGATTGTTCCCAAGCATCTGGCTGGCATCCAGAGCTACTTGTCCGGGAAGATTGATGATGCCGAGAATTTTAACCCCGTTTATTTCGATTTCTTCATTGGCTTTGGAGCCTTCAACATTTCCTCCAGACTCAACTGCCATATCGACTATAATACTGCCCGGCTTCATTCGGGCGATCATATCACCGGTTATGATGCGCGGGGCAGGGCGGCCGAATAATTGTGCCGTGGTGATGACAATGTCTGATTGCGCGCAAACCTTTGCCATGCCTTGACGTTGTTTTTCAAGTTGGTCCGGTGTTAAGGCTTTGGCGTAACCATCTTTTGTTTG
>JAGLNJ010000167.1 GCA_023139575.1 Candidatus Omnitrophota bacterium | reverse complement strand
GATATATCGAAATCAAGTTTGATAACAATAAACTGGATTCAAAAAAGTCAATCGATGATTCGTTAAACACTTCTATTTCTAATACATCAGATGATTTTAATGACTTTATTGCTGCCTCACAATCCGAAAATCTTATTCTCCGCTACCGTGATTTGGTAGAATTCATCATTGCACGCAAAGCCGAGAAATTGGCAAAATTGCAAAACATTATTGGCTTTTCAGTGGTAGCTGATATCAGGAGCTTGTTGAAGAAGAATGCCGGACGAATTGCCCGCAATATCAGATCCGCGAATTATGATAACCAAAAGAATGTAAAGTATTCAATAATACTTGAAAATCTTGGACAAAATGCCTATACAGATGAGCAGCTCTTTGAAGGAGCGAATGAACTCATCAAGCCATTGAAGCTAAATATCGGAATCAAATCTCATGAGGACATAAAAAAAGTTTTAAAGAAGATTGAAACTAAAGAGGATACCTCTCTATTTGAACAAATCAGTTTTTTTACAAGAACGTGGGAGGCCTTATTAGAAGTTGTTGGAAACATTGACAACATTCATGAAAGCTACAAGTCATATCACACTATCTTCAAAGAGTTGCAAAAAGACCCAGAGAAGATTAAGAAATTGCAGCTGCTTGTTCTTTTGGAAGAAGGTCAGTCAGTTCTTAAGAATGATATCATACAAGACGATTATTGCCCGCTTTGTCAACAAGAAAAGAGCAAGGTTCAGCTAATTCAAGAGTTGAACAAAAGAATTGAGGAATTGGAGCAACTTGCTGAAGAGAAGAAGAAATTAGATGAGCAGGCAGAAGTACTTGAACAATTGGTTCAGTCAAATATTAACACGATAGGCAATTTGTTAAAGGAGAAGCTATTCAAGAAGGAGGAATACGAAAAACTGAAAGGGCAGATTGCAGGAATCAAGAAATCGTTAAACGTCTTCTCTAATGAGCTAAAAAAGGACTTATCAGCTACTCTTACTGATTCAGTAAAAATCGAGATTGATAAAACGGAACTTTCTGCGCTTGTCAAGCAATCGCAAGACACCGCAAAAGCACTTACGGAAACTCAATCATCAAACATAAAGTTCCAGATTTACACCAAGTTATTTCAGGTGGTAACTGCTTACGCAGAATATCAAAGACTAGAAAAAGAGCAAGGCATCCTGACCAGACAGCAAACTACGTTTGAAGTGCTTTATGCCGATTTCATAAAAAGACAAGAAGAAGCTCTTAACGTATTCCTGACAATGTTCTCTCAAGACATCAATGACTATTACACAACAATGAACCCCAAGGAGAAAGTTGAGGACATAAAACTTGTGCCTATCAAAAAGGACGGTGATTTGGTGGGGATTACTATTGAGTGCAGCTTCTTTGATGAAACTAAGACTTTTCCAATCGCCTATTTGAGCGAAAGTCACATCAATTGTCTTGGACTTTCGTTCTTTTTGGCCTCTGTCAAAGCATTTAATAAGGAGAACGAATTTTTCATATTGGACGATATTATATCCAGTTATGACAGGTCTCACCGAGCAAGGTTTGCTAAACTGTTGACTGAAAAATTTTCTGACTGCCAAATCATTCTTTTAACCCATGAACAAGAGTTCTTTGAATTGGTGTCCAGTGATGTAAAGAGCAAAGGATGGTTAATTGAAAATTTCAAGTGGACAAAAAATAATGGTACAGGTGTAGAAAAAAGAACGGTTGACATCAAAAATCGCATTCTTAAAAAATTTAAAGAGCAAAATACGGATGGGCTTGGTAATGACATTAGAGTTTATGCGGAGAAAGTAATGAAAGAAATCGCGTTTAATATAGCCGCCCCTGTAGAATTTCGATATAACGAATTTAATGAGAAGCGGATGGTCCCAGAATTATTGGATGCTGTTCAAACCCGAATTTTAAAGAAAAGTAATGAATTAAAGGAGAAGGTCAAAATTCCAAGGCAGAAGAACGTAGTTATGTTTCTTGGGAATACAACATCTCACAACAATAAATTTAAAGAGAGTCTTGAGGATTTAGAAGTAATGTGGGAAGACATTAGGAGCATAATCGAGCCGTTTTACTGTGACAACAATGATTGTAAGAAATGTATTGCAGTCAAATATTTCGATAATGTAGAGAATAAAATTAGGTGTGGATGCGGTAATTTGACCTACGACTGGAAAAAATAAAATGCTAATGCAAAGCGGAAATAAAGGTAACGGGTACATTTGTGGGTCAGAAAGGGGAGAGCGACTTTTTTTATGTCGCCTTTCAATTAAAGGTCGCTGTCCTCTCCATAGGGTCATTTTGAATAGGTGTGGACATGGTAAGTTGTATTATGAAAATTAAACATAGCAAACAAATACGAATATCTGAATCGACCACCGTTGAGTGGAAGCAATCGTTGGCCACGATCGATGAAATGATCAAGACGGCGGCGGCTTTTGCGAATGCTGAAGGTGGGCGGATATTTATCGGTATTTCAAAAAAAGGCGAGGTTGTTGGCATTCAGATTGGCAAAGGCACGTTAGAGAATCTTGTCAATCGAATTGGCCAACACACCGATCCGATGCTTCATCCGAAGATTACCGTGAAGAAAGTCGGCGGTAAGGATGTCATCGTTGTGGAGGTTAAGGAATCTCATGATCATCTGGTGCTGGCATTCGGGCGTCCGTATAAGCGGGTGGGCCGTTCGACGGTTAAGATGAGCAAAGATGAATATGAGCGATTGATTTATGAGAAATATAAATACAGTCTTCAGTTCGATGAGATGATCTGCAAGGGAGCGTCATTGAAGGATATTGACGACGATAAGGTATTTCGATTTCTGAATAAGGCCAAGAAGGAGAAACGGTTGGTCGTCCCTGAGAACACGACCCTGAAAGATTCCCTGCTGAGATTGAATCTGATCAAAAATGGCAAGTTGAACAATACGGCTATTTTGTTGTTTGGAAAAGACCCTCAGAAGTTTTTTGTTCAAGCAAAAATCCGCGCCGCCCGTTTTAAAGGAGCGGACAGTCATGATTATATTGACATGAAGGTTTTTGATGGGGCTATTCAGGAGCTTCGTGAAAAGGCATTGGCTTTTATTGCGGAGCATACCCGGCACGCAGTTTTCTTTGACGCCAATCAGCGCTTCGATAAATGGGAATATCCTATTCGGGCACTGGAAGAAATGTTAAATAACGCACTGGCGCATCGGGACTATTGGTCAAACGCGAACATCCATTTGGCAATTTACGATGACCGGATCGAGGTCTGGAATCCGGGAGAGCTGCCTGAGCCGCTTACCCCTGCGATGCTTAAGCGCAAGCATAATTCTATCCCGCGTAACGGGTTTTTGGCTGACAGATTGTTCTACATTCGGTATATTGAGCACTGGGGAAGGGGAACGAACCGTATAATGGAGGCCATGCGTGAAGAAAAACTGTCTGATCCGGTATTTGAAGAGCTATCTGGTGGGCTCAACGTGACGTTGATTGGGCCCGGCAAGTCTTTTGAGAAGGCGATCGAGGATCAGAAACTGCATAAACTGGATTTAAACGAGAGACAGAAAAAGGCGATGGAATATGTTAAGGAAAACGGCAGTATTAAACGTAGTGAATATATGAAGTTGGGAGGAATTTCGCATAAGACAGCCCATCTTGAACTGAAGGAAATGGTCAATCAGAGAATATTTATTCAGCAGGGAAGAGGGCCTTCGACAAGATATGTAATTTATACAGGGTGATGATAGGGTGACGATAGGGTGACGATTGTTTAGATTGGTATGAGGCGAGATTAGATGAAATGGATGGCACGATTATGGCATGATTAATTGTGAGAGCTCAAAAGTCTCTTAGTTTTTTGGCTATCCTGTCAAAGCATGGGCCTGAGGCAATTTTTTTGAATTATTCGTGAAGAAAATTTTCTGTTTTTAAAAAGGATGAAAAAATGAGTGATGTTACGGGTTTTATGAAATATCAGCGGCAGGAGCTGATTAAAGAATCTGCCGGGACGCGCGTAAAACATTGGAAGGAATTTTTTCAATTTATTTCTGAAAAGGAAAT
>JAGLNJ010000166.1 GCA_023139575.1 Candidatus Omnitrophota bacterium | reverse complement strand
TTAAGCTTGTCAATCCATATCTGGATAAAGCCGGGAAGCTCATTGGCCACCACGATCTGCTTGTTGCTGAAGATCCGGTCGGTCATGGGAACCAACAGGGACAGCTGGAAACCCTCAAAGAAGCTCGCGATGAACATCGTCAGGACAGCTACGGAAAAAAGCTTGCGATGACCCTTCAGAAAGTGGAGAAGTTTGATGTAATTCTTCATAATTTCACGAATAGTACCATATCAATTGACTTTTGTCGAGGTATTTGTTATAAATAAAACTCATAAAAGTTACAGTTTAACTTAAAAAAATCTTATTATGAAAAAAATAAATTTAGCCATTATCGGGGTCGGCCATTTAGGGTCGCGGCATCTCAAAGTGTATAATGAATTGCTATCGCGGGTCAATATAGTTGGTGTTTGCGACATCAAAAGCGATCGCACGCTCAAACTTGCCGAACACTACAAAGTACCCTTCTATCAAGACTATCACGAACTGGCTGGCAAGATTGATGCTGTCTGCATATGCGTGCCGACCGTTTCTCATTTCGAAGTGGCCAAATTTTTCCTTGAAAATGACGCCCACACCTTTATAGAAAAACCTATGACCTACACCATTGAACAAGCCGATAATCTTATCGCCTTAGCCAAAGAAAAAAATCTCAAAATCCAGGTCGGCCATGTGGAACGTTTCAATTCCGCTTTTTTAGCTGTTAAGAAATTCGCCAAGAACTCCCTGTTCATTGAATGTCATCGCCTCAACCATTTCCCCAACCGTTCCCTTGACATCGGCGTTATTATGGATTTGATGATACATGATATTGACATCGTCCTCGGATTAAATAATTGTCCTGTCAATAATTTTCATGCTGTCGGTGTTAACGTTCTTACTCCATTGGAAGATATCGCTAGCGCGCGCATCATTTTCTCTAACGGATGCGTATGCAATTTAACAGCCAGCCGTATCTCTGAGGAAGTCATGCGCAAAATCCGCATCTTTCTTCCCAACGCCTATATCTCGCTCGACTATGTCAAACAAGAGGCCTTCATCTATAAAAAAGACAAGACGCGCATCTTAAAACACGCCCTCCCTATCGAACGGGAAGAACCTTTGAAAAAAGAGAACGAATCGTTTATCGAATCAATCCAGAAAGACACAAAACCCATCGTATCCGGCGTTGAAGGTCGCGATGCTTTAAAACTCGCTATGGATATTTGTCAATCAATTTCAAATCAGCCGATCCCGCGATTCGCTCAGGAAAACGACATCGTAAAAATTTAACCATAATCATCCCGTCATCTCTATCATTATGGATGCAGCACGCAACAATATCATTATTATCGCCGGAGAAGCTTCCGGAGACATTCATGCCGCTCATCTGATCAGTGAGATCAAAAAGTCCGCGTCTCATATCAAGTTTTCCGGTTTAGGCGGGCCGCATATGCAGGAATGCGGTGTGGAAATTTACCGTGATCTAACCGCCCTGGCGGTAGTCGGTTTCCTGGAAGTCTTGAAGCATTATGGGGAAATCAAAAAAATTTTCGATCTCATTCTGAAAAAAATAATCGCAACCCGGCCCGCCGCTGTTATTTTGGTGGATTATCCGGGATTCAACCTTAGACTGGCAAAAAAGATCAAGCAAAAATCACCGGACACGAAGATCTTTTACTATATCAGCCCGCAAATCTGGGCCTGGAAAGAAAACCGCGTCAATGACATCAGAAAATATATCGACAAAATGCTCGTGCTGTTTGATTTTGAAAAAGATTTTTACGCCAAACATAATATGGATGCCATATTCGTGGGGCACCCGTTAATTGATAATATCAAAATCACAAAATCCAAAGAGGATACCCGCTTTGGTTTAACCTTGAGTAATCATGATTTAACTATCGGCTTGCTTCCCGGTTCGCGGGAGAAAGAGATCCGAACCCTTCTTCCTGTTATGGTCAAAGCCGGCGAATCGTTAATCAAAGAATTTCCGCGCATCCAGTTCTTGCTTTTTAAAGCCCCGACAATTTCCCGGGAACTGCTGCAAAAATATACAAACCAGTCCGATATTGATTTTAAAATATTTAAAGGAGAGCACTATAACGGTGTTAACGCCTGCGATGTCTGCGTGGTCGCATCAGGAACCGCGACCTTAGAAACAGCGATTCTAAACAAGCCTATGGTTGTCATTTATAAAACATCTCTCATTACCTGGCTCATCGCGAAACTTTTCATCAAGATCCCCTGCATCGGACTCGTCAATGTCATCGCCCGCAAGAAAATTGTGCCGGAATGCGTACAGTTTCAAGCTACACCTGAATGCATCGTGAAGGAGTTGCGCGCCATGTTTACAGATGAAATTCGCTTGGCGGAAATAAAAACAGAATTAAAGAAGGTGAAAGAAAGCTTGGGTGATTCGGGTGCCAGCCGCCGGGCGGCAACGGTTATTCTTGAGGCTCTGTGACTTTTTCTGCTTCCCCATTTCAGCCATCGGCCGCCGGGTCAAGAAGGTTGGAACTTGTTTAATGTGCTACCCATTTGATCTTGCGATGAGATTGCACGCAGTCGCGGAGATAAAGATTGATTAAATTCTGGTATGGCACGCCCATTTGATCCGCCATAGATTTAAAATACTCAATGACATCATTCCCTAGACGAATTGTGACAGGCTTTTTGAGACGTGCAGCATAGGGATTGCGGCGTCCTTTCATTTTTGAAAAATCATATTCTGCTCTCATATTCTTTCCTCCCGATAACCTTGGGCTTCGTGTTTTCCAGCTTTTCTTGCTGAAATGATTCGAATCAACAAACTGGCTTCTCTGACACAATGACAAACAACCAAAATACGTGCCTTAAAACTCATTCCCAGCATAATTAACCGATCTTCATCTTCTGAATGATCCGGATCAAAGAACTCTAAAGCATAATCATCATAAAATACTGTCACCGCTTCTTCAAAAGAAACACCATGTTTCTTTTTGTTTAATGCGGCCTTACTTTTGTCCCAATCAAATCTGATGTTATTCATATGTACAATGTAAATATAGCATATTATTAAGATTATTCAAGAAAAAAATATAACCATTTGAGGCTGGGGTCGCTGGCTGGACCAAGTTAGAACTACTCTCTTGACAACAGAGCTCATTCCCAGCCTTTAATTAAATTTTTTTGTCGCTTTCCTAATCCCCAACAAACAGCCAATAACAGAAAATGACAGGCATGTAATCGTAGCCACATCATACATCGCTGGATTTCCTTGTACTTCTGGAACTCCCGGGTCACTACGAGCCATAAGCATAAATGGAATGCTCAAAAGTTGTCCCACAATAAAACCGATGAAAGAACCTAAACAAGCATAAGCAATTATTACAAAAATTCTTTTCATTTTTTTCAAACGTCCTGTCAGGGGTATCCAAAAAGATTTAATGATATCAACAGTTTACAAATCATGGTCGCTGGCTGGAGCAGGTTAGAACCTGTTTAGTAGATCTAACAATTATTAATATCTGAATTAACCCGGAAAACATCTGAGTTGACCATTTAAAGAATAAGGATTTAGAGTTTACGTTTAAGCACTGGAAACGGCTTTTATTGCTTTAGGCATGGAGAACGGCAAAATTGATATTACTCTTCAGTGAGCCATTTCTTTATTATTTGCTTATTATCCAACTCCTGTTTCCTCGATACGGGGAGATTATTTTTCTTAGCGAGCACCACCACTTTGTCGATAGCCTTAAAAATCGGCCTTTCGAGACGGGCGTCATCTTTGTTTTTTTTAGGAACCTTTATCAAATTTTTAACAAGTGCTTCACCGATGGCAACTTTTTTTCCTTTCATACCATCATCAATTTTTTTAATGCCATGTCCCCGTGCTCTCACTTTCTGTATATCTGCAACTTCAAACTTCTTTCCCAGAATTCCTTCTAATGCAGCTGAAATTTCCTTGTTATTAAAGTTCGCGAATTCAAAGCCCTTTTCTTTCCATGGTAAATTATTGTTATCGAACCCCCACAGGAATCTCATCATCTTAGGAACATTATAATTGACTTCATCAAACTTTATTGGCTTTTTTGCTTCTAGGAAACTTTTGATCTCGCCTTCGTTATCCGAAAGGAAAAAAGGGATGATTTGCCACTTTTCAAGATTATAACTGAGAAATGATGTCCAGTTTGATATAACAATTTTAACCTTCTTCAGATCCCCGATAACACGATGCAGCCTTTCATTTTGGGAGTCGGGTATTATTCGGAATCCTTTTTCCTTTCCTTTTCCTATCTCTTTCTGTATATCAATCAACAATTTACCAAGCTTCTCCGCAGTCTTCGAAGTTGACAACATTTTTGACACGCCTTTGAAGTTGATGATCTCGATACCCATATCATCGAAAGATTCATCAGAATACCACTCGAATAGCTTTGGCAAAACCTTTTCTTCCGTATATCCTTCAACCAGCAACATAACCCTCGGTTGATAATCCAGCTTGAAAGTATTGACCAGATACAAAAGACGCTTATTTCTATCATAGAGAAAGTCTTTACCCTTTTTCTCATCATATTGCTCATCATAAAAGTTCTTATTTCTGTACTTCCTCTTCTGCGGTAACTTCTTTGAACCTCTATCACAGGGATCGATCTCTTTCACCCTCTCCTTCGATAGGGACGCCGCCTCATCAACCTCAAATATCCTCCGTTTCACATGCTCCTCAAGTACACGTTTTAACCCGATAGCCCATTGTAAATAGTCAACGCCCAAACGCATAGTTCCTTTAAGTTTCGCTTTCTTATCCCTAGCAACATTCGTAAAAAGATAAGCCCAATCACTTAAGAATCCTCCAAGCAAACATTTTGCTTCTTTAGAAAAAATAATGTACCAGTTGCAGATGGATAAAACATCCAACCCTAACCGGGAAAGCTCTTCTTCATCCAGTTTGAAACTCTTTTTCATCACTTGCCATTCACTATCCTCATCCTCAATATTTGATATTAGAAAGAACCTCAGTAAATCATCAAGATATATGCAGCTATCCCTCAAACATTTTTTACGTTCTTGCCAATCAAATTCTTTCTTCATTTTGAACGAAAAAATCTTTTTCTTCTCAACATCCTTTACTTTACAATTATCTGCTGAAACATCTGCAAATGGAAGAAAAAGGCGAACATAAGAATAATCCCGTATTTTCCTCAAGCTATGGATCTGAAAAGAGGAATAGTAGGTGATAACTTTCTCCGTGCCACGTTCCAACCGTTTCCCCTTAAAATTCTCCCATGGAATAAATGGCTTTTCAGAAGGATGGAACAAATATCCGTCCTCCATCAGCTTGAGCAAATTGTTCTTATCCCCTTCCCAAAATGACTGACAATTCAAACCTTCTTTCCGCTTATCCTCAACTGGAACATTATGCCTTGCCACAGGATAGAGCATGCCCTCTTTCTCGAAGAACTCAAGCTCAGCATTCTTGATCACGACGCCTCGCTTTCCGCAATAATCAATGAATTTCTTTGGCTCCAACAATAGATTATGACGATACGTATCCTTCTTAATGAAATATTTCAAAAATTCGTTCCAACTTATTTTTTTATCTTTAGGCTCGTTCATAATCCCGTCCACTCATACAAGATTTTATTTAATCCGGCGGCTCATGCACCGGAGGGAGGTTATTCTTCAGGCTCTTCAACTTTTTTCTTTTTCCCCCAGCCCCATCCTTTTTTAGATTCAGCCTCTTCTTTGCGCTCCAAATATTCCTTATAATCAAATCCTTGATACTCTCCTTCGCCGCAGTCTTCGGGACAATTACAGGCATTCTCAAATTGACTGCAGTGCCCATCGCCGCAAGGGACACAAATCGGCAGATTATACATAGAATTTTCACCAACCATATCACAGGTATCATCCAGGAACTCAACTCCGCATCGGCGGACAAAACCCTCACAACACGTAACATCCTGGCCTTCATAAGCCATATTCCCGCAAGCGGGAGCCTCACCCATCATACGAAAATTACAGGTCTCATCTCCGGCGCAGTTCACCATAATGTTACAGTAATCTTGCGGGCACTGATCAAACGGTATCTCCGGACATGATTTCGGCTGGCATGATTCCCGGCAACCCTGCTCTTTTTCTTCATCAGTACACTTTTTAATCCGGCATATGTCCTGAGGGCAGGTTTTATCAATGAGGTACGGTTCGTAACAATGCAAAAAGAAATCCTGCCGGGCATAAACACTGCTCACATTAAACAATAACAACATCGCGAATACTAACGTAAAAAATATCCCACACTTCAAACACCTGACTCCAACGCTTCTTTTTTCCATCACAGCACCTCCAGGATAAATAACCATTATCATTCTCTGTTTTAAAATTGCGTAATACGCTCAATTTTTCCGCTCTTAATCCAACCGGCTTTTTCATCCGCCCGTTGTATCTTGGACCAGCCTTCAACCTCTCTCAGGACTTTGACCTTCTCCCCCTCGTTTAAAGCGAAGTGCGTCGTCGCTTCTTCACGTGGCTCAAACCTCGCGTGGGCATTGACCGTGACAATGCTTAAATGATCCAGCGCTTTAACCCTGCCGATCATTTCATACATAAACAGCAAAAAGAACAGGCCCAAAACAACAAGGCAATTGCGGAATAATTTCTTCGGCCAACAAAAATATAACGCGCATAAATGAGCCAGTCCCGCGGTTAATAACATCAGGTACAGAGCAATAAATATTTCATTCATCGTAAAATGGCCAACGACCCCTTTCTTGATGACCGCAAAAAATGATCTCCCCTTCTCTTTATTAACAGTACGTGTCAACGATAAGGCGAATTGGTGGTTAGCCCGCAGGTCATGATCCCGCGGAATAAATCGCGCCGCTCTTTCATAGTTCAAAATAGCCTTTCCAATCTTCCCCATTTTGAAATAGGCATTTCCTATATTGTAAAATAACGGCCCGCTGACCTTGCCCTTTTGGATAATCTTATCATAATGTTCTATGGCTTGAGCGTATTGGCCATCTTTATAAGACAAATTACCCTTCACAAAAAAATCTCTTGGCCCATCAGCAGCCGCCTCTTGCCCCGCGGCAAGGCCGCTAAAGGCCATCAAGCTTATTACCAGGTAAATAAAGAAATGTGTTTTATATACTTTCATCGCCATTTTCTTTCAAAAAAGTCAATAATCTCTTCCGCCTGTTTAAAACTGGAGGCCATTTTGCTTTTATCTACTTTAATGGAAGCATATCGAACAACCTCACAATCTTCAAAAACAGACTTTATTCGTCCCACCAAAGACTCCTCCATATCATGTTCCTTAACCAGGCGTTCAATATTCTTGATGTTTACCGATCCGGCGGGAATATGGAATTTATTAGCAAAATACTTTTGCAATGTCTGAAAGAGGGCGTCATAAAAATCTTTCTGTTCATCTCTCTCTAAGAATTTGCGCGCCGAGGCCAGCCCCTTTCGCGCGTGCCGGGGCGCCTGCAGGCGCCGCGCAAATTTGACATCCGTTTTAATACGACGCGTAATCAGATAAGCTGTTAAACAACCGCCCCATAAAAGAAATGTCAACACGATCAAAACGTAAAAACCCGCGTTCCGATGCAATAAGAAATCAGAACCATAAACCTTCCCCAGGCGTTCATTAATAAAACCTATGTCCTGTCCTAATTTCTCATTCACTTCCACTCTGCCTTCACCGGGCGCCAGGCCGACCACTTTAAGCTGCTCATCATCATCCAGAGGAACAACATTAACAGGGAACGGCCCCTTTCGGAGTGTTTTATATTTATTGCCGGCCACATCAAAAAATGAAAACTGAATTGCAGGAAACTCCTTAACGGATTCACTCATCGGGATAACAACTTGTTCCAAAGACTTGACACGCCCCGTCTCGGCAATCTCAGGGTCATAATATTTGAAGTTCTCATCCGCCCCCTTAACTGATGCCATTGAAGGCATTCTCAGGGCTTTCAAATTGCCGTTACCCGCTACTTTTATCTTTAACGTCAGGGGATCCCCCACACGCACTTCTTCGGGCCCGATATGGACGTCAAAATCAAAGCTGCCCACACCCCCGGAGAAGTCCCGGGGCTTGCCATTTTCCGGTAAAAATTTAATCGTAAAAGGCAAATCTGCTGACTTCAGGGTTACTTCTTTTTTCGCATATGTATCAAAAAAACCGTCAAACACGCCTTCATCAAAAATACTCCCGAAAGAACCTATGGAGCGGCGTCGATTGTTTGTCCCCTTAAAAAGCATATTACATCCCAATTGAGCGGGCCCGAGAGTGAGTTCACCCGCTCTGTTAGGATAAACAAATGTCTTGAACTCCCAGATATTATAACGGACACCCGCTATGATCTTCTCATAGGATGGGGGTTCGGGGAAAGGCTCCACCGTGAAGCCGGCATGATCAAACTGCGGATATTGAATCTGCGAAACTTTTAAATTATTAACCAGCAATTTGATTGTTATCGGGATTCTTTCATTTATAAAGTACTCGTTCTTCGGGGATCCCATAACAATAAATATCTTGTCCTGAAGAGTAACCGACTGTCCGGGATCTCCATAACCTTGTGAATTATTGATCCCCGCCCCGGGATCTACAACTTCAATCGGGATTGATTGTGTTTGGTACACGTCCCCCTCAATCTTAATTTGCAGAGAGGGTATTTCAAACCGGCCTATTTTTATCGGATACATATTATAATTAAAGGAAACCGACTTTGAATATTGTCCATTAACGATTGAAATGCGCGTGGAAGGCCCGATAAAACTTGATTCTAATCCTTCAATGGGGGGCAATTTAACAGGCTCCAGCCCTTGGCTGCCGTCAATTTTTAAAGAAAAATTAAACGCCGATCCTAATTCGACTTTATTCCGGTCAACAACAGCTACGACATTAATGTCATTGGCATAGACGGAAAAACAGGTTAGACCTAAGAATGACAATGCCATCAAAAAACCTGTTAATTGTCTTTTACAAGAAAACTCCTCCCTTCGGTCGTCATAACTTCTTGCGTTCTCAGGAAAGGAGTTTTCAGCAGTTTGGAAAGTTGTATATTTTCCTAAACTGTAAATAAGATTAAATTTCATATCACCAATCTTTTTCAACGGGACTATCTTTCCCTTTTCTCTTCATAAAATTTAACAGCCCTTGCGGCTCCTCATTCTGCTGGTAATCGTTCAACATCATGTCTACTTCTTCCCCGGACAATTCTTTCGTTTCCTGCGTAAAATTGTCTTCAGAGGTTGATGTTTGCGACTGCTGCTCATTTTCATTATTCTGCCCTAAATCTTTTTGGCTGTCATCTTCTTTTTCATTTTCTTGATCGTCTTGTTGCTCAAAGGATTCCCCATCCTCAGAAGAGTCTTGTTCTTGTTGTTCAGGACTAGAATCCTGTTCATCTTGCGATGATTGCTGCTGATTTGGCTGCTTTTGTTGCTGTTGGTCGTTCTGATTTTGTTGTTGCTGCTGTTGCAACAACTTCTTGAGTCGTTCTAATTCCCCTTTTACAAATTCATAATTATGCGAAATATCCCCGTCCTCACTGTCTATCTGAGCCGCCCGTTCATATTGGGTTAAAGATTTTTCCAGACTACCGATAGCCGAATTGATATCCTGCTGTTCCTTTTGTGACCCTTTCCGGTAAATGGCATTGCCTAAATTATAATGGGCCTTTTTTCTCAGGATCTGATTGTCGCTGAGCAAAGACTTCTGCAAAAAAGATACTGCCTTCTCATAATCACCCGTTTTGTAATGCGCGGTCCCTAAATTATAATTGACAGCATCGGATTCGGGATCCCCCTCTAAAGCTTTTTCATAATATTCCACAGCTTGATCATAATTACCTTTTTTATATAATTTATTGCCCTGCTTTACGGATGATGCCCGGGCATTTCCCGCAACGGAGAGAAAAATGATGGCAACAATGATATTTTCTTTCATGCTTTGCTTTCTTTTTTGCGATACGGCAAACACATCTCAATGACAAATAAAATGAGCATAAAAGCCAGCGGGATTTGAAAGCGCTCATAATATCGTTTTTCCATTTGGCTTTCAATCTCTCTTTTCTCAAACTTTGCAAGCTCGCGTTCAAATATCAAATCCAAACCGAATTGGGCCCCGCTCGCGCGGATATAAACTCCGCCTGTCGTTAGCGCGATTTCCTGTAATATCTTTTCATTCAGCCTTGATTTGACGTAATTCCCTTCCGCATCCTTAAAAAATTCATAGTTCCCGGAGGCATCCCGCACCCGGATGAGTTCTCCATCTTTGGTACCGATACCGACGCAATATATCTTAACGCCCTCATCCCTCGCTTGTTTGGCTAATTTCAAGGGATCTTCTTCTAAATTCTCACCATCGGTCAAAATGACAAGGATCTTATTGTCCCCCGAAGTATCCTCATAAACGCGCATGCTCTCTTTGATGGCGGCAGCAATATTGGTACTGCCGCGGGGAATCGTTTTCGCATCTAAATCTTCAAGGCTGAGAAGAAACCCCTGATAATCCATGGTAAAGGGACAAACCAAAAACGCCTTTCCGGAAAAAGCGATCAGGCCCAAGCGGTCGCCACGCAGCCTCTTGATCAAGTCCTTCACAGCCAATTTTGTCCGCTCCAACCGGTTGGGTTTAACGTCTTCGGTTAACATGCTTTTAGAAGTATCAATCGCGATCAGGATATCAATCCCCTCCCGCTTGATCTCCCGCCACTCAAATCCCCACTGTGGCCGGGCCAACGCGATAATACTCAGAACAAAAACGATAACAAGCAAAATATTCTTTTGAAAGGCTCTTTTCTCATTATAATTTTTTGTGAGATTTTCTTTGAGCTGTTTTTGCACAAATTTATTCAGCATCCGCTCTCTTCGACGGGTGGCCCAAATAAAAAACAAAATGAGTGGCACAATGCCCCAAAGCCAATTTAACATTTCTATTTGCTGGAATCTCATTTATGGAATCTCTAAAAAAATGGTTTTAGATAAAATTACTTCAATCATGATGAACAACAAGGCCAGGATCAAATACCTGGGAAAGAGCTCTTTGTATTCACGATAGCCGAACTCTTCAATTTCAGTCTTCTCCAATTTATCAATTTCATCATAAATTTCACGCAAAGAATTCGTGTCTGTTGCCCGGTAGTAATTCCCTCCCGTTAACGCGGCCACCTCTTTCAACAAGTTTTCATCAAGAGGTATCGAAATCTTTTGATAAACCGTGCGCCCCCAGAAACCCGGAACAGGAAACGGGACTTCGCCCTTGGAACCCGCGCCGATAGTATAAATTTTGACACCCATGGTGTCAGCCGCTTGAGCGGCCATGACAGGATGGATCTTTCCGGAGTTATTCACCCCATCGGTCAACAGGACAATAATTTTACTTTCAGCTGAACTTTTGCGCAAACGCGCCAACGATGAAGAAATCGCCGACCCGATGGCTGTGCCGTCCTCAAGAAGATCCAATTCTACACGCTCCAGATTGCTGATCAGCCAATTGTAATCTGTTGTCAAAGGGCTAACGGTATAGGCCAGACCCCCAAAAGCGATCAGCCCCAAACGGTCATGCTCTCTACGGCCGATGAAGTCCTTAACAACCTCCTTAACAACATAAAGGCGGTTGCGCCTTTTTTGCCTTATGGTAAAATCTTCCGCGGCCATGCTTCCTGACGCGTCGATAGCTAAAACAATATCAATCCCCTCTGTCTTAACGCGCGCTTCGTCTAAAACACTTCGCGGACCACTGAGGGCGAATATAAACAATACCAAACCCAACAACCGCAGAATTGAAAGAACAGGACGGAATTTCATCTTCCAAGATTGCTCAAGCGAACCGAACAATTTCAAAGAGCCAAATCGCAAGGCCGGCCTCTTTTCGCGCTTCTTTATAAAAAACACAAGCGAGAGACTTAATGGAATTAAAATGAGGATCCACGGATCTTTCAGTATCATAGTGGTTCCAATACCTTCGCCTGCGGCTCAATACCCACAGGAGCTTTTGTTTCGTCGATTAAGCTGACAGCGGCGGTTAAAACTTTTTCCATTTCACTCCCGGATGAAGAATGCCGGGCAAATTTAATCATGTCACAAGAATTAAGAAAATTTCTCAAAAATTCTTTTTGGCGTTCGTCAAGGCAGGCGCTCCCCTTCAATTCCCGCAAAAACTCCTCGGTCGTCATCTCCGGGGCACGGATAGCAAAGCGGCCTTCCAGATAGCGACGGACAATATCAGACAAACGTGTAAAATATTCCTTAACCTTGCCTTGCTTAATCAGCTGATCTTTCCTCAATTGTTCGATATGCCTATAGGCGGTAACCCAGGGAGGATCGACAGGTTCAACCTCTTGCTTTTTGATCCGGCTTCGTTTAAGCATAAAAAAAACAGCCGCCCCTGTTATGAGCAAGGCAATAATGAATAGCCAGAAAAGAAACCCCGGAATATTCATCGGTATAGCAATGGGCGGTTTAACATCACGAAGGGCCGCCTCTTCTTGCGCAAATACGCCCGGCACGAAAAAAAGAACCGCCATCAATATAAAGAATGAACCTTTTTGAAGCCTTCTCACCACTATATTGCCTTCCTTCTTCTTCTCATGAGAAAAAACTTTATCATTTCATTGGCATAAGGTTTGTCCGTGTGTATATCAATGTGATCCACGCCGACTGATCTAAAAAGCCGGGTACGCTGTTTCATCCTTGAACGCGCGTGTTGATGATATTGTTCACGAGTAATCTGATCAGAAGTGTCCACCAAAAGCGTCCTGCCGGTTTCAGCGTCTTCCAGACACATTAAACCGCAATCAACCAGTGAAAATTCCCGGGGGTCATTCAAGGTCACCGCGATAAGATCGTGCTTTTTATTCGCTATTGTCAAGGCCTTCTTCAGCTTCTCCGTTACCGGATTAAAAGCGTCAACTGCCTCATCCTCTTCAAAAAAATCTGAGATAAGAAAAGAAACCGTCCGGCGAGACGTTACCTTATTTAAATATTCCAGGGCCTGGATGATATCCGTGGCATGATTCTCAGGCTTGTAATACAACACCTCACGGATAACACGCAGCACGTTCTGCACCCCTTTGCGCGGAGGCAGAAATTTTTCTATCTTATCGGTAAAGATTATCAACCCGACCCTGTCATTATTGCGGATGGCGGAAAAAGCCAGTAGCGCGGCAATTTCTGCCGCTAATTTACTTTTTAATTGATTCACTGTGGAGAAGAAAGCCGACGCGGAAGCATCCACAAGAAGCATAACCGTCATTTCCCGTTCTTCCACATATTTCTTGACATGGGCCTTGCCCGTCCGGGCGGTAACATTCCAGTCAATGGTGCGGATATCATCCCCTATTTGATACTCGCGCACTTCGTCAAACTCCATCCCGCTGCCTTTAAAGACACTGTGATATTGCCCCGCAAAAACGTCATTGACCATGCGGTTCGTGGTTATCTGGATACGCCGGACTTTTTTAAATAGATCTTTTGGAATCATTTTTAAGGGACTTCTATCTCATTGAATAAAACTTTGATAATATCCTCAGATGTTTTTTCTTCTGCTTCCGCTTCATAGGATACAATAATGCGGTGGCGCAAGACATCCATGCCGATTGATTTAATATCTTGCGGGGTAACATACCCCCTCCCTTGAATGAACGCATAAGCCTTGGAGGCGATAGCAATATTTATCGTAGCCCGCGGAGAAGCCCCATATTGAATGAGTCCTTTAAGATTAGGAATATTGTACTTCTCCGGGTATCGGGTTGCCTCGACGATATCGACAATATAGTGCTGGATCTTCTCATCCATATAGACCTCGTCAACTACTTGACGGACACGCACAATATCGTCAGGGGTGATAATCTTGTTGACCTCGATAGTTGTCTTTGTGAAGGCCATTCTTTTCAGGATTTTCAGTTCTTCTTCTTTAGTCGGATAATCGATCTTGACTTTAAGCATAAAACGGTCCACTTGCGCCTCGGGCAGAGGATATGTCCCTTCCTGCTCTATCGGGTTTTGTGTCGCCAACACCAGGAAAGGTTCGCCCATATGAATCGTTTCCTCTCCGATGGTGACTTGCCTTTCCTGCATCGCCTCAAGCAAGGCGCTCTGCACTTTTGCCGGAGCGCGGTTGATTTCATCGGCCAAAATGATGTTGGCAAAAATAGGGCCCTTTTTAATAGTGAAATCACCTGTTCTCTGGTCGTAAATAAGCGTCCCTGTTAAATCCGCGGGAAGCATGTCGGGAGTAAATTGCAGCCGCTGAAATTTAGTTTGGATAACATCGGAAATGGTTTTCACGGCGGTTGTTTTCGCCAACCCCGGAACTCCTTCAAGAAGAATATGCCCATTAGCCAGCAACCCGACCAACAAACGCTCAATCATTTCTTTTTGCCCGATAATGACCTTTTCCACTTCCAGGAAAAGGGCGTCGACAAAACTGCCCTCCTTCTTGACCTTTTCATTAATCGCTGCAATATTAAATTCCGCCATTAGGTGACCTCCTTAATAAATAGCTTAAGATTAATTATTAAATGAGAATATAGACACGTTTTTAATGCTATATTATAAGAATTGAGAGAAATGATGTCAAGATATTGAATATAAAATAACCGAAAGATCCGTGTTTTCAGCTATAGTACAAATCAATCCTTTCCACTTTGTCTGCGCGGATATCTTTTGTCAACTCCGGCGGGATAATTGCTGACAAAACTTTTTTTGTTTTGCTATTCGTATAAGTAAGATAAATCTCTGAGGGTTTTATTCCCTTACCCTCAAACGTGTCTCTACGTTTCGGATTATGATAAACGACCAACGTGCCGCTATTAAGATTAAAGGCGTAGCTGTTTTTGGGGAGCAGGAATTCCTTCCATTTATCCTGATGGGTTAAAAACCGGACCTTTGCCTCCTTTTCCGCGAATAACCATCCGGGCAAAACAGGCTTCAACGACAGGCATATTTCCTTTTGCTCATTCATCACATAAGGATTCTTCCCCAAATTCATCAGCAACCACATGTGGACAAATTCAGCTGTGCTTCCTGACAAACGGGCAACAAAACCCTGTCCATGCAAATCCTTATCCTCATGGGCGCTGCTGACCAGAAAAGAAGAATTCTCAAGGATACTGCGTCCATAACGCTGCGGATCTTGAAACGGGATCAAGGCATCTTTAAAAATTCTGAAGAACTCTTTATATTGGCCCGTGCGCAGAATTTCAAGAAAATATTTGTATTCCATATGCAACCATATCGACTCGTTCTCCAGCCATCCCCTAGGAAAAATGCGCGAGCGCCCGATTTCTTCCGTGGCATGTGAAAGGTCAGCGTTCACCTTAAACATTTTCAATTTCTTATCATACAACGGGCTGCGGCACACCTGCTCATGGAGCGCTTTGGCCTTATGAGGATCATCCTCTGTGCGCAGGGCGTGTACAAACCCTTCTAAAAAGAGCGGCAATGTATGTCGACGGAATTTAACCGGCAGAACAAAATTACACTCGCCATCTTTTTTATCCAGCCATGCGTAGTCGATCACATCATGGTAGAAATAAGTCGGCAAATTACCTTGATTGTCTTTGGCGCTCTTCACCCCGTGATCAATTCTCTTTACAATCAAATGCAGGAATTCTTCAATTTCATTTCGGGACAAAACAGCCTCTTCCCCCGTAACGCCTGAACGGATGCTTTCACGGTACTTCTCTTTAACATCATTGGCATTATGCCAATAAGAGACGGGCTCCTTTTCCTCTTTTAAGACCTTTGCCAATTCCCGGATGAATGAGGCTAATTCCCGGAACACTTTCATATCCTCTTCCCGCAAATCCACCGCCGGGAAGGATTGCAGAAGAAATCGGCATAACCGCTTCAGTTCAAACGTTTCGCTGATCGAAGAACCCAGAAGCCCCGGCAAACCATTAAGGGCGTCATACCAATTGGGTTTATCGGCTTCCATTTCTATACCGATACCGCTTGGATCTAACGTCGCGGCCTTATTGGCAATAAGACAGAGGATTTTACACAAAAGGTTGGTGTAATAAATCCCTCCCGTCCCGCCTTCAACCCGCAGTTTGTTTCCCTTTTTGTCAGCCTTTATCTGCTTGGAGCCGTCAAAAACAGAATGATACTGGCGCACCCCTTTTTCAGTGAGTAAATATCTTTGTGCTCGGGGAAGAACATAATGGGAATTATGATAAAAAGTAAAAACACTTTTCTTCAACAATAAATTTTCCAGCTGATCGGGATATACGGAGAGATAGCTTTCAATCAAATCAAAATTGTATGTCCAGTGATCCGACCAGAACCCTTCCCCATGGCTGGCTAATTCCTGTTTGTGACAGACGTCCAGGATCTTGCCGAGGAACCTTTCCCGGCTAACCTTTAGTGATATGCCGTTTTCTATGATGGTTTTGATCAACTCTCCCGGCTGGAATCCGGCCTGCAGCATCTCCTTAACCCCGGCCGCGTCGCCCTTCACGCATTCTTTAAGGATGGCATCAATTTTATCCGGTTCGGCAATCGAAAAAGACATGCCTTGCACAACCAGAGGATTGTAGCCGTCTGCCTGGCTCAAGCTCAAAAAATTAATGACGGTATTATCTTTTACATCATGATTAAACCAAATATCATTGCGGCGGTTCTGATTCACATCGCGGTAATTGCCGTTCCCTTGAGAAAAGGCCGTGGGAGACAAAAAGAAGAAATTGTAATCCCGCTCAAGGTCGCCGTGTTTGCGGCTGAACACATTAAAGACAGTTTGTTCATCTTTGGTACTTAAGGAAACCGGCAAGCCGCCTCTTAACACATTATCCATGAATGTTTGCTCACAATACATGTCATATTCTGAGGAAGAGCTGTGCGTAAAGGCGAAATTCTTCAGCTTGTCAATGACATCCTGATTCGCCGCGGCCATTTGGTTGATATACCCTTTTTTGGTAACGTGGGTGACAATTTTCTTAAGTTGATGCTCAGAATGAGCATAGCCGATTACCGTCGCCATCTCTTTTTTCTTTTTAGGGGGCAAATTCCATCTGAAAAGAGTCATCGCGCATGGCGTACGGTTGCTCGTCTGCTGCGTGGCCGGCATCTTATATCTTTCAACCTCAAGAAATTTATCCGGGCTGATGAAATCCACACAAGGGCCGAAAATCCGGGCTGTGTCCACAATCACATCCAGCAAATCACCATTATTTTTCTCCGGTTCATAACTGAAATAGAAATGCCCTTCTTTGATGTGCCGCACATCGGGCGTATCAGACACCTCGACGTTCAGTTGAAAAAACGGGGCCTTGTTTCTCACATTGCGCACTTTCACCCAGGCCTCAGCAGTACGGGATATATTTTTGATAACCCAATCAGATGTCCCATAAGGCAAAAGCAACGGCAACCCGTCCAGGGCTTCGATTTGACAGGTCTTTTTAGATACATTCTCGATCGTGACCCGGCGGTAAAGACCGGGATATGATTCATTGGGAATGGTAAAATAATTCACGCGTACCGTCAGGCCAAGCAACTTGTTAACATCTTCAATGGTTAAATCATGGGCTGTGATGTACATATTCTGCTTTGAATCAAATGAATTATGCAGGGAGTTCTCCTGAAAGGGTTCCCAAAAAACAGAACGTTTGCCGGAGGTCACCTTCAAGAAAGTTCTGAAACCCTGCAGGGCTGTCAATCTGTATGCCTTATTGGCCGGATGGAATTCCGTGATAGCCTTGTCTTTACTTTCAATACCGAAACTGGAAATACATTGTACGCGGTTAACAAAGAATACCCACATCGGTATGCCCCATATACCGGCGATCCCGGGGAAAAAATTGCTGAAGGCCTTGGATTGATTATAATTCTCAATAACAAAGCAGCCCTTGTCATTCACACTGTAACCTGGTTTCTCTTCTGCGGACCTTGATACTATCATAATGTTAAATTCCTTTACAGATTATGTTTTGCTTAATCCTTAATTTAGTAAGGCTTCTTCAATTTTCTGAATAAATTATAATAACCGGATAACTTCATCCAAATCCCGACTGATGACCGGTCTTTATCACTGAATTTCACGCGATTAACCTCAAATACATCTTTATTATAACGATCGTATCCCCTGTTTGTCGCTACCGCCCCCTCATATCCTTCCCGCATCAAGCGGTCTTTAATGTCCCGGCTGAACCCTCCGACGGGATAAGCATAATATTTTATGGGGTGCTTTAATTCCTTTTCCAAGATTCGCTTACTCTCCCGGATTTCATAAATCAAATGGGCTTCGTCCTGCTCCGGGAGGTATGCCTGGATCATGCCATGACTGCCATACTGAATACCCTTGTCCTGCATGTACTTGATCTCATCCCAATCCAAGAAGCCCTCTCTGCCGATAAAGCCGGGAGATATAAAAATCGTTGCCGGAAAATTCAAACGCCTGAGAACCGGAAAGGCGTACGTATAATTATCTTCATAACCGTCATCAAAGGTAAGGACAACGGTTTTCTTGGGAAAAATCCTGTTATTTTTAATCCCGCCGATAAACTCATCTAAAGATATCACACGATACCCATACGCTTTAATAAACGTCATTTGCCGTTGAAAATTTTCTGGACTGACAGTATCTGAACGTGATTCCCGGGAATAGTTAACATGATGGTACATTAATACCGGGACAACATACTTCTCCGCTAAAAACGGCTGCACCATGAAGGCAGCAACCGCTATAACCATTAACCCAAAAAAAATCTTTTTTTTCGCGCTCATCGTTCAATCGTAATTGTTATTGGGAAGACAATGCCTGCTTGACCAGCCGGCTTATCATTTTATTATCAGCTTTTCCGGCGACCCTGGACATAAGGGCCTTCATGACCCGCCCCATGTCTTTCATGCTTGTCGCCCCGGCTTCTTTGACGGCCTCATCCACAAAAGGCCGCAGCTGATCAGCTGACATTTCCTCAGGAAGATATTCTTTGAGAATATCCAACTCTTGCTTCTCCTTCGCGGCTAATTCCGGCCGGCCGCCTTTTTCGTATTGTTCAATAGAATCCTGCCGCTGCTTTGCCTGTTTTTTGATCACCTGGATCACATCGGCGTCTTCAATTTTTTCTGATTTTCTATCTATCATGACATTCTTAATTTGTGCCCGTAAAAAAGATAAAGTCGACACCCGCAAAGAATCCCTGTTTTTCATCGCTTGTATATATTCCTGGTTGATCTGTTCTGCCAGCATTTTCACCCTCCCGCTATATGGAGCCCCGCAACCAGGCCCCTTTCCATTGATCCTGATAAAATTAAATACCGATCTTAATTGTTTTATGCCGCGATTTCAATCCTTTTAAAATAGCCACATCCCGCTTTTTAACAGCGAAATATTCAGCCAAGATAACCACCACAGCCTTATTGGCCTTCCCGTCATCCGCAGGAGCCGTGACATAAACCTTTAAACCCTTTCCCTCGTTTTTGACAATATTTTTCTTTGCCCCGGGAATGACTTTAACATCAATAACCATATGCGGCTGAAATCCTGATTTGGCCGGTTAATGCGGCTCTTTGGCGATAGTCTTTACGTCTTCCAGCATCATCTTTCTCTCGTCGTCACTGCAGGCAACAACAAAAGAATAATATTTATGGCCCAGGACCGTTATCCCGCAAAACTGGAAAATTCCCAAATCCAGGGTCAAATCCATGGCCTTGAACATGCCCGAATCTTCATAAACATGCTCCGGAGCTCCAATGGTATTAATGGTGTAGACCTTCTTGTCAGTCAATAAGCCTTTATTATCAGCCGTATAGGCAAAATTCAAACTGAACACCCTGTCCATATAACCCCGCAGCAAGGCTGTAAAACTACCCCACCAAACAGGGCTGATAAAAACCAATATGTCCGCCCACCTGACATGCTCCTGTTCGACCTTAATATCTTCCGGGTACTTTTTTTCCTTGAACCCCTCCAGTTCATGACCCTTCAAAACAGGGTCAAAACCCATATCATATAAATCCCGTATACACACCTCATGCCCCGCTTCTTGCAAAGAAGAGGTCAACGTTTGCGCAATGGCTTTATTGAAACTCCCGGGATTGGGATGACTATAAACTAAAAGAAACTTCATGCTATCCTCCGGTTATACCGCTTGTTAGTCAAAATTTCGTTTAGAATATGCTGGTTTAATAAAAATTCCGCTATAATTACAAGAAAACTCCTCCCTTCGGTCGTCATAACTTCTTGCGTTCTTGGGAAAGGAGTTTTCAGCAGTTTGGAAAGTTTTATACTTTCCTGAACTGTAAAAAATTTTCATTAAGAACCAGTATACATGAAATTTGGATTATACCATGTCAAAGGTGGCTGACATTGAAACCCTTGCTTAATATCCCGCCCCTTTAATCAGTAATACACCCTTCCAGTAAATTCAATAAATCCTCAACGGGGAATGGCTTTCCCAGAGCTTGAAATGTGCGGCCACCTATATTCACTTCAGGGGAGGCATTATCAGCACCAGGGGTGACAATGCCTGAAAGAAAGATGACGGGAATATCCCGGGTGGAAGGATCTTTCAGTAAAATCTTGACCACTTCAGAACCGTCAAAATCCGGTAAAATAATATCCATCAACACAAGGTCGGGAAGATACCTTTTACACTTCTTTATGGCTTCTTGTCCTTCCGTTGCCGTAATAACCTCAAAACCTTCCTCCATCAGACGTTTTTCTAACATCATAAGAAAATCTTCTTCGTCATCTACAACCAAGATTTTCTTATAGGCCATCAAAAACCTCCTTATTATCAGTATAATAATTCCTTTTTCTGAATGTTTAGTTTAACATAATAATGGTTATTCACCTAATCCCGTATAAACTTTTCTAAGGCATGACCATATCACCCGCGCGGCTTCTCAACCATTTTTTTCTTATTTTATGATCCGGAAAAATTTTCTCACTTTTTTTCCAGAATCTCCCGGAATGATTAGCCACCCCCAAATGGCAAAGCTCATGAACCACCACATAATCAATCACCGGCAAAGAAGCCATGATCAAACACCAGTTTAAATTGATCCGCTGTTGCGACTTGCTGCAACTGCCCCAAATGCGTTTTTGTGTTCTCACAGCAATCTTTCGCGGCCATGAACCCATCAAACGGGCGTAACAAGAAAACGCCTCCCTTCGGTCGTCATAACTTCTTGCGTTCCTAGGAAAGGAGTTTTCAGCAGTTTGGAAAGTTTTATACTTTCTAAACTGTAAAAAAGCACAGCTGATCACATAGATATCTGTGTTAATCTGTTTTT
>JAGLNJ010000165.1 GCA_023139575.1 Candidatus Omnitrophota bacterium | reverse complement strand
TGAAAACGCCTTTCCTGAGAACGCAAGAAGTTATGACGACCGAAGGGAGGAGTTTTCTTGTAAACATGAGGAGTTGTGATGAGTAAAACAATGTATGACAAGATTTGGGAAAGCCACCTGGTTCATGAAGCCGAAGGTGAAGCGACAATTATTTATGTTGACCGCCAGTTAGTTCATGAGGTCACCAGCCCGCAGGCCTTTGAAGGGTTGCGCGTCTCCAGGCGTAAACCGCGCGCGCCGCAAAAAACCTTCGCGACAATGGATCACAATGTATCCACACGGACAAAAGACTGGTCTTTGGTTGAGAAAACTTCCCGCGTTCAAATGGAAACATTAGCGAATAACTGCAAGGATTTTGGTGTCACCTTATTTGATTTCTTAAATGAAGATCAGGGGATCGTTCATGTTATCGGCCCGGAGATGGGTATCACCCAACCGGGTATGGTTATTGTCTGCGGCGATTCTCATACGGCGACACACGGGGCCTTCGGGGCCTTGGCATTCGGGATCGGGACGTCAGAAGTGGAACATGTTTTAGCAACGCAAACCTTGCAACAGAGCAAATCGAAGTCAATGCTGATTAGGGTAGATGGCGATCTGAACCCCGGGGTTACGCCGAAGGATATCATTCTGTACATTATTGGCTTAATCGGCACCGGCGGCGGAACAGGTTACGTTATTGAATACGCGGGCAGCACGATACAAGGCCTTTCTATGGAGCAGAGAATGACTATTTGTAATATGACGATCGAAGGCGGCGGCCGGGCAGGCATGATCGCTCCGGACCAAACAACATTTGATTACATCAAGGGCAGAGATTATGCCCCCACAGGTGAGGATTGGGAGAAGGCGGTAGCGTACTGGAAAACATTAGCCAGTGACGAGGGCGCGTCATTTGACAAGGTTATCGAAATCGCGGCCAAAGATATTGCCCCGCAAGTAACATGGGGGACAAGCCCGGGTCAGGTTGTTTCTGTGGACGGGCAAGTCCCTGATCCATCAAGCTTTGCTGATCCTGTCGAACAGACAGCTGCCAAAAATGCCTTGCGATATATGGATTTAAAACCGGGCATGAAGATGGCCGGAATAAAGATCGATAAGGTTTTCCTGGGTTCCTGTACCAATGGGCGTATTGAAGATTTTCGTGCGGCGGCCGCTATTCTTAAGGGCAAGAAGGTTCATGAAAATGTGGATGCGATTGTGGTTCCGGGTTCAGGACGCGTGAAGAAACAGGCGGAGGAAGAAGGCCTGGATAAAATATTCACGGAGGCGGGTTTTGAATGGCGATATGCCGGATGTTCTATGTGTTTGGGGATGAATGATGATCAATTGCGGAAAGGCGAACGTTGTGCCTCGTCAAGTAACCGCAATTTTGAAGGCCGGCAGGGGCCGGGAGGGCGGACACATTTGTTGAGCCCGGAGATGACTGTTTTGGCAGCCATAGAGGGAAAAATTGTAGATATCAGGGATTACTTATAATGATTTTGATTTCAAACGGGGGTATATAAATTATGCAGGCTTTTATAAAACATACCGGAAAAATTATTCCTTTAGATCGGCCTAATGTGGACACGGACGCGATTATACCAAAGCAGTTCCTGCGCGAAATTGAGCGGACAGGGTTTGGCGCGCATCTATTCCACGAGTGGCGTTATCTGGATTATGAAGGGACACAAATCAATCCTGATTTTATTATCAATAAACCCGAATACAAAGGCGCCACCGTTTTGCTGGCCAGGGATAACTTTGGCTGCGGGTCCAGCCGTGAACATGCCCCGTGGGCCATAGCGGACTATGGCTTTAAGGTTATCATAGCCCCGAGTTTCGCGGATATTTTCTATAACAATTCTTTAAAGAACGGGATATTGCCCATTCCGTTATCTTCCGGAGATGTTGATCATCTTTTCCGGCAAGCGCTGGCAAATGCCGGCCAAGCCGAAGTAACGGCAGATTTAGAGAAGCAAACATTGGCCGGCCCCGATGGGACGGTGTATAATTTTGACATCAATGACTTTTCCAAATATTGCCTTTTAAACGGCCTTGATCAAATCGGATGGACATTGCGGTACGAAGAAAAGATCGCCGGCTACGAGAACGCGATCAAAGAAACAAAACCCTGGTTAGCCTGATCAGGAATCAGCGCGTCCCGTTCTGAATGAACGGAAGAATAAACCGCGTCAGCAGTATGCGCCGCCGACGTTCGTTGCCGGCAAGTTTTCAGCGCCCGGCTGTTGAGTGTTGAGATCTGAGCGCTGAAAGGTAATAAGGATTTCAATATGACCATCCCCGCCACCCAAAATGCCTACCGGTCATTGTTGAAGAAAGTGGCCCGCGAGATCACCACCGGAAAACTTGTCATTGAATACCTGCAGGCTTTAACCTATTGGAAGGTTGGCCGTCACATTGCCACGCACCTTTTAAATCACAATCACCGCGCCGGTTATGGTGAACAGCTTTATAAAAAATTGGCCGAAGATACAGAGATCCACGCGCGCAATTTGCAACAATCAGTCCGGTTTTACCGGGAATTCCCAATTCCGTCCGGCCGTTCGGAATTGACCTGGACTCATTACCGGGCGCTCTTAACGGTTAAGGATAAAGAAAAACGCGGCTCCCTGCTTAAGAAGATCAGAAAAGAACACCTTAACAGCACACAACTGGAGAATATTATTCACCGGAAATATCGGGAGAGAAAATCGGAATCACAAAAGAACAAAATCAAGGCAATTACCACCGCCCGTCCGGCAGTGGCGTTAAGATTCCGGCGCGGCCGTTTGTTCACGTATAAAGTGCTGGCGATAGAAAATGAAGGCGTGCTTTTGGACTGCGGGTTTAATGTCTGGCGGCGCCTGGTGAGCGCCAAGCAAGCAGGGGTAAAGGTGGGGGATTGGGTGGCCGCGCGAGAGGTGAATGGCGCCGCGCGATTAAGTCCAAGCGCGCTGAAACCGGCGCAACGTTATACCTACGCCGCGCGGCTGGAGAAAGTGGTCGACGGTGACACGGTCTGGGCGCGGATCGATTGCGGGTTTAATATTATTGTCCGCCAAAAATTGCGCCTGCGCGGCATTGACACGCCCGAAATTAACACCTCAAAAGGCAAACTGGCCAAACAATTCATTACCCGCGCGTTGAAGGGTTGCCATCCCCTCGTCATCAAAACCCACGGCACCGATAAATACGCGCGCTATTTGGTCGATATCTTTTATCTACCCAACCAACCCGACGCCAATGTTGTCGCGGCACAAGGGGTATTTTTGAATCAGCAGTTGCTGGATGAGGGCCTGGCGGGGAGGTATGAGCGGTAAGCTTTCAGCTTTTCTAAAACCAAAGGATATCAAAAGACCTGCTTATACGACGTTCCGTATAAGTGATATTATAGCCCAAAAGGAGAAGCCCGCGAATGAAAATTTTGTAGCAAACCGGCCAAAAAATTCAAAAAGCTTAATATCATGGCGGAAAAAATAGAATATCATATACACTATATGTATACTAAACTAATAAACAATCAGCCAAAATTCAGCAAATGGATAAGTCGTAGAAGAATTGTTATAACAATATGAATAAAAAAAAATTAATTCAAATACTTATACATGTTCTTGTCCCTATATTTATTGGGTCTTTAATCTATTTAATGTTTAGAAATAGCTCATTGCTTGTTTTTAATTGGATAGATTTTTGCGGGGCAAAACCGTTTATATTTGCTGCCAGAAATAACGTTTTAATTTTACGAAAATATATTCCTGACTTTTTTCTTTATAGTCTTCCTGACGGAATATGGGTTTATTCGTGCACATTTGCTTTGCTTATTATTTGGAAAAATTGCTTAAATAATTTATATGGTTTTTTCTGGATTTTTATCCCACTCTTATGCAGTCTTGGAGCAGAGTTTTTGCAATTGTTTGGAATGGTTGAAGGCACATTTTGTCTCTTTGATATTACAGCTTATATTTCATTCTTCTGCTTGGCTCTATATTTTAATAAGGAAAGGAGAAATATATGGGCAGCAAAATACTAGTTAAAAATTTTCTATCTTTTTTAGTTTTTTCTGTTTTTGTTTTTCTTGCACTAGGCAGCACAGACGGGGGCAATAGAGACCCAAATGCTTGGTTAACAGAAGATAATTCTATTGAAGCTTCCGTAATGATGCAAGATTTTGTAAAAGCAAGATTAAAATCTCCAGCAAGCGCAAAGTTTCCGGGTGTATTTGAAGGCAGTCAAGATCATGTCAAGCATATGGGCAATCAGGAATATGTAATCGATTCTTATGTGGATTCACAAAACGGCTTTGGTGCAATGATTAGAACATATTTCAGATGTAAAATAAAGCAAGTTAGTGATGATAGCTGGCGGCTTATTTCCTTGGACATAAAGTAAAAGTTATAACAAATCGCTTCACACTGACCGTTACCCGCGCCGCATTCGCGTCGCGTGCACCGGCAGGTGAGCTCAAGCGTTAGAGCTAAATATTATGAAAAACATAAAAATATTTTCAGTAATCTTTGTAATCGTATTTTTCACATCTAATTCATATTCACAAAATAAAAATACTGAATTTATTGAAACCTCAAAAATCTCATCCGATTTGATACAGATAATTGAGATTAATCTACCAGAAGATTGGAAAATTGAAATCCTGAAGAATAAATTACATATTGAAAGAAAGAAAAAAGTCTCAGCTGTAATTATTACTGTTAGTATGCCCATGTTTGTAAAACCAGAAGAAACTGCATACCTTTTCACATTAAAATTAACAAATTTTATATCGTCAAATGTTTTTAAAAAAATAAATGATGATAATCAAAAATTAAAGAAAGAAGCCGAACTACTATACCAAGAAAGCAATATTTATGATATTCCAGCAGGAAGAATAAAAGCTCCACCATGGGAATATAAATATTATCCACGCACATCGGAAGAATCTAAAGTAATCGAAAGATACAAGTATTTACATTCTCAGATTCAAATATTGCCTGATTACCACCATAATAATCAAAGCTTTTTCTTTTATGAGAGAATATTAAAGTTTGAAAATATTGATGAAGAAAAAGAATGCAAAAAAATGACACAAAAAATACTGGAATTATTAAATAAATATGAGAAATAAAAAGCTCTAACAAATCGCTCCACACCGATCGGATTTACCGCCTAAAAAGCGGCGGAAAATCTGGCGGGTGAGCTCGGACGTTAGATGCAAAAAAATAGAAAAATGAAAACAATAATACTCATCGCTATATCAATTTTTTGTTTGCAAAATGATGTTTATGCTACCTATGCATGGGAGGGTGTCAATGACATCACAAAACAAGTAAAAGTATTTAGGTCAGATAAGTTCATATATAAACCAATTGGTTGGCGATTTTTGGACCTTTATGATGATGACTACAAGATAAAACTTTCTGAAGGATACAAATACACAGATTTTCCCTATACCCTAGATTGTGTCCTATTTTGTTTCATAACATTAAGCTTAATTGTGATTACAAAAGGTTGTCGTGAAGGGGACAGTCCCTAAAAAGGGACACCCATTAGAGCTTTCTTGTCAAGTAAGTAATATTCATCAACGGAATAAATGTTTTCTTTACCTTGGTTAAAAAAGAAAATCAATTTAATTTATCCAAAACACGCCCGCAATTACAATTGTTTTTGAATGACGGATTCTAATCCGTTTCAGACACCCATCGGGATCAAGACGAAGGAATCAATAAAGAATTCCGAAGTCCCTGGCAAAAAATGCCCCAGAAAATCAGCGGTACCATCAAATCCGTGACAGACACTATTAAAATTTTAATAGTGTCTGTCACGGATTTCGCCGAAATTAACACCTCAAAAGGCAAACAGGCCAAACAATTCGTTACCCGCGCATTGAAGGGTTGCCACCCCCTCGTCATCAAAACCCACGGCACCGATAAATACGCGCGGTATTTGGTCGACATCTTTTATCTACCCAACCAACCCGACGCCAATGTTGTCGCGGCGCAAGGGGTATTTTTGAATCAGCAGTTGCTGGATGAGGGCCTGGCGGTGAGGTATGAGAGGTAATCTTTCAGCTTTTCTAAACCAAAGAATATCAAAAGACCTGCTTATACGACGTTCCGTATAAGTGATATTATAGCCCAAAAGGAGAAGCCCGCGAATGAAAATTTTGTAGCAAACCGGCCAAAAAATTCAAAAAGCTTAATATTATGGCGGAAAAAATAGAATATCATATACACTATATGTATACTAAACTAATAAACAATCAGCCAAAATTCAGCAAATGGATAAGTCGTAGAAGAATTGTTATGCGGTAATAATAATCGAGAATACATCATGCAATCTAAAGTAGACTCACAGAGTTCAAACTCCGGAAACGATGGGTTTCTAATAGATTCTGCAGGGAAACCATTCAAGCGCCCAGTCTTGTGGAGGGATCGTTGGAGGCAGTTATCCTCAAAAATGAAAGTTGCAGCTATTTCGATAACTGCCTGTGTTGCGCTTATTGCGGTTTTTCTTGGAAATTTAGAAAAAATTGGCAATTTCTTTACAGCAGATCAACCCTTACCTTCAGTTCCAGCCATTGTTGTTAAACTCTCAAACAGCAGCGAAAAAGATGTTATTGTATCCGGAAGGGGGGATTTTACGCTTTGGCTTCCTGGACCATCTGCTTATCACACAATGGGGAAATATGAGTTCTTGACGATTGAAGGTGAGTCGCCGACAACTGGCAGTTTAACCATCCATCCAAATGAAACAGTCACTGTTCTTGCCAAAATTATGAATGAAAATTTCTATTCGAAAATACTTTCTCAGGCAGACTGCGATTTGAGCCTTCTTGTATACAGGGCAGGAGCTGGCCTAACTCATACTAATAATATGCCTTTTACCGAACTTCTACACTTGCAAAACC
>JAGLNJ010000164.1 GCA_023139575.1 Candidatus Omnitrophota bacterium | reverse complement strand
AGCTCCGAAAAATAAAAATCAAATATCAGAATACAATGACCAAACCTGTTGCATCTTTTATTCAGTTTGGATTTTTGGGATTATGATTTGTTTGTCTTTTCTGATTTCCTTACTTTTTTCTATATCGATAATACGCCGCACAGGCCCCTTCCGAAGAGACCATGGTCGCCCCCAAGGGCTTTTCGGGACGGCATTCTTTTCCGAAAGCCGGGCATTCATGCGGTTTCTTAACACCCTGCAATATCAAACCGCTGATGCACACGGAACTTTCTTCTTTGGTGTAATGCGCGACACCGAATTTCAATTCCGCGTCAAAATCTTTATATTCATCACTTAATCCCAGGCCGCTTTGCGGTATTTCTCCGATGCCCCGCCATTTACGCGGGATGGCCTTGAAAACCTTTTTAATAATATCCTGCGCCGTAATATTGCCCTCTTCTTTTACCGAACGGGTGTATTGGTTTTCCACTTCAAATCGCCCTTCCTCCAACTGCTTGACGCACATCTCAATTCCCCGCAAGATATCCAGCGGCTCAAATCCCGTCACAACGACAGGTACCCGGTACTTTTCGGCGATGGGGCCGTATTCATGATAGCCCATGACCGTGCAGACATGGCCGGCAGCGAGAAAACCTTTTACGCGGTTGTTTTTTGATGACAGGATAGCCTCCATGGCCGGCGGCACCAGAACGTGCGAGACAAGAATGGAGAAATTCTTAACGCCTTGCCGCTTCGCCTGATAAACGGCCATGGCATTGGCCGGCGCCGTGGTCTCAAAACCTACCGCGAAGAACACAACTTCACAATCAGGATTTTTTTGCGCTAAACCTAAAGCATCTAAAGGAGAATAAACAATGCGCACATCGCCTCCTTCGGCCTTTACCGATAATAAATCCTTATCTGAACCCGACACGCGCAGCATATCGCCGAACGAGCAAAAGATGATTCGCCTTTTGGCTGCAATCTCTATCGCCTTATCAATGATCTCAAGAGGCGTGACGCAAACCGGGCATCCCGGCCCATGCACCAGCTCGATCTGTTCAGGTAGAAATTCATCGATGCCGTATTTCACAATGGCATGGGTCTGCCCGCCGCAAATCTCCATAATGACATGCGGCTTGGTCGTGATACGGCGGATCTCTTTAGAGATCCTTGCGGCCGATTCCGGATCGCGATATTCATCCAGGTATTTCATATTACTGCTCCATCTCCCCAATCTGTTTGAAATACTCCAAAGTCTCTCGCGCTTCATCTTCATCAACAATACTGATGGCAAAACCGGCATGCACTATGACATAGTCATCGTCCCGGACTTCCGGCACATAGGCCAAGGAGACTTCTTTTATAGCCCCGCCGAACTCGACTTTGCCTTTTTTATTCAAGTCTTCCCCGTATATCTCTTTAACTTTTCCCGGTATGGCTAAACACATAATAATTTCCTTAAAAAAACAATAGTTTCCAGGACACACGTTATCAGGGAATGCCCTTCTTAGCCTATCAAATTATCCGACTCACAGCCTTCTGTCAAGCATTATAAACAGCCGACACCAGCTGCCCCAAGGCAATACCTCCGTCATTTGGCGGCACCTGACTGTGCCAAAAGGGAACATATCCTTCTTCCTTCAATCTGGTTATGGCGCGCTCCAAAAGGTAGCGGTTTTGAAAACACCCCCCGCTTAAAACCACCTTTTTCAAACCCACCTCTTTGGCCGCTAAAATGATGGCCTCAACAAGGGCGTTATGAAATTTTAAAGCTATCGTGCCGCATGTTGTTTTTTTCCTTGCATCCGCGATCACCTCTTCAATCATTCGTGTCCAGTCAATGATAAAGGCCTTTGCCTTTTCGTCTTTTTTAAGCGAAACAGGATACGCGTCATCACCTTTAACCTTTGGCAAAGCGAATTCCAAAGCCATCGCCGCCTGCCCTTCAAAAGAAATGATCTGCGGCAAACCGGCCAACGATGCCACGGCATCAAACAAACGGCCGGCACTTGACGTCACCGGAGCATTAATATTCTTTGCCAACATTTGTAAAATCACGGCCAGGTCTTTTGGCGCAAAAGAACTAAAAGAAGGGAGATCTTTAAACTTCTCTACCTCTCCTCCATAAAGTTCATAAAGCAAACCTATCGCTGAACGCCTTGGTTCTTTGACAGCCATATCCCCGCCGGGAAGCCGGAAGGTCTTTAAAAATCCGGCGCGTTGATATCCTTTTTGATCAGCGATAAGAAACTCCCCGCCCCAAATCGTCTTGTCCGGCCCATATCCCGTTCCGTCCCAGGCGACCCCCAGAACCTTTTCATCAACATCATGCTCAGCCATACAGGAAACAACATGCGCATGATGATGCTGCACCCGCTTGAGGGGTTTCCGGCTATTTGCGGCATACTTTGTAGAAAAATAATCGGGGTGCAGATCCGCCGCCATTTTATTAAGGGGGATTTCATAAAGTGATGCCAAACTTTTCGTTGTTTTTTCAAAGGCTTCAAAAGCCAGGGCATTCTCTAAATCCCCGATATGCTGGCTGATAAAGACATTATGTTTATTTCCCAATGCCACCGTATTCTTCAAATGCCCGCCGACTGCCAGTGTTCGCGACACATCCACCTTTACTTGAACCGGCAACGGCGCGTAACCGCGCGCCCGGCGTAAAAGCATCGGTTGATCATGGATAATTGTCACAACCGAATCATCAACTTGCCGGACAATGCCGCGGTTATGCACCAGAAACAAATCAGCAATACCTTTTAAACGTTCTAAGGCCTCATCCTGATCAATACAGATCGGCTCATCCGTCACATTACCGCTGGTGGCGATAACAGGTTTATTCAATTCCCGCAGGAGAATATGGTGTAGCGGCGTATAGGGAAGCATCGCTCCCAGATAAGGATTGCCCGGGGCAATATCCTCAGAGAGCGCCGTGTCTGCGGCAGACCGCCTTCTGTTCTTTAACAAAACAATCGGCGCCTCGCCACTAAACAACAAACCTTTTGACACGGCACTCGTTTCACAAAAAGCCTCGAGTATAGCAAGCGAAGGAAACATTATGGCGAGCGGCTTGGCCTCACGATGTTTGCGCGCGCGCAAACGTTTTACAGCCTCATCATTAGTGGCATCAACCATTAGATGAAATCCTCCCAGGCCCTTTACGGCTACAACTTTTCCTTGATTGATGTCCGCAACGGCCTGCCGCATTGCCTCGTGTTTTTGACAGGTGACCTCCCCGCTGTTATCCCATAATTCAAGTTGCGGGCCGCATTGCGGGCAGGCATTGGGCTGGGCGTGAAAACGCCGGTCGAGCGGATCATCATACTCACTTTGACATCGGGGGCACATATGAAAATGTTTCATGCTGGTATTGGCACGATCATAAGGTATTGCTTCAATAATGGAATAACGGGGGCCGCAATGCGTACAATTCGTGAAAGGATAAAGATAGCGGCGGTTGTCAGGATCAAAAATATCCGCCAGACATTCCGGGCAGGTCGCGATATCGGGCATCACCAATGTTGTTTTATCATTCCCGCCTTCACTCTCTTTAATAACAAAAGTTCTTGAATCCTCAAACGCCATAACATTCGCCTGCAGGTCATCGATCCGGGAATAAGGAGGGTTTTCTTCTTTCAAACGCGTTAAAAACTTTTCGCAAGCGCCCTCCTGCCCTTCTATCTCAATGGTAACGCCGTCCGGCGCATTCATCACCCATCCGGCCAAACCCAGCTCAGCCGCTAAACGATAGACGAAGGGCCTGAACCCCACGCCCTGAACTACGCCCTGAATGTGAAAATGTATTCTTTTCATAATCTTTCTGGTACTTGATTTACAATTTAACAGTGCAGACAAAGCAGAAAGGCCGTGTCTTCTTCAGCCTTTAGTGAATGCGGTGCCCCGGCCGGCATATAAATAAAGACACCGGGTTCCATGGCAATCTCCTGCTCATTTAAAACAAACGTCCCTTTCCCCTTTAACACCTGTACGCATCCGTTTTTGGAAGATGTATGCGTATCGATATCCGTACCCCCGGCCAGGCACATCAAGGTATAATGATAGCTCTCCGTTTTATAAAGAACCTTGCTGAATATCCCCTCCGCGGGGAACTGCATCTGTTCGTTCAAGTTAGCAGCAAAACCGTTTTCATTCATGATATCGTCCTCTCTTTGGTTTAAGCGGTTTAATTGTTTCTTATCATTCACACATTATCATTGATTTTTATTGCGGCATGCCTGGATCATTACTGCGGCCTCAAAATACTTTATCTCAGCCATATTTTCTTCACAAAAAACAGCTGTCTTTTCTTACTGAAATTTACAGGCACTGTTCCACTCCCCGCGATTCATTCCTTTTGGCATAAAACAATACCAATATCCTTGCCGAAATCTCACCTCCGGAGTTTTATTTTTTTGTTCTGCTGTGAGGTCTTCTCGATCCTCTCCTCTGTTCTCTTCTAAATACTTGATATACCTCTCGACAGATGACTTAAAATCTTTTTTTAATCCTGAACAATAGATAGTCAAATAATCCTTATTATATAAAAAAATTTCTTCCTGTTTCGACCCTTCATGTTCCTTGATACCAAATCCCGGTTGTTTAACTAAAACAAGCCCACGTATTAATCTATTTTCATTTTTCACAAAATAAGGTGCTGGTGCATCTGAATGAAATGTATTACTCCTGAACATACTATAAACATCTCCTAACTTAATATGTTTATTCACCTCTTTAAATTCTGAAAATTTCTCAACAAAACGCTTAAAGTCCTTTCCGCCTGTACCATTTTGTTTACCGTAATATAAACCGCCTAAAAATTCCCATTTTGAAAAAATAATGGCGACTGCTTCATAGATCGCGAAAGTTAGATAATGGGGTCTTTCAGTTGGGCCGAGGTCTTCTTCACGTAATAATCTATCTATCGTTGAATCCCAATGATTCAACGATTTACGGATTATTTCAGAGGGTTTCTTTCTCAATTTATTATTTACTTCTTGTTTATAACTATCGATTGGATTTTTTTTCATGTTTTACAATGCCTGCCTTTCATGAGTATTTGAGTTGACCGGATTTTATTTGTTAAAAAGTACAAATGATGCGGCCGGGCACAAACCTGATAAAACACGCGGCTTCTGGATCCTTCGCGCGTTTTACTATAAAAGAAATTAATAGACTTCTATTTCATCAAATCCTATGATGCCTTTTTCGACTTGTATGCGGATATATTGAACATTCCGCGTATCTTTAGATTTTAAAACAAGAGGCTCTTTATCTAAACATTCTTCTGTTGACCTAATCTGCCTGTTTTCTTTGGGACTTGTTATAAGGCCCATATTATACCATTGTTCACCATCCGTGGAAACATCAATGACCATGGGTCTCAGGTTGATATGTTCCGATAGTTGCTGGATGACTAGGCCGAATAAGGACGAACCCGGAGGGGCGAAAGAAAGATTGTCTCCTGTTTCAAACAAAACGACTTCATTTACGGGTATTATTTTGCGCAGATCAAGTATCACCGTTGGTTTTTTATGAAACTTTGATATAAAACCGGAATTCGGCAGAATATCGCCGTCAACCATGCTCGAGCTATGAAATTCAGGAAAATTCGTGTTGGCTGAAATCGTTTTTCCGTAAGCTTGATTTTGCCGTTCTGACTCCGGTTTATATGACCATTCATAATCTCTGCCGAGATTTTTCCCTGAATATAAACTGGATTCCCATGATTTAAACGCGCTCACGGTTATTACCAACAGGCCCAGCACGCCAATGATACGATAGGGTGTTTTTAGCGAGCAAATATAAAAGGACAAGATAAGAAATAAAGCCGCGCAAGAAATCATCATGCCCCAATACGCCGCGGAGGAAAAATATCGAAATTCCACCTGACTATGCCCCCCGGGGATTTCCACGCCAATATACAACCCGTTAATACGATAAATTTTTGTTTCCTGACCATTTATCCATGCCTTCCACTGAGCAGAATGCGGATAAGCGAGCCCGAAAATAGCAGGGCTTGGCGCGTCTGTTTTGAAACTCAGACGGTTGTATGAACTATATTTCAGTTTTATTTCTCCTCCGTCTTGACGAGAGCTTGTTTCTGAAGGCAGGCTTTGATTTACCGCATCAAAATCTTCAATATATGCCGTTTGAGGGGTGAAATGATTCAGCATTCTTGCGTAGGCATCATCACGCCTGTGGACCGGAATGATGTGTTTATAAATTTTCGCCAGGCAGGGCTCTCCAAACGATTTTTCCAAATGAACTTCCACATCTGAAGATAACATCCCTCCCCCGGGATAGAAAGGATATGACAAGTTAACACGGTTTTGTTTAGTTATTTGTTCGAAAGTCCTCGTCCCCTTTTTCTTCCGGTAATAGGTGCCGTGTCTTAAAAGGAAAACAACTTGTATAACAGTTAACAGGCATATAACAAATATAACTTTATGAGATGCCTTTGATGTCATCCCTGAAATCGCAATGATAAATAGCAGGAATATTCCTGCCCATGTTGTTATTAAAAGAGTCAAAATAGCATCTCCCTGACTGAGAAAGGGGTCTTGCAGGTTGAAAAAGAATAAAGATAAAGGGGATAAAATATTTCGCGTGATACCCGGGTTCGCATTTGAAAGAATATATATTAGAGAATTAAATGAAAGTGTTAATATTAACGCGCTAAACGCGAGGATCTTTATGTGAGGGATCGGGATCCCTTTTTTACTAACAGGTTGGAAACGCGTAATCCAGGAAAGAAGCAACATTATCAACATAGGCAGAATAAAGGACATTCTACCCGGGCCACGGAAAGAATTTGCTAAAGGAAAATATTCCCAGAATAACCGGTATAGAAAAGTTTTTTCGCCCTGCATGCATAAGAATATAATTATGAGCATTCCCCACATAGTCCAAATTGTTTTAGGAATGCGTGTTTTATACAGTCGTAATACCGGCAACACTAAAACCAGGATTATCAAAGAGGATGAGCCGAATGATCCGACTCCGCTTAAAAAAGGATTGAAAAAGTTGCTCCAGGAGCCGATCCAGGTATCCAAGTAACTATTGGCCCATGAAAAATCACGCCCTACACGAGCGCTATTTTTCGAAATAAAATCAAAATAAAACGGGACGGTATAGGCGCTGGCTGATAATACGCCTAAACTCACTAAGAACCCGGACTTAAGCCAAAATAGCGCCGCGCATTTAATATTAACGCGATAATCGGGTATCATGACGGCTATATAGAAAGGGAGAATCATGACAAACAATCCGGTCCCCAGCATGCCATAATACATCATTTGAGGATGCCCGCTGACTATAAGCATGTAAGTAAAAACAACCATCAGAAGGGGCTTCAGTTTTTGTCGTGGTTGAAGATACCAAGATCCTATGGTAGCTATTAACATCAGGTGTGCTGTGTAAGCCTCTAAAGAGGCTCCGTACCGAAACACATCCAACATGCGTAAATTGTAAACCGTGATAAACGTAATAAGAAAAGACATCGCGGGCCGTAGCTTCAATCTGATCAAAAAAATAAAAAGCATGGCCTGTGCTATCCCTAAAGACAAAAGTCTTAAAAATGTATTCCATTCCAAAGCCTGCCCTCCCCAATATCCGGGTAGAAAGGATGCCATGTGTGGGAGGGGATGAAACATCTGGCCTAGTGTGAGAGCGGCAAACGAATGTCCGATAAAAAACCCCGGAATAAATAAAGGGAAGGTTCCAGCCTTTAAAGAAAACAATAAGCACATCTGGTTCTCAATGGGAAAGTGCACATAGTCGTTACCAAGTGAATGCTTCGATAAAAAGGGAACCATCCAATAGAACATAACAAAAGGCAAGCCGAGCATGAATGCGATTTGTAATGTTCTAAAGCAGGTATTTGGTTTTTGGTGATCAGAAATCCCAGCCATAAGACCTCATCCTTTTTGCGCGGAAAATCCGTAGTTAATCATGATAGGATACAGCCGATGCCCATACTGATCAAAGAAAGGGAGGATTTTTTTTACGAATGGAATTTGCCAGGGAAATAAATGGCAGCCGGAAAAATAAATTTTCTTGAAACCTTGTTCTTTTAACCACCTTTTTGTTTGAGATGGCCATGTCCATACTTCCATTCCGTCAAATTTTCTTATCTTTAATAAATGCGCTACGGTTAAAACAGGATACCAAATTTTATTGGGGGTCGTAATGACAATCCATCCGTCTTTTTTTAAAAGTCTGCGCATATTGGCCAGCGCGGCATATGGATCCGGGGTGTGTTCAATGCATTCTGAACTGACAATCAAATCAAACTCTTCACCCCTACCAGTCAATTTCACAATGTCTCCAGCCCAGGCATGACATTGAAATTGTTTCGCGACACGCGCCGTAAATTTTTGTGAAATATCATTTACTGTAAAATTATCACTAGCCTCACGTAAATGAGAAGAAATTCTACCCGTGCCGCAGCCAATTTCCAGTATGCCGGGATTATCGGCAAGAGATGTCTTTGGTAATAATTGTTTAAAGATCAATTGTACCCGGCGGGACACATCATATGCGGACATAAACCCATCGAAATCATCGCCTAATTTTTCAAAATAATAGACATCTTTTTTTTTCATTAGTGATTAACAGAATATGGCATTACAAATTTATCTTTTCGTTTACGATAAACTTTGGCCGGTTTTTCAAGCATTCATGAATACTTGCGATATATGCGCCGATACATCCCAGGAGAATAAATTGGACACCGAAAAGGACAGAAATGATACCCACCGTAGACGCCCATCCAGGAACAGTTACTCCCTGGAAATATTTGAATAGGATATAAACCAGCTCAATAAATGCTAATAAACTGGTAAATATCCCTATCCAAATGCCCAATTTAATGGGTATCGAAGAAAAACTAATAATTGCAGATGACGCGAACTTCAACATTTTTTTAATATTGTATTTTGTTTTTCCGGCGCGTCTCGGCCCCTCTTGATAGGTAACGGACGTTGTTGGAAAACCTGCCCAGCCTATAATCCCTCTAAGGAAAAAATTAACGTCATTACATTCTAAGACAACCTCCAGAACCTGGCGGTCAATCAGGCGAAAGTCAGAACTTCCTTCATTTATCGAAACTCCGGAGAAAAAAGAGAATAATTTGTAGAAATTCTTTGAGGTTAGCCGTTTAAATAGAGATGTTTTCTTGTGGCTTAACCGTCTTGTCTGAACAATTTTGTATCCAGACTTCCATTCTTCAAAAAGTTTTTTTATTACTTCAGGGGGATGTTGTAAATCTCCATCCATTGTGATAACAGCTTCTCCGGAGGAGAACTGCAATCCTGCCGCGAGGGCATACTGATGCCCGAAATTACGAGATAGCGAAATTCCTTTGATGAAAACATACTCTTGAGATATTCTTGTAATTTGTTCCCATGTAGCATCCCGGCTGCCATCATCAATAAAAAGGATCTCATAAGTTGTGTTTAATCCATTAAGATGTCTCGTTAATTCTTTGGCAAGAAAAAGCACGCTCTCTTCTTCATTACACAGAGGTATGACAATAGACAAGGTTATTGATTGAGAGATCTTTTCCATTTTTATGTATGGTTGTGAAAGACGTCAAATATTTAATAGTAACACATTTCTATCTAAAATAAATGATGTTTATCAACAATCTCAAGTCTGGTAGTTCCGGCATTGGGGGTTTTGACAAGATCCTTTAAAGATTTTAATTCACCCTTTTTGGGTCTATAAAGCATCCCGAACATAGTATTCAGATTTATAACATTCTTTGGGATCTAACATGGTCAAACCTGAAAAAAATTAAGCATGAAAAAATCCTGGTGGGTTGAATTATCAACCCCCTTTTGATAAACTAAGAATAATTGCCGAATTGCCAAGGCCCCCAGCAAAAACTATTTTTTTAAAATTGTCTCTGTTGCGCATATTTCTATGATAACATAACTGGCTAGGAGGCTGTCCGAGAATGGCCCCGCTCGTTCATTGACAATAAAAAACGCATAACGGAATAGTTAGCATCGAGCAAATAAGATATAATAAGAAATCTTATTAATCAAACATGGAGGCTGATGATGGATATCCCGTTTAAAAAAGATCCGGAGGAATATCGACAAGGCATGTTATTCCCTGGAAATTTATTTGATCTGCTTCCCAAAGATCATTGCTGTTTCGTTTATGAAGATATCTTTCAGCAAATCGACACATCATCGCTTATGAAAAATTATAGTCATCTTGGTCAAAATGCCTTTGATCCGCGTTTGATCACATCCATTTTGATTTATGCGTATAGCCAAGGTGTTTTCAGTTCGCGGCAAACTAAGCAAAGGTGCAAAGAGGATTTGGGTTTTATGTATATATCGCATTTACAGTGTCCCGACTTCAGGGTCTTGAGTGATTTCAGAAAAGACAACCATGAATTTTTTAAAGAATGCTTTAAGCAAAGTGTCTTACTGGCCCTTGAGGCTGGATTAGCCTCGCTTGGGCACGTCAGTCTCGACGGTTCAAAATTTAAAGCCAATACATCAAAGCATAAGGCTATGAGTTACAAACGATTAAGAGAACAGGAAAAACAATTAACGGATGAAATAGAAACTCTTATCCAACAAGCCGAACAATGTGACGATGAAGAAGACCAGGAATATAAAGAACGAACTGGATATGAAATTCCCGAAGATCTCCAATACAAAGAAAAACGCCTTGAAAAGATTAAGGCCGCCAAAGAAGCCTTAGAAAAACGAGAACAAGAACTTAATCCTGATAAACTGATCGAAGATAAAAAACAAATCAGTTTTGCCGACCATGATGCCCGTATTATGGGAAAGAAAGGCCGATTCAATTATAATTACAATCCTCAAATCAGTATGGACAAAGACAATCAAATTATTGTCGGGCAACATGTCAGTCAAAACGCGAATGATAAAAAGGAAGTTTCTTCCGCGCTTAAAGAAATTCAGGAAAACACAGAAAAACTTCCTGATCAAATGAGCCTTGATAATGGATTTTTCTCCGGCGACAATCTTGAAGCCCTTGAAGAATCAGGCATTGACGCCTATGTTGCCTGCGGCAAAGAGCATCCGGACAATCAATCCATTAATAACAGTAATCGTAAAATAAAAAAGTCAGACTTTACATTCGACGAGGAAAATGATTGTTTCATCTGTCCTCAGGGTCAATCCTTGCATCTAAAAAGTAGCGGTAGAGATGGGACAAAGATTTACCATGCTTCGATAAATAAATGTTCACAATGTCCTTATCAAAAACGGTGTTGCCAATCAAAAAAAGGAGAGGCTAGAACAATATGGACTGATGATAAAGAGCCTTTAAGAAAAGCCATGCTTGAGAAAATGAAACAAGCTTTTTCCCGTGAGGTTTATCGCAAACGAAAATATATTGTTGAGCCGGTTTTTGGGCAAATCAAAAACAATATTGGGTTTAGACATTTCAGCGTTCGAGGTTCGCCAAAAGTTGGTGGAGAATTTTCCCTGGTTTGCATGGCCCATAATTTTTCAAAAATGGTTAAGGCTATTTTTAAGGGAACAGTATGTCTTCAATCAGGGAGATTGACCCCTGTCATGGCCTGAAATAGCAAGGATTCGTCTGTCTTTATGTCAAAGAGCGTTTTTTAAGAAATTTTGAGGCGTTTATTTCACGATAACAATACTTTTTCTAACTTTCGCTTTTAAAA
>JAGLNJ010000163.1 GCA_023139575.1 Candidatus Omnitrophota bacterium | reverse complement strand
GAGCTTATACCGAGAAGGCAACCTTTATGTCCAGAAAGGAGAAGAATTGATTCGATGGGATCATGATTTCCCTTTATCCGCCACACACATCAAAATGGAATCCAATTGAACATAGAGTTTTTACCCATATAACACGGACATTGGATGGAATTATCGCGCTGTACCCAGGCACCATAATTGTCGAAGTTATTTTTGAGCCGATCCTTAGTTGCTTTTATTCAATTTCGAGAAAAAAATCATAAATGATAAGACGACTAAAATATACTCGGAGGGGAATACTGATTAATAAAAAGTGAAAAATCCGCTTTAAAAAAATGCTAAACTGCTCCATAAGCAGATTGCCAATTGGTGCCCCAAACCAACCCATAGCTTGACTGGCCTCCTTGCAGGCGATATTGATGAACCAAAAAAACAGGATAACAGGAATAATGTTAAGCACCGAAAAATGAGCCCAGGGTCTTAAATTGAATAACCCCATACCGGTCATGTAGGAAAGTACCGGGCCTGCAGCATAAATTAAGAATCCGGCAAATGAATAAAAGTCAATTATTCTCAAAGATCCCGCCCCATAAAACCGGATAGAATCAAGCGCCTCAACAAAGACAACTAAAATACCAAATCCCCCAATAATCGTGCAAGCAGCAGCTACCAGGATTATACCGAGGGGACGTCTCTTAATCATATCTAAATGCTTTATTCATTCTCGGGGAAATACTCTCTGCGGATCACTTCCCCTCTTTTGGAATATTCAATCAACTTTAATAATTTGCCATTTTTATAGGTGTAATCAAAATGCAGGTGACCATTATTGTAGAATTTCTGGAATTCGCCATTCATTTTTTTAAACAAAACAGGTTGACCATCTTGCTTCAAAGGCTTCCCCGCTTTGTCATAACCCTGAACGACCTCCTCCTCACGCAATTCATTATTTTTGGCGTCTTTATATATCTGCACTAACATTTTCGTTCCCAAACTCACCATGGCTGAAATAACTACCGCCAAAGCAATCACCCCTGCCAGAACTTTAACCTCTTTCTTTTTGACAACGGTGCTTTGCTGCAAGGCATCATAAATCAGAAGAACCAGCTTTTCTTCAATAAATTCACCCGATTTATCTCTGTCTCTTGCTTCAGCGCAGTCCACACCTAATTTCTTGGCAAACGCGACAAGAGCCGTGTGACGTTCACGCTTATCAATAATTGAAAGCAGCTCTTCAATCTTATTCACTGTCAGACAGCCTCATTATTTTATTTATTTCTGTATGACGTAATTAATAATCGTTTTAACGAAGATCTGATGATTATAGCGCCCCATGTAGTGTGAAGCTCCGCTCTCGATTAATTGTTTACTCAGCTCATTCACCTTCAATATATTTCGTCGGACTTGCGTATCGCCCAAATCATCAACAGCATAATAACAATATCCAATGATAGGCTTTTTGTCTAATTGGGGTAAACGGTGTAAAATGTCAACGATCTCTCCACAAGTCATATCCTGCAATTGCACATCAACGAAAATGATGTCCGGCAAGAATTTAACACCTTTAGCAATCGCATCAGATGCGGACATGACGACTTCCATTTCAAATCCCGCTTTTTGAGACTGAAAACGCATATTATCAAGTATCGTTTTATCAGAGCCAACAGCTAAAACCTTGACAACCTTTCCTTTATTTCCTCCTGTTTTAAATACGTTTCTGTTTTTTGCTAAATTAATGACATGATCAATCTCATTAATAAGATCTTCCGAAGTAAACGGTTTGGACAAAAAGCCATCAGCGCCAACTACCTTAAAGGCGTCTTCCATTTTACCCCTGCCGGTTATGATCAAAAC
>JAGLNJ010000162.1 GCA_023139575.1 Candidatus Omnitrophota bacterium | reverse complement strand
CCGTCCATTTCCGGCATGAGGACATCCGTCAAAACAAGATCCGGCATTTCCTCATTTATGACATCCAGAGCTAAGCGACCATTATCCGCGGTCACAACTTCATAATCATGATTACGAAGGGATTTCCCGGTTACCTCAAGAATATCCGGATCATCATCGACTATCAGTATTTTTGCTTTCACAATATTTTATGGTATCAAAACGACTTTCCCCAAGGCCCTTGAATGTTCGATCTTCTTATGGGCGGAAGCCGCATCTTCTAAAATGAATTTTTGCCAAATAATCGGAAAAACGCACTCTGTTTTAAACGCCTCATATAATGATTTATGTATGCGCTTCATATCATCGACGGGAGTATTAAAAATAAGCATTCCGGAAACAAGGCTATCCCGTAACATCAAATCTCGCGGATTGATCTTAACCGAACCTCTATTACCGATGACTATAATGCGCCCGCCCTTCGCGACAACCTTTAAATCGTCAACCAGATTAACATTTGCCAGCATTTCAAGAATAATATCCACACCATTGCCGCTTGTCGCCTTCATCACCTCTTCCACGACATCTTTTTTTCTATGATCAATGACATAATCAGCGCCGAGTTGTTGAACCAGCGTCATACCCGCCTTGCTGCCTGCAGAGGCAATAACTTTCAACTGCGCCATTTTCGCTAATTGCAAAGCGGCCAGCCCCACACCGCCGCTTGCGCCATGTATAAACACAATTTCATCCGCCACCGCTTTGGCTTTGTGAAACAAGGCACGATAGGCCGTGGCATAAGGAATGCCTATCGCCGCACCTTGATCAAAATTTAAATTATCTGGAAGAGGATACACTTGGGAAGCATCAATCATAACTTCTTGGGCATATGTTCCGGAACTTTTTCCTGTAACATATACCTTTTCCCCTACATGAAGATTAAGGACTTCTTTGGACGTCTTTTTAATAATTCCTGCCCCATCAAACCCCGGGGTAAACGGCATGTCAGCCGCATAAGAATAGTTCCCCGACCGAATATACGTATCGACGGGATTGACCCCGACAGCCTTCATTTCAACAATAACATGGTGGCTGACAACATCCTTTTCAGGAATATCAGCATATTGCATAACTTCCGGTGAACCAAACTGCTCAACTCGAATCGCTTTCATAAGAGGTTCAATACCCTTGAACAAGATTATTGTGACTTCCTATAACCAGCCACTTATCTTTAGCTTTTTCCCAAGTCATTGTATAGCGTCGCATCGCACGAACCCCTTGCCCTCCTGAAGTTTTTTCTATCGTAAAAATAATAACCTGAAGTATAGCAATATCACCATGTATCTTGACATTAATCGGACGCAACTCACAAATGGCAAACTTCGTGGTGTTTGCCCAGAAACCCACCCACTTTTCTAACCAAGGCTTATCGACGGGTAAGGGGCTTTCGTGACCATAGCCGATGAAATCGGAATGAATATAGCTTAAGAATTCTTCTATATTACCATCAAGCAATTGCTGCCAGTGATTTTCAAAATTGTTCCATATGCTTATTTGATCTTTTGTCCAATGTTCAGGCATACAAGATGTTAATTCCATCGCAACCCCCTTTAAATGGATAAAAATCCTCTTAAACAAATTGTTGAAGAGGATAAAAAAATAAACTGCTTCTCTGCTTCGG
>JAGLNJ010000161.1 GCA_023139575.1 Candidatus Omnitrophota bacterium | reverse complement strand
GACACTTTTTTATAAAAAAGTGTCCGGCACCTTTAGGATTAAAGACCTTGCTTTTTAAGATATGTAAAATTATAATGATAACTAATCAAAAAGTGAAAAAGGTGTAAAATTATGTTATTTTATGACAGCTCCAGGGCACACCGTTTATAACTATTAAGAATATTAATAGTTGTATTGCAACAACATAGAGGAATTTACATGGAACAAGGTTTTATTCAGGAAGTGTTCAGCAATAAAATCTTGATTATCACGCTCACCGTATGGGCCTTGGCGCAATGCATCAAGGTTCTTATCGGCGTTATTGTCGAGAGAAAATTTAATTTTCGTTGGTTCATCGGAACCGGCGGTATGCCTTCCAGCCATGCGGCCGGGGCAACAGCCTTGGCAACCACCTGCGGCCTGTCTACTGGTTTTGATTCCGTAATCTTTGCTTTGGCAGCTGTTTTTGCCATGGTCACGATGTTTGACGCGCAAGGCGTGCGCCGCTCTACTGGTCAGCAGGCTGAGATCCTCAACAGGGTTATGGATGATATTTATTGGAAGGGCAAAATCGAGACCAATCGTTTAGTTGAGCTTATCGGCCACACTCCGATTCAGGTCATGATCGGATCGATTGTCGGTTGTATTATGGCGATTATTTTTTATAAGATTTGGTGATCCGCCTTCGCCTTTACAGCACGGGACGTGAGTCCGTGTCAGAAGAGGCTGATCAACCCTTCGAAGCTCAACGCGAAGTTCAAGCAAGTCTTGACGAAGCAATTGAGCGCAGCAGGGTGGCTTCGGCGGATTTCTATGAGGAATTTAATTGAAACACTGGACGAAAGCCCATGGAACTTAATTTTTCAAATGGTTAAAAATTAACAGGGAGGAAAAATACAGTGAATAAAAGAGTTTTGATAATAGGTGGTGTTGTTATTGTCATGGCTTTCATATTTATGGTTTCTTCAATGGGAAAAAAGCCGGACAGCACTCGAGTGCAGGCCGCCTCATCGCCATCATCAAAAGAGCTTCATGCTCAGGCGCAGCAGATGAAGAAGAATCGTGATATTTTGAAAGCCCGCCGTGTTTACCAGGAAATTTTAAAAAATCATCCTGACGCGGAAAACATCGACCAGATCCAGAAAGAACTGGAGACGCTCAATATGGATGTTATCTTTTCTACAAAGATGCTGCCGAATAAGACCGCTATGCATGAGGTGGTTGCCGGCGATACACTGGGAAAGATGGCCAAGAAATACGGTACAACGATCGAATTGATCCAAAAAAGCAATAATCTGAAGTCGGATATTATTCGTATCGGCCAAAAACTGCGGGTATGGACAGGAAAATTCAATATGCTCATAGATAAGTCGCAGAATATCTTGATCCTCAAGGATGGGAATCAAGTCATTAAGGTCTATGATGTGTCAACAGGGGAAAATAATAGTACTCCTGTCGGGACATTTAAGGTTACAACCAAGTTGCTGGATCCGGTGTGGTTCAACCGGGGTGTTGTTGTCCCTCCCGAAAGCCCTCACAATGTGCTTGGCACCCGGTGGTTAGGTTTTGATTTGCCTGGTTATGGTATTCATGGTACAATTGATCCCCAAACGATCGGAAACCAGGTCACCGCGGGTTGTGTCAGAATGCGGAATGAAGAGGTGGCAGAGCTTTATAGCATGATCCCTATGGGGACAGAGGTCGTTATTGTTGATTGAGGTTGAGACCCGTTGTAAATACAAAAAAAATTTAATAATTAGGGGATGCCCCTGATTTCTATTTAACACGATAAAGGGTTGGTGCCTGTTTATGAACGGATTGGAATTTGAAAAGCCTATTATAGAGTTGGAATTAAAGATTGAAGAGTTGAAAGCGTTCGGATCCGGCAAGAATATCGATCTTGACCCTGAAATAAAAAAGCTCGAGCAGAAGCTTGGGAAGATGAAAAACGAGATTTATGATAACCTCACCGATTGGCAAAGGGTGCTGATCGCCCGCCATCCGGCACGTCCTTATACCTTTGATTATATCCATATGCTGATGAGCGATTTCGTTGAGTTGCACGGTGACCGTTTGTTCGCCGATGACTTTGCGCTCGTCGGTGGTTTTGCCACCATTGAAGGCCATAAGGTCATGGTGATCGGCCATCAAAAGGGCCGTGATACCAAAGAGAATATTATGCGTAATTTCGGCTGCGCGCATCCGGAAGGCTACCGCAAGGCCATGCGCCTGATGCAATTGGCGGAGAAATTCAATGTGCCGATTATTTCTTTCATTGATACCCCGGGGGCCTATCCCGGTGTCGGGGCGGAAGAGCGGGGCCAGGCCCAGGCTATAGCTTCCAATTTGAAGGACATGGCGGTTATCGCCACGCCTATCATTGCGGTGGTCATTGGCGAGGGAGGTAGCGGAGGCGCAATCGGTATCGGTGTTGCCGATAAAGTGGTGCTTCTGCAGAATTCCTATTACTCGGTCATATCACCGGAAGGCTGTGCTTCCATCCTTTGGCGCAACAGTGTTAAGGCCCCGGAAGCGGCCATTGCCCTTAAATTAACCGCAGAACATTTGTTGGAATTCGGTATTATTGATGAAATGATCCCGGAACCTCCGGGCGGTGCCCACCGGAACCCCAATGAGGTGGGAGAAGCCATGAAAAAGACCATTGTCAAATACATTGAAGAATTAAAGGCCCTTCCCAAAGACGAACTACTTGATGCCCGCTACAATAAATTCCGCTGCATGGGCGAATTTGTGGAAAATAAATAGGGACACATCCCATTTGGGATGTGTCCTGATCGAGTTCTCCGCATTGCCTATTATATATAATATTATATACTTTATTGTTATATAAATACTAATAAATATCCAATTTTATGAAAAAAATCACCGGTTTTCGCAAAAATCTGCATATTTTCCTGATTTTGGCCTTCGTGCTTAATGTCCTGGCCTCGGCGCCGGTTTATGCCCAGGGGGTCGTGATGTCTCTGCCTCCTGCAGGCGAGATGATCTTTTCCTCGCCCGCGTATACGCCCCTTCTCCTGCGCGGGGTGGTGGTGAAGCCGCAAAACCCTTTTGAATTTCAATTTCTCATGGATAGCGGCGATTCTGCCCTGTCGGGTGAGTCATTGAAAGAAGAAGGCAAGGGTTTGATCAAATATTTCCTCGCCGCAATCACTACCCCGGATGAAGACCCCTGGGTGAATCTTTCTCCCTATGAACATGACCGCATCATGCCCAATGAATTCGGCCAGACTGAAATGGGCCGTGACATGTTGGCTCAGGATTATCTCCTCAAGCAGCTGACCGCTACCATGATGTATCCGGAAAAGGAACTGGGAAAGAAGTTCTGGGGCCGGGTCTATAAAGAGGCCTATAAACGCTACCGCACAACCAATATCATGGTCAACACCTTTAATAAGGTATGGATATTGCCGGATTTTGCCGACGTCTATGAAAAAGGAGGCGCGGCCTATATTCTTGATTCGCGCTTAAAGATCATGCTCGAGGAAGATTATGTTGCCTCCCGGCAGGTCATGGGCAATGAACAGTGGGCCAGGAAGCTTGGGATCGCGGATTTAAGCGATCAGGAAAGAGAAGACCTTTTTAAATCGCAGAGCGACCCGATGAAAAAAGCCTTAAAAGAGATCATAGTCCCGGAAATCGAACGCGAGGTTAATGAAGGGAAAAATTTCGCCAAGCTTCGCCAGATTTATCAGTCGATGATTCTTGCGTCCTGGTATAAGGATCGGCTGAAGAATTCTCTCTTGAGCCAGGTTTACGCGGACCAGAAGAAGGTCAAGGGCATTGATGTTGAAGACAAAGATATTAAAGAGAAAATTTATCAGCAGTATTTGGCTGCCTTCAAACAAGGTGTTTACAGCTATATAAAGGAAGAGGTTCATCCGGGTTCGGGGCGGATGATCCCGCGCAAATATTTTTCCGGCGGAGCAAGCTGGATGGGGATCAAGGAGAATACACGATTCCATTCTTTTCTCCCTTCAGAGATTCCCGGTTCTGTTTTTTTGATGTTAGCGCGGTTTGATGACGTGAAGTCATTAAGCCCCGCCGCAAAGATTGGCGGGCCAGCACAAAAGAAAGCAGACAAGGCAATGCTGGGGGGGAAGCAAGAAGAAGAATACGTTGCTATCGTTGACGCTGAGGGTAATTTTCTGCGGGCAGTTCCCCGATCTGAACGCAAAAACAAAGCTCCGGGTGAGTACACGCAGGGGGCGGTCATTATTGTTGTTGATACAGCTAGAAATATCTTGATGCAAAGACGTTCAAAAGAAAAGATAGAAAATGAGGCCCAGTATGGTCCTATGGATTGGACTATAGGAGGTCATCGAACGGATGAGGATGAAGATATTGAAACAGCTGCTTTACGTGAAGGGAATGAAGAGGCAAAAGGCATTATTGATTTTAGGAGAAAGAATTTGGTAAAAATTGATCAGAGGCCGGTTGATGTTAATCTCGATAGTCGGTGGGTCAGATCAACGTTTATTTATGTTGTTACTGAGGTTGAAAGCAATAATATTCAAGAAAATATGATTGAGAATTGGCAGAAGACCAGAGAGGTCGATGGTTGGGAATGGTGGCGGAACAGCGACTTTGCGGACAATTCAAGAAAAGGTGATCAATGGTCAACGGTTATTGATTTCTTGGAGGATATCCCTGATTTTACGTCTATTGTTGAGGAAGTTGTCGAGAGAGAGAGTAAACGTCTCCTTCAAAGTTCTGAAGAAGACGCCGCGATGATGGTTTCGCTTTCAGAAATTGCAAGCAGGGAAGATTTACGGTTAAATTTATGGGAGCAAGTCGCGCGACTATCGGAATCTGTGGCAAAAGATGGCGGCATGACGCATGCCCCGCATAAGTTTAAGGACATAAAAAAGCATGATTTAATAGGGTTTAGCCACTTTCATTTTGAGTATGGGCAATTAAAGGGATTTTTATTGGTCGATCCGGATCCCGGGTCGGGATTATTACCCGAGGAGAGTATATCGATTGAAAAATTAGGTGTTCAAGACGGGTTCCGTGAACAAGGAGTTGCCACCCGATTTTTAAATCGTTTAGCTGAGAAGGCCAAAGCTGAAAAGGTTGCGCTTATTGAAGTGAGTGTATTGCGTAATAATCAGAAGGTAATCGAATGGTATAAAAAATTTGGCTTCAATGAAGACCATCATCTTCTTGAAATTTTCAGCAAGCATGATCTCTTGTCAATACATCTAAAAGTAATCCCGGAAGATTTATTAGAGATGACAAACAAGTATTTAGATGAACAAGGGACGAGGGACGAGGCGATGACGGGGAATTTGCCAGACAAGATGCGGATGGATTTTAAGGAACTGGCCCGTGCGATGGTTCAGGAAGGGGCCCTCAGTAGTCAGATTAAATATGTGAACGATTATTTTAATGGCATCGAAACGGCCGCTAGTGATTATAATCGAGGGGGTTGGGATGAGGAATATTATCATGAATTAAAATCTAACATATTTAAACTATTTAAAAATGTATCATACGGGTCAAAAGGATCGCGATTACTTGTTCAGTTTTTAGAATACAAAGATATTACTATTCCTTCGAAAGGCCTGGGTTTCGGTATTGATTTAATAATAAATAACATTGATAGTTATGTTAAAGAAAATCCAAGAAGAATGTTTGAGATAAATCCTGCGTTATATGAATTTGCTGCTTTGCTAAAACAGGCTTTTGATTCAGGGTCAAAAGGTGAAAAATTCGGATTTCAATCGGATGATGCAGACTTGCCAGAGAAGAAGCCGGGTGGTATCGACTTCAATCCGGCGAATTTGAACATGCGTATTCAGCGTGATGATGCGGGGATGCCGTTGCCATGGGATTTCCAGACGATCAATAACCTGCAGATAGAAGGCCTGACCCCGGTCATCATCAATGTCGTTCCCATCACTAATTTGCCGCTTTTATTGGGGCAGAAATCTGAATCATCTGACGAATTGGCATATCTTTGATGCAACTATATAATAAATCAAGCTATGTGAAGAAATAACAATCACCCGATATCAATGACCGAAACAACTAACAGGGTGTTCATCTTGGGGTTTTCGAAAATCGCGATTTGATATTTGTTTGTTATTTGTGGTTTTATTTTAGTTGAAAAATATATATGATTAATAAATATTCAGAAGAAAAATTCGACATCCGCAATTTCTCTTATGAAGAATTAGCGGCATATTTAAAGGCGGAAGGTGAGCGGCCTTTTCGCGCGACGCAGATCTTTGAGTGGCTATATCAAAAGGGCGCCTGGTCTTTTGATGAGATGAACAATCTTTCCAAACCTTTAAGGGTGCTTCTTACTGAACGTTTTATTCTAAAGCCGCGTAAAATTGCTGAAAAGCAAATTTCCGCGGATGGCACCACTAAATTCCTTTTTGAGTTGGATGATCAGCAAAGAATCGAGACAGTTTTGATCCCGACGGCCAAACGGACCACGGTTTGTGTGTCCACGCAGGCCGGGTGTAAATTCGGCTGCCGGTTTTGCGCCAGTGGCATAGGTGGGTGGAAGCGCAATCTTACAACAGCAGAAATTATCACGCAGATACTGCATATTAAAGAAGAATCCAAGAAGCATGGCAATCCTTTATCACATATTGTTTATATGGGTGTTGGTGAGCCTTTGGATAATTTTGCCCATGTTATGAAATCCGTCCGGATCATAAATGATAAAAAGGGGGTGAACATCGGCGCGCGCCGTATAACCGTTTCTACCTGCGGCGTTATTCCCGGGATCGAACAATTAGCCAAAGAAGGGATACAAATAGAATTGGCGATCTCCCTGCACGGGTTTGATAATGCGTCACGCAATGTCTTGATGCCGGTCAACCGCAAATATCCTTTTGATGACTTGATGGCGGCCTGCCGCGCCTATATCAAAGCGACAAAACGGCAGATCACATTTGAATACATTCTTATCAAAGATGTCACCTGCACCGAAAAAGCCGCGGCCGCCTTAAAGAAGTCCTTTAAAGGGATTATCTGCAAGATGAATTTAATTCCTTATAATCCTGTTTCGGAATTTGATTGTCAAACACCTTCCCGCAATGAGATGTTTGCTTTCAAGAATCAGCTTGAGCGGATCGGCATACATACCACGCTGCGCGCCCCGCGAGGTAAGGATGTCGCGGCCGCCTGTGGGCAGTTACGTTATACTGTCGATAATGTCGTCCGGAAAATGACGTAGAACGCGCCCGAAGGGCGCGGTTATGGCATGCGGCACAATAATCCGCGGAGGGAGTTGAATCGGCAGATATTTTGATTATAATAGTGGCTGGAACATTAAAAATGTACAAGTACCAAGAATCAAATGACAAACAATCTCCAAGCATCAAATATCAATGGCCAAAACAGCTAATATGTTGCGCGTGTTTGGAGTTCTGAAAATTGTGATTTGATATTTGTTTGTTATTTGGTTTTTGATTTTTGTTATTTTTTCAAAGAGAAAGGGAGTGCATTGAAAATTCAAAAGAACATCTTTACTGAAAAATGGGCGCTGTTAGTAATACTTGCCGTTGTTGTATTGGCACATGTCACGCTTTTTCAGAACCAGTTCATTCTGGAAGACGGCTTTGTGCTCCATCATTGGAAGTTGATTCAAAAGCTCACCAACCTCCCGCGCTTTTTTGTTAATTATATCCCGCCTGACAGCCAGCCGGGGATTTACGCCCCCTTACGTACATTGTTTCTGGCTGTTAGCCGCAGGGTGTTTGCTGATTTGTCTTTGGGGTATCATGTGACAGCCCTGATGATACATTTATTGGGTGTGTTTACGGTTTATCGACTCGCCATTCTTCTGACAGATAAAAAGTCCATCGCCGTTATAACGGCGTTATTATTCGGTTTGCATCCTGTGCATGTTGCCGCTCTTTCCGGAATCATTGCCGGTATAGAGACGTTGGGTTTTGTATTTATGTTATTGTCTTTTTATTTCTATGTCCGGGCAAAAGAACTGTCCGGGGAGGTTTTTAGCGGCGATCGGGGTAAGTCCTTATTGTTTTTTGCCCTGTCTGTTTTGACGGTAGAGTGGGCATTGATCCTGCCGGTTGTGATCATTTTTTATGATACTCTCTTCAGGGTGCCGAAACGTTCTTTCAAGCAGGTTCTGCCGAGTTGGCTGATGTTTGTTGTGATCACAGGTCTTTATTACGCAAGCAAATGGCTGGTCTTGGGGCAATGGGCGCCGGGGACATATGTATTTGACCGGTTTGATTTATCGCTCTTCATCGGTCTTAAGGCCTTGATAAAATATTTGTGGCTGCTGATCTTCCCTCTCAGCCTGGCGTATAATCATGTTCTATCCCCCGGCATTTCATCTTTTAATATTAAGGATTTTGATAAACAAACAGTCCTGTCCCAGTCGATCCTCGAGCCGCAGGTAATATTGTCTTTGTTGGTTGTTCTCAGTTTGTGCGTGGCGGCTTGGCGTCAATATCGTCGCCGGCCTGTTATCACTTTTGCCTTGGGATGGGTGATGATTTTGCTTCTGCCGGCCCTGCAGATTGTTCCTTCCGGCATGTTTTTCAATGAGCGGTTTCTTTACGGTGCGGCGTTCGGTTTTTGTTTGTTAGCGGGTTTTGTGGTAGACGGCGTATGGAGTTGTGACAAAAGAATATTGAAAACAATCACACCTTTAGCACTTCTTGCGGCCGTATTATTTTATGGGGGGCGAACATTTTACCGTCATAAAGACTATGCCGGACCGGTGGTCTTTTTTGAAAAGGCAGTGCGGGCCAACCCGCAAAGCGCTTATTTGGCGGGTGATTTAGGCATTGTCTATACCCGTGCGGGTGCTTTTGAAAAGGCCCTGCAAAGTTATGAAAAAGCCATCGCGTTAAAGCCCGAAGACCAGCATTTTCATTTTTCTAAAGAATTGACCTGTTCGATGATGAAGCGTTATGACGACAGTATCGCAAGCCTTAAAAAAGCTATTGAGCTGCAGCCGGATTTTCCGGAAGCGTATTATAATTTAGCCGGCCTTTACAGGTTCCTGCAGCGTGGGGAAGAAGCGAATGGAAACCTCATAATGGCTTTGAAGTTATATGTTAATCAGGGGCGATTGCTTGAGGCTAACGCGGCCTTGTTGCAGATGGAACAATATCGAAATGTGCAGGAACAGGTATTGAAGCATGTTTTAGATGAAATTCCCGGCTTAAAAAAAGTAATCCCCAAAAGTTTTGAATAATAAAGAAATCACAAAGACACAAGATCACAAAAAAGCAAAACAAATCCTTTTTTGTGTCTTTGCGACCTTGTGGCTTATCTGGGCGTTACCATTTTTTCCGTAATATAATTGATGATTTTCTGCATCTTGGGATTCTGCAGAAATTGCTGCATGGCGGGATTGTTTTGCATCTGGGCAGGATCCATCGTCATCAAGGTACTCATCAAATCTCCTTGATTCATCATTCGCATAAAACTCTCATCTTGCATGATTTCTTGAACCATGGCCATGAAGTCCGGATCGGACATAAATTGTGACTGCAATTGGGGGAGCTGCGCCAGCATGGAATTACTTCGCAGAGATTGCATGGGCTGCCCGCCGCCAAGCATGGCGGACATCATATTATTCAGATCAGGCTTTTGTTCTGTCACGACCGGCATGGTGGTGATGCTTTTTAGATCATTGACGCTGATGTTGACCTGGCCCATGTGTTTTGTTTTGATCGTATAAAAATTATTTTTCACATCGACTAAGTAGCCCTTTAAAATGGTGCCGTCTTTCAGCGTGATAGTTTGTTCCTGGGGACTGGTGTTGTTCGTGTTTTCTAAGGGTTGGGCCCTGAGGGGGAGAAGCAACAGGCAGATAAAAGAGATAGTGAGGGGGAAGATTCTTTTCATGTTTTTGGTTCCGATATAATTATTAAGAAATTTTCGTTAAAAACCAGTATAATATTGTCAATTGACCGCTTCTATTCGGTAATCATATCATAACCAGCTTTAAATTGCATTAAGTTATTTGCAGTGAATAGCGGCTTTTGAGGGTTGTTTTGTGCCGGAATTCCGCATAGATTTGCTTGACAGACGAGAAGCCCGGTATTAAAATTCATCCTGTGGTATATACCGCTTATTAGTCAAAATTTCGTTTAGAATATGCGGGTTTAATGAAAATTCCGCTATAATTATTAAGAAATTTTCATTAAGAACCAGTATAATTAAAAAGAATCGGAATATAAATATTTAAAAGGACATCTTTTGAAGATTATGATTAAATTAGGCAAAACTGCGCTCAATAGTCCCCCGAGATTAGCCGTTGTTATCGCGGATAAAGAAAATAACGAGGCTATCGGCTCCCTGCGTGTTGACGTCTTGGAAGTGCGTGTTGACTTATTCGAGAATATGGACATTGACTATATTAAGGCCAATATATCAAAACGAAGCAAAACGGGTATTCCATTAATTCTGACAATTCGTAATGATCCATCTGAGGGCGGTAAGGGTGATATTTCTGATGAAAAGAAATCAGAAATATTCCGGGCCGTCATTTCATCGGTTGATGCCGTTGACATAGAATTGAAATCTCCAATTGTGTCTGAGGTTGTTGATTTGGCAAAGAAAAATCAAAAAGTGGTTATTGTTTCTTCGCATAACTTTGTTGAGACTCCTGATGAAAGTGTTTTAGAAAACATATTCAATGAAGCGGTTGAAAAGGGTGCGGATATCGTAAAAATGGCTGCCAAGGCAAAGACTATAGATGATGTCAATGCGTTGATGTCTTTTACTTTAAAGCACAAAGAAGACAATATTATTACAATGTCTCTTGGAAGTGTTGGATCTATATCGCGATTAACTTTTCCCGCGGCTGGTTCCCTGCTTACTTATAGTTATGTGAATAAGCCCTCAGCGCCCGGTCAAATTCCGCTTAATGCTTTGCAGAAGGACTTACGTCGATATTATCCAAAATACAATGGATATCTTACAGAGAAATATAGCCAGATTGAAGATGTTTGACGCGGCAAGGTGCTTTTAGAAATATTAGTTTATGAATTTTAGGCAGCTCATTAATTCGGGTTGCCTTTTTTATTGGAATTTAAAAAAATCAAAAGTCTGCCGAATTTCATCAAAAAGAGGTTTTAGTATTATTTCGGTGGAAATATTAGTGTCATCAATAGGAATTTCAGATAGAAAGATTGGGTCTTTGCTGCCTATGTATGGGTGTATGTTGCGAGTAGGTGAATCTGAATCGACAAAGGAAAAGCCTTTAATATTGATCAGTGAAAAGAAAAGGGAATAAGGGGTAGGGATGGTCAATTCGGCTAGAAAAGGTGCGCATCTATTTGTTTTGTCTATTAGGAGACTTTCTAAGCATTTGATGGGGATGCTGTACTGAGGGTCGGAATGACCCTCTACATATTCGATTGAACCATTTTTATTAAAAAGTTGTGTGTATCGTTCTTCCTTATGCCACCAGATAAAACCATCTTGATTAGATTTGGAATCAGATTCGAAGCCCTGTCCGCGTAGCCAGACATAATTATCTGAAATATCTATACTCGTGTTTGTTCTAAATCCAGATAGCGGTATGATGTGCAGGATAAATCTTGCCGGGTAGTCTAGTTCTATAGGTGTCTGATCGGATGATATTTTGTCTATTCTGTCTTTCTTGAATTTCAGGATTTCTTCCGGGGTAGAATTTGACATTAAGAAGCCTGCCTTTCTGTTATTTTGTGCCAAAAGTGATTAATAAAGAAAGATTGTCGACGAAAAAACTATAAAAATAGTGCCGAAGAAGGGATTCGAACCCTTATGCCCGTAAAGACACTGGTTTTTGAGACCAGCGCGTATACCAGTTCCGCCACTTCGGCAAGAAACATGTCACAAGAAACCTTGTGGCTTTTTTTGTGACCATGTGATGTTTGTGACATTTATTTATAAAAGATCTGTTTAATTTTTGGTTTCTTCAAATAATACAGCAGGAAAATATGGTAAAACATCGAGACGCCATTTTTAAAACAGGGCGGTATGTTTGTCTCCAAAGAGCCATTCAGGCGGATCACATCCAGAAAAATTAGCATCTTGCTTAAGGCCACAACGGCAGCAAAAAAGACGAGCAGGCGGTAGGCGATGTTTTTGAACTTTAAGATACCCACACCTAACAGGGATGAAGTCGTCGCGGCAGTTAGAACAAAGAGCAAGACATTGAGGCTTTTGGTGTTTGTACTCATCAAGAGAGAACCCAAGGTGAAAAATAATGTGACGCCACCGATAAGGATCTCAATAATGCCAATGATCAGGATGGCGCGATAGGTTTTCAAGTGACCTTGTTCCTGTATTAAATGATATACGCGCTTGCCGCCTTAAAACAATAAGATGTCTTCCAAAACAGCGAAGCCAAGCGAAGCTCAAACACGAAAGTTTTTGAGCGTAGACTGGTGGAGCTGAGGGGGATCGAACCCCTGACCTCTTGAATGC
>JAGLNJ010000160.1 GCA_023139575.1 Candidatus Omnitrophota bacterium | reverse complement strand
CAAGCGCTCTCCCAAACTGAGCTACAGCCCCAAATCACCTTAATGTTGTCAGAGAATTTTGGAGGCAGTGCTTTTTACCCTGGAAAGTATCCGGATATAAAAGTACAGCCCCAATATATTTAGAGAATAAAAAAAACGCCATTTATATGCCGTTCAATATAGCATTGGACAGGGTTTTTGTCAATCAGGGTAATTTGAAATACATTAAGGCACTGAAATATAAGAACATAAGACATATTGTAAACCGATGCATATATTGTAGTTGACAATCAAATATTAAGTGATAATATCATGTCACAGCCACTTTTTGGGAGGGAATATGCAGGAAAAAATCATTCAGTTATTAAAGGATTGCCGGGGCTATTTATCGGGAGAAGATATCAGCCGACGGCTTAAGATCAGCCGGGCCGGCATTTGGAAGCATATGCAGGAGTTGCGTCATATCGGTTATGATATTGAGGCGATGCCGCATCGCGGCTACCGCCTTGTTTCGCCGCCGGATCGCTTATTGCCCCGGGAGATTAAATACGGGCTTGGGACAAAAATCTTGGGCCGGGATATCATCTATCATGAATTAACGCAGTCAACCATGGATGATGCCTTCAGTTCAGGCGCGCAAGGGGCCGAAGAAGGAACGGTCATTATTGCTGAATCGCAAAGTAAGGGAAGGGGCCGCATGGGGCGTAGTTGGATCTCACCTAAGGGAAAAGGGATTTATATGTCGGTGATATTACGCCCTCAATTAAGCCCGAATGATTTTGCCAAACTCACATTGCTCGCGGCCGTTGCCGTTTGCGAGGCCTTAAGAAAGGTGTCCGATCTTGATATCGGCATTAAATGGCCCAATGACCTTTTAGCGGGGGGGAGAAAGCTTGCCGGTATCTTGACGGAATTAAACGCGGAAGTGGATCAAATGAAGTTTGTCGTTGTCGGTTTAGGTGTAAACATCAATGCCTCCAAGCGCGCCTTGCCTGGGGAGGCCACATCATTAAAGATCGAAAGCGGCAAGAGTCATTCCCGGGTCGCTGTTGTTCAGGAAATCCTGCGCTCTTTGGAATATTGGTATGCGGATATAGAGCGCCAGGGATTTGAGCATGTGTTAAAGCGCTGGAGGGAGTTGGCCTTGATATTGGGTAAACGCATTATTATTAAGGAGCATCATCAGGAAATCCATGGCGAGGCCGTTGATCTCGCTGATGACGGCGGTTTGATCATCCGCACGGATTCAGGCGAGACGATCAAGCGTTTGTCCGGAGATGTTGTTCAGGCGGGATAAGATCATGCAAACATTTTTAAAAGAAACGTTAAATGATTTAGAACAGAACAATTTATTGCGCCGGCTTAAAAAGGTCTCCGGCTCAATGGGGCGGGAGATCGTTATTGACGGCCGCAGGGTGCTTAATTTCTGTTCGAATAATTATTTAGGTTTGGCGGATGATCCGCGTTTGCGTGAGGCAGCCGGGATATCTTTAGACGAAGAAGGTTTAGGCTCCGGGGCTTCACGACTGGTTTGCGGCCATTTGTCCGCGCATCAGCTTCTTGAGGAAAAGATTGCGCGTTTTAAAGGTGTTGAAAAGGCTGTCACGTTTAGCACCGGGTATATGGCCAATGTAGGCATCATTTCAAGCCTCTTTGACCGGCATGATGTGATCTTTTCTGACCGGCTCAATCACGCCTCTATTATCGACGGGATTTTGTTAAGCGGGGCGAAAATGCGGCGCTATCCGCATAATGATATGAAAGCCTTGGAGGAGCTGTTAAAAGAGGCGGGTGATTATAAGAAGAAGGCGATCATTACCGATAGTGTCTTCAGCATGGATGGTGATTTGGCCCCGCTTGATGTTATCACGTCGCTGGCAAAAAAGTATAATTCTTTGGTTATGGTCGATGAGGCGCATGCCCTCGGGGTATTAGGAAGAAACGGTAAAGGGGCCGTTGAACACTTTGGATTGGAGGGCGCAATCGATATTCAAATGGGCACTTTGTCCAAGGCCGCCGGTTCTTTCGGCGCTTATTGTTGCGGTTCCGGGGACTTGATAGATTTTCTCATTAATAAAGCGCGAAGTTTTATTTATACGACGGGAATGCCTCCAAGCATTGCCGCGGCTGCTTTAAAGGGAGTGGAGATTATCGAAAAGGAGCCGTCAATAAGAGAGGGTTTGTGGGACAATACGCGTTATTTTCTCCGTGCGTTAAAGAATATCGGACTTGATACGATGCGGACAGTGACGCCGATTATCCCCATTTTTATTGGTGACGCGGATAAGGCCAAAGAATTTTCGCGGTGTCTTTTTGAAAAAGGGGTGTATGCTCCGGCGATCAGGCCGCCGACGGTGCCGCGAAATACAGCCCGATTGCGGCTTACGGTTATGGCAACGCATACAAAAGAAGACCTGGATTTTGTTATTGAAGCTCTTAAGAAGGCCAGGCAAGAGGCGGGGCTCACATAAAAAATTTAATGAAATAACAAATAGAAAATAACAGAACCAGAATAAATAACAATATTCAATGAACAAAATCACAAACAGAATTATTTTAAAAAATATTTAGCTGTTTTTGTTGTTTGTTATTTGTGATTTACTTAAAATTAAACAAGCATTATGTCCCGCATAACTACAAAAAATGGAATACAATGGAGCTATAATGACCAGGGGGAAGGGCCGGCTCTTGTTTTTCTGCATGGCTGGGGAGTGAACAAGGATATTTGGAAACAGCAAGTGACGTATTTTAAAAAGAAATATCGCGTGCTGGCCATTGATCTGCCCGGACACGGGGACACGCCCTGGCAGGCGACTTCTTTGACAGAAATAGCCAACAATATTATTTGGCTGTTAAGCGAATTGTCGTCGCAGAATATTCATTTTGCGGGGAGTTCTATGGGCGGCCTTATCGGCCTGCAGATGTATAAAGAGCGCCCGGACATTTTTCAATCGCTTACGTTTGTCGGTTCTCTGCCGAAATTCGTTAAATCAGAGGATTTTATTTTCGGGTTGGAAGATTCGGAGGTGAAGAAGTTGACCCGGCAAGTTTCGCGGCAGTATCCGTCGATCGTGAATATCTTCTTTCGAGCACTTTTTACGCGCCAGGAAAGGGAGGACGCAAGATTTCAATGGGCGCAAACATTTCGACGAAATCAGAAGATGCCGGATCGGGAAGCCTTATTGTCTTTTTTGGGCTTGTTGGGGAAGGTGGATTTGCGCCCCGTATTACCGACGGTGAATGTCCCGGTGCTTTGTATTAACGGAGTGGATGACACGATCGTGCCGGTGGAATATCTTGAATACATAAAGTCCGAAATACCGCACGCGAAGTGTTATCGCGTGGAACGGGCAGGGCATTTTCCCTTTATTATTCAGGCGGAGGCGTTTAACAAAAAGTTAGGAAAGTTTTTGAAAAGCCACAAGGACACATAGTTACATAGACACAAAAAAGGCCACAAAAATTTTTGTGGCCTTTTGCCGGTGTGGCCATGTGACAGTATCACTATGATCAACCTGACACGGACAAAATACATCCAGAATACTTTTTCACGAGCGGCAAAGAATTATGATGTCTACTCTGAAATGCATCGTTCACTCGCCCGCCGGATAATGACGATGATTCCCGCGGACAGGGAATACGCGCGCATATTGGACGTCGGCCAGGGGACGGGCTGGATGACACATAAGATCAAGCGCCGACATCCGCACGCGCAGGTTGTCGGGATGGACTTGGCTCCCGGCATGGTTCAATTAGCCAGGGAGAAATATGAAGAATTATCCATCGTGCAGGCAAGGGCTGAACAGCTTCCCTTCAAAACGAACTCTTTCGACTTGGTGACCTCCAACCTGGTTTATCAATGGCTTGACAATTTAGATGAAGCCTTTAAACTAATTCATTCTGTACTGAAAGAACAAGGTGTAATCTGTCTGGCGGTGTTCGGCCAACAAACATTATCAGAATTATTTGATTCCTTGATACAATCATGTCATGAGGACAGGCGGGCGCAAATGGCACAAAGGGTCACGGATTTACAAAGGTTGCCGAACCGTGAAACCGTGCGGGCAGCGCTTGTTTCGGCCGGGTTTTGCCAAATTGAGTTCAACGAGTTTATCCTCAAGATGAATTTTGAAAATATGTTCAGCGTTTTAAAATGGGTGAAGGCGATAGGCGCCAATGCCCTGGAGCGAAATTTTTATTTAGGAAGAGATCAGCTGTTTAAGGCTGATGAATATTATCGGAAACAGTATAGCCATCACGGCGGTGTATGCGCCTCTTTTGAGGTTTTTGTCGTCAGGGCGCAAAGTGAAGAAAGATTAAGGAGCTTACAGCAATGAATAAAAAGAAAGAAACAGATTATATTAATCCATTAGATTTCCTTCATCTGGTAGATGACAATGAGCCGATGGAAGAAAAAAGCGAGGCCGTTCGCCGTCCGGAAAAGGGAACGGGGGACGCGAAACAAAAGCAGGCTATTTTTATTACGGGCACGGATACCGGTGTGGGCAAGACCGTTGCCGCTTGCGTCTTGGGAACACTGTTAAAAAAGAAGGGCGTTGACGTCGGGGTGATGAAGCCAGTGCAATGCGCGGGTGAAGACGCGGAGTTCTTATCCCGGGCTTTAGGAGTGCAAGATGGTAAACAAGATGTTAATCCTTATTTCGCGAAAGAAGCCTTGTCCCCGCACCTGGCGTTTAATCGGCAAAAGATCAAAATAAACAAAGAACGTATTGTGCGAATATTCCACCGGCTGCGCGAACGGCACGACTTGCTTATCGTCGAGGGCGCCGGGGGGTTAATGGTTCCTTTATACGACAATTATTTTATGGCAGATCTGATCCGGGATATGGGCATCGATCTGGTTATTGTGTCCCGCTTGGGGTCGGGGACCATCAATCATACGATGCTGACCATTCGTCAAGCGCAGGACATGGGTATTAAGGTTAAAGGCATTGTTTTTAATCAACCTGACGAAAGGGCTGCCGGCGTATCGGAGAAAACCAATCCCCATAGTATTTCCCGGCTATCGCGCGTGCCTGTTTTGGGGACGATACCTCATTTGAAGGATATCCGTCAGCAAAACAGAGCCGATGAGATTATCAGGAAGTGCCGGCGGACGATCAATACCCGGCATTTATTCAAAAAAGAGCTCCCCGGGCGTTCGCAGAAGCTGGCTTATTGGGACAAAAAATATTTGTGGCATCCTTTTACGCAGATGCAGGATTGGCTGAAGGAAAACCCCTTGATCATCGATGAAGCGAAGGGGAGCATCTTGATTGATACTGAAGGCAATAAATATATCGACGGTGTTTCAAGCCTTTGGGTGAACGTTCATGGGCATCGCAAGGCGCTGATTGATAAGGCGATAAAGATGCAGCTCAATAAGGTGAGTCATTCCACGCTTTTGGGTTTATCAAACACTCCGGCGGTTGTTTTGGCCAAGAAGCTGGCGGATATTACTCCTCCCGGTTTAAACAAGGTCTTTTATTCTGATAACGGTTCCACATCAGTTGAAGTGGCCATCAAGATCGCTTATCAGTATTGGCAGAATAAAGGACAAGTCGAAAAAAACAAGATCGTCCATTTGGAAAATTCTTATCACGGGGACACGTTGGGAAGTGTTAGTGTCGGAGGCATTGATCTTTTTCATAAGGTTTATAAGGACCTTATTTTTCCGGCTGAAAAGCTGAGTTTTCCTGATTTCTACCGCGCCCCCCAGGGCAAGGCCTATCCGGAATACACTCAAGAATGTTTAGATGAATTGGAAACTCATTTTAAAAAGAACAGCCGCCATATTGCGGCCATGATCATAGAGCCGTTGGTGCAAGGCGCGGCCGGGATGATCGTCTGGCCGGAAGGGGTGTTGGCGAGGATGAAAAAGTTGTGCGAGGAGAATGATATCCTTTTGATCGCCGATGAAGTGGCAACGGGTTTCGGGCGCACAGGAAAGATGTTTGCCTGCGAACATGAAAAAGTGACGCCTGACTTTATCTGTTTAGCGAAGGGGATAACCGGCGGGTATCTGCCACTAGCCGCGACCTTAACGACCAGGAAGGTCTTTGACGGTTTTCTTTTTGATTATAAGGAACAAAAGGCTTTTTTTCATGGGCATACCTATACGGGCAATCCTTTAAGTTGTGCCGCGGCCCTGGCGAATATCCAGATCTTTGAACGGGGGCAGGTCTTACGCAAATTGCAGCCCAAGATCAAATATCTGGAGCGGAAGTTAACAAAATTCAAAGAGCTCAATCATGTGGGTGATGTCCGTCAGAAAGGTTTTATGGTGGGTATTGAATTGGTGACGGATAAAAAATCAAAACAACCGTTTAATTGGGAATATAAAATCGGCGTTAAGGTTTGTCAGGAAGCGCGCCTGCGGGGCGTGATTTTGCGCCCCTTGGGAGATGTCATCGTTTTGATGCCGCCGTTAGCGATATCAAAGGACGAGCTTGATATGCTCCTGGATGTTGCTTATAACGCCATTTTCAAAGTAACGCAAGACCGGCAAAAATCCGGGCCTGCTGTTGAGAAGACAGAACCGGAACCACAGAAAAAGAAAAGGCCGGGGCATTCCTATAAGAGAAGACCCCGATATAAAAAGGCCGGGGAGGCGGTGAAAAAGGACGTGCCCCCTCCGGCAGAAAAACCGGCGCCGGAAGCGGCGCCATCGGAAGTTGCCAAAAAGCGGCCGATAAGAAGGCGGTACAGGGTTATTAAGAAAAAATAAAATAAGTCACAAAGACATTCGGTCTCAATAAAATAACACCATTGGGGGGGAAGTTGCTGGCGCGTTAATTCTTTTAATATGAAAAACTCACAAAAAAAAGTATTTGTCGCCATGAGCGGCGGGGTGGACTCGTCGGTAGCCGCGGCCCTGCTTTTGGATCAAGGCTATGCGGTAACCGGGGTGACGATGTCTTTTATTAAGCAAGGCGCTGCCCCGCTTAATTGCGGCACAAAAAATATAGAGGACGCTAAAGAGGCGGCCAAAATATTAGGTATTGGGCATGTTACGTTGGATTTCGCCGAGCAGATGGATGCCCTGGTTATCGAAGAATTTTCCCGTGAATATTTAAGCGGCCGAACACCGAATCCGTGTATTCAATGCAATCAGAATATTAAGTTTGGGGCTCTTCTTGAAAGTGTTCATAAACAAGGAGCGGATTTTCTGGCAACGGGACATTACGCGAATATTGTTCTGAATACCGATACTAATGCTTATGAATTGCGAAGGGGTATTGATGACAAAAAGGATCAGTCTTATTTTTTATACCGGATGCCCAAAGAAATTCTGGGCAGAATTATTTTTCCTTTAGGGGGGCTGACAAAAGATGAGGTGCGTGAAATTGCCGGGCGTTATCGCTTGAACACCGCCGACAAAGAAGAAAGTCAGGATATTTGTTTTGTTCCCGAAACAGGGTATAAAGAATTCATTAAAGAAAGAGTTGGTGAAACAGCTTTTCAGCCGGGCCCATTTAAGGATCAGGAAGGTATGGTCATTGGGGAGCATAAGGGGGTGGTGAATTACACGATCGGCCAGAGGGATAAGTTGGAGCTGGCGTTAGGGTTTCCGGCCTACGTTTATAAGATCGACAGGGAGGCCAATGCCGTATATGTAGGCCCCAAAGAATGTTTGTACGCTAAGGGTCTTTTGGCCAGCCGGCTTAATATGATCAGCAGTCTGAATTCAAAAGAACCTCTGGAAGTGCAGGCGCGGATTAGATATAATGCCCCGGAGGTTGGATGCAGCCTGATGATTTTGGACGACCGGCATTTTAAGGTTGATTTTAAGGAGCCGCAGCGTTCCATCACGCCCGGACAATCCGTTGTTTTGTATCAAGGTAATGTGATTTTAGGCGGTGGCATTATTGACCAACCGTTGCAGACCTTTGAAGAGAATAGCGGTCAAAAGTTATGAATATCAGAACGAAACAATGATATTTCGAAAGGATGAAAGGATGGACATAAGATTAAATAAACAGAATTTAAAAGGATTTATCGGTGACAATGACATTGAGGGAATTATGCCGAATATCGAAAAGGCGCATAATGAACTTGAGCAAAAGACAGGGAAGGGGTGTGATTTTACGGGCTGGCTGGATTTGCCGAATAAGATTGAAGACTCTTTTCTCGATGAGCTCGCCGCCTTAGGCGAGGAGATCCGCGTTAATTCAGACTGCATTGTCTGTGTCGGGATCGGGGGTTCTTATGTCGGTATACGGGCTTCTTTGGAGTTTCTTATCGCTGATCAAAAATTGCCAGTTTATTACGCCGGGCAGAATTTGAGTTCCGGGCATCTGCATTACTTGCTCGAAAAATTGCAGGATAAACGCGTGACGGTTATCGTGATCTCAAAATCCGGCACCACAGCTGAGCCGGCGTTGGCCTTTCGTGTTATCAAACAGTTTATGCGGGAAAAATACAGTCCGGAAGAATTTAAGAAAAGGATTATCACAATTACTGACGCCCAAAAAGGCGCCTTGCGTCAAATCACCGATAAGGAGGGTTTTCGTTCCTTTATTATTGATGGTAATGTCGGCGGAAGATTTTCGGTTTTAACGCCGGTCGGGTTGATGCCCATTGCGGCAGCCGGTGTTGACGTCAAGCAATTGATTCGCGGCGCCCGTTTAGCTCAGGATGAATGTTCGACGATGGATATGGATAAAAATATTGCCTATCAATACGCGGCGGCGCGTTATTTGCTTTATAAACAGGATAAAGTTATCGAGGTATTATCTACTTTTTATCAGCGTTTGTCTTTTGTTGAAGAATGGTGGAAACAGCTTTTTGGTGAGAGTGAAGGCAAGGCCGGTAAGGGGATCTTTCCTGCGTCTTTGAGCTTTACAACGGATCTGCATTCTATGGGGCAGCTCTTGCAGGAAGGGGAACGCAATATGTTTGAGACTTTCTTTCTTGTGGAGAAATCAGGAATTGAAGTTGTTATCCCTCAGGAGGAGGAAGATCTGGATAATTTTAACTGCGTTGCCGGTAATGACTTGGATTGGGTTAATAAACAGGCATATAAAGCGACCGCTATGGCGCATTACGAAGGTGGCGTGCCGAATATGAGTATTACGCTGCCGCAGTTTGACGCGTTTACTTTGGGTCAATTGTATTATTTCTTTGAAAAGGCCGTGGCTATGACAGGATATCTTCTTGAGGTTAATCCGTTCAACCAGCCCGGTGTGGAGGCATATAAGAATAAGATGTTTGCTTTGTTGGGAAGAAAATAATGCTGAAGTAATTTGACTTGATAAAGGAACGCCAGTCACCGGCAGGGAAGAAGTTGCTGGCCTAGTGGTCTAGTTCATTTGTGTCTTGTATATTGGAAAGGCCGGTTTCTTTATGAAACCGGCCTTATAAGGTGATAGGCCTTATATGCTTTCGCTATCCTACCTCCTTGTTCTAGTAAAATTGTGTCATATTTTTCGGGGTTAGGCAAGTTTTTTTTCTGGATCTTGATTTGAAAAAATTATCATAATGCCATGGCTATAGGCCTAAATTATGCTAAAATTTATAATTACAAGAAGATAATCAGGCCTGTTTTTCCGGCAGCTCTCAGGGGCAAAGGGGATCCTTTGAAGTCAACACGCAAGTTTTTTGGCGTAGCAGGGTTAGTAAGACAGTCTCTCTTGGAAAAGGAGTTGGAATTTGGTTAAAAAGGAAAAAAAACCCGGTTCGGGAAATAAAAAGAGGATGCTTTTCGGCATGCTCTTCATGTTTCTGTCTTTTGTCTGCCTGGGAGGGGTCTTTTATTTTCTCGTCGATGCCCAGATAGAGAAAGCTGAAGAAATTGAATATCTCAGTACTCAATTGGATATTGTCAGCAGTAAAGCAGAAGTGGCTGAGAGGAAGGCTCAGGAATTTAAAGAGGAATACGGCCAGTCGATCAGCCTTGATAAGATTTTAGAAGAAGCGAAAAATGTGCACGGTAAAGATGAGATGCATCGTAAGGAGGGGGATCTCTGGATCGACCGGGATAGCAGGACAATGGTTGTTACTTTAGGAGCCTTGCATGGTTTGTCTGTAGGGAGTATGTTAACGATTTATGATGAGGATGGGAAGGTCGGCGGTGTCCGGGTTGAAACAGCATTGGATGTTATTTCCTATGTAAAGTCAATTGACAAAAAGGTGGCACAGCTGGAAAAGGATTCCTATCGGGTTGTTTTGGAAAAATAGATCATAATAAAGGGCTTGAGATATGTCAGGATTTTTGGATCAATTTCGTAATAAAGTATTGTTTTCCCTCCGGAAGGATCAGGCGCGGCAAGAGCGGGAAGTGGCGGTTGATGATAAAATTGCCTTGGGTGTACTGTTGTGGGTCGTGGCGCAGGCGGATGATAGATTCTTGCCGGAAGAAAAAGAAAAGATTGAAGATATATTAAGAAATTATGCCAAGATCTCCGAAAAAGATATGCCGGTTATTCTTGCGTCCATCGAACAGGCTGAAAAGGAACGTATTGACCTGCACACCTTTACCCGTGAAGTCAGTCATGGTTTGTCGTATCCGACCAAGGTGGAAATTACAGAGCTTTTATTCCGATTGGCTTGTGTCGACGGCGATTTAGCGCACGAAGAGCATGAACAGATCAGGCAGATTGCCGGTTTGTTTCAAATCGATCATAAAGATTTTATCAATGCCAAGATCAAGGTGAAAAAAGAATCCGGCATGGATACGGTTGATTAATTCCTCCAGAAATTTTGGCCTATTTTTTGCCATTGGCCATGTTGTCCATTGCCGTTGGCGTGGCAGGGGTATTGATAACCGGCGGTGTTAAGTAGCAATACCCGGATGTTGGTCAGGCGCATGGATACGCTTAGATGTCAGATCACTAATAGATTTGATAGATTTAACGAAACATTAAATCAAAAACAAAGATTCTAAATAAAGATCAGCGGAGGTGCTGCAATGGGTAATTTAGGCTTGGGCGAGATTGTTGTTCTCCTGGTGATCGTCTTGCTGATTTTTGGGGCCAAGAAGCTGCCGGAGATCGGGCGGGCGATGGGCAGGGCCATCAAGGAATTCAAAAAAGGGCACAGTGAAGAAGACAATAAGAACTCTGATGATAAGACAGACTGAGCAAACCCGTCAACATAACAACCTTCCATAAAACATTTTTACCATAACGTGAAAAGATTCACCACATTTGAAGGTGTTTTTACTCCGACGATACTCAGTATTCTTGGCGTCATTATGTATTTACGTCTCGGCTGGGTGGTCGGCGAGGCAGGCCTTTTTAACGCCTTGATGATCATTGTTCTGGCGAATTTGATCACGTTGGCCACGGCGCTGTCAATGTCGAGCATTGTGACGAATATCCGCATCGGGGTGGGCGGCGCGCATTCAATTATCGCCAAGTCCCTGGGGATTGAAGTAGGCGGGGCGATCGGAGTCCCATTGTATTTGTCACAGGCGATATCGGTCGCGTTTTACATCGTCGGTTTTGCCGAATGCTGGAATTTTATCTTTCCGCGGCATCCCGTGCTTTTGGTCTGTCTTTTAGTATGGCTGGGTGTTTTTATTATTTCCTATGCCAGCGCGAAAATCGCTTTTCGTCTGCAATATATTATCATGGTAGTAATCTTTTTTTCCTTAATTTCCATCTTCTCCGGAGGCATGAATGTAACTGCCCCGTCAGGGGTTTGGGCTCGTCAATCTTTCAGCGGGTTCTGGCCGATCTTTGCTGTATTTTTTCCCGCGGTTACCGGTATTCTTGCGGGGGCCTCGATGTCCGGCGAATTAACCGATCCGCGTTCCAGTATCCCGAAGGGGACGCTAACAGCGATTGTGGTCAGTTTTGTTGTTTATGTTTGTTTAGCGATTTGGTTGGCCTTCAATGTCGAAGCTGCAGCTTTGGTTAATAACCGGTTGATCATTATTGATGCCGCCCGTTGGCGCTGGTGCGTGATTGCCGGGATCATGGGCGCGACATTGTCCTCGGCCTTGAGCATGGCCGTTGGCTCGCCGCGTACGTTATTGGCCTTGGGAAAACATGAGATCATCCCTTTCTCCTCTTCGTTTACCCGGATTAATGAAAGAGGCGAACCGACCAGCGCGATTTTGTTTACCGCCTTAATAGCTTTGACGACGCTGCTTTTGGGGACGCTGGATTCCGTGGCGACATTGTTGACGATGATTTTTCTTATAACTTACGGCATGATCAATATCTCGATGTTTATTGAACAGTCGATCGGCATTGTCAGTTTCCGCCCGTCTTTTCGTGTCCCGCGTTTTATCCCGTTTTTGGGAAGCGTCGGATGTGTGGCGGTTATGTTTTTGGTTAATTTTCAATTCAGTATTGTGGCCTTTATCGCTATAGTATTTCTTTATTTCATTTTGATCCGCCGCCGTTTGAAAGCCCATTCTCCGGATGTGCGCAGCGGCCTGTTGATGTTTTTGGCGGAGAAATTTGCCATAGCCGCATCGCGCCTGCCGTATCATCCCAAGATATGGAAACCAAATTTGTTGATACCGGTTAAAGATGTGGACATGCTGCCTAAAATGCGCCCTTTGATTGATGCGATTGTTTCTCCGGTCGGACGGCTTTTGTTTTTTAAGGTCGTTGAACAAAGAGCAGGGGAGGTGGGCGCAAAGAATGTAAAGAGTGAACTCAAAGATAAAATTGTCGCGGTTGTCGATCCTCTAAAAAATAAAGGGCTCTTTGTCGAAACCAGTGTGGTAGAGGCTCCGGGTTTTTATGAAGGCAGCGCCACGCTGGCGCAAACGGTCAGGGAAATGTTTTTTCCTCCTAACACGCTGTTTTATCTTTTGGACGAGCCTCCGGAAAAAGATGCCGACGTCAGCCGTCTGGTTAAAAAGCTGGGACAGGAAGGGCTGGGCATTGTTCTTTTAAAATATCACCCGCAGGCCGGTTTAGGGGGAGAGAAGGTCGTCAATTTATGGATCAGGCAGCAAAGCCCCAACATTGATCTTTCTGTTCTTGTTGCCTTGCAGTTGACCAATAATTGGGAAGGGACATTTCGTCTTTTGCAGGCGACTCGCACCGAAGAAGAAGTGACCGAGGCTCAGGATTATTTAGACCGCCTCAGTAAATTGATGCGCCTGCCCGGCGATCTTGAGATCAATGTCATAGTGGGAGACTTTGAAAAAGTTTTGGCAGATGCCCCGCATGCCGATGTAAATATTTTTGGTATGCCGGAAGAGCCCGACTTGGGGTTGGTACGCAGGGTGTTTGAAGGTGTTGACACCTCGGTCCTTTTCTTGCGCGATTCTGAGCATGAAAGCGCGATAGCTTAAGAATATAAGATTTTTTAAAAAATATTTTGCTTAAAAAGAAAAAAGGGATATAATTCCTTCAGTAACTTAAAAATGCTGTAACAGGTTAGTTGACAATAAAATACAAACAATGCGCTCCAACTTCAAAGGAGGATATATGAAAGTTGCAGATGTTCGTGAATTATTAAAAAATAAAGAAGTTATCGAGGAGATCAACAGACATCTTTGGATCGAAAGCCAAAAAGCGGGATACAGTATCGGCATTGAAAAAGCCACAGATGAATGGTTAAAGATGTATGCGGAAGGCTGGATGAAATATCATACGCCGGAAAAATATAAGGCCTATAAAGCGAAAAATAAAAAGGGGAAGGAGAAACGTAAAAAAGCGGCCAAGGTTGCTAAAGTTGTCAAAGCCGCTAAAATCAAGAAGAAAACAGGCGAGAAGAAGACGGTCAAAACGAAGAAAAAATAGATTTAAAAATCGTAAAAAACCGGGGTATCCGCCATAGGCAGATGTCCCGGTTTTTTTGATACTACCATTGACATCGCAAAAATTAATTGTTAATATTTAATCCTCACGATTACCCCTTATCCCCCCCCGTTAAAATCACTCATTTTTCTTCATGATAATATCCATAACAAAGCAGGAGAGGATGGCTTTACTCTTTCTGGTTGGGGCCATTCTTTGTGGTTCTGTTCTGCAGTACGGGTTAAAGCTCAATCCACGGCTTTTTCATTATATCGACTATATGGATAAACTCCCATCGCCGATGAAACTTGATATCAATACGGCCAGCCGTCAGCAGTTGATTGAGCTGCCTGATATAGGTGAGACCATGGCGGGGCGTATTATTTCTTTTCGGGAAGAAAACGGGCCCATAAAAACAGGTGATGATCTAAGAAAGATTAAAGGCATGACGGAACGGAGGATTGGAAATATAAGGGGGTTTTTGAAAGGATTATTATAGGACACAAAGACACAATACAAAAAAAGACTGGAGACAATGGACTATGGACAAAAGACTGAAGATAACTGAAAAAACCAAAAGACTTTTTCTGTCTTTTTTACAGTTCAGGAAAATATAAAATTTTCCAAACAGCTGAAAACTCTTTTCCTAAGAACGCAAGAAGTTATGACGACCGAAGGGAGGAGTTTTCTTGAGTTTATTGATGCCTTTCAAAAGGACAATGTTCACGTTGATATTTTTTTGTCTATCGTCTAGGGTCTTTGGCCTATTGTCTGCTTTTTTGTGTCTATGTGACAGTGTGGCCTTGTGACATATTTAATGTGACCATGTGACTATTAAAAATGACTCAAAAACACATACATTCCGGTAACAGGCACCGCCCTTTATTGGGCGTGGCAATATTTTTCAGCCTGGGTATCTTGATCAATGAATATATTTCCTGGTCATTTGCTCTTTTGGCGTTCCTCGTTTTTCTGTTTATTGTGATGGCGCTGGCGACGCAGAAAAGGAAGTTCATGGCAACGGTTTTTCTTTCAGGATCCATAATATTACTTGGGGCATTATTTTCAAAAGGCCAGCAGACATTACCCAAAGATCATATTTACCATGTTGCCAAATATTATCGTAAGAAACCTGTCTTGATTGAGGGCGTCATTGCCTCTGATGTGGAACGCCGCAATTATTTTAGAGGGAAAAAGACGACATTTACTCTGCAGGCACGGAGAGTGCAAAGTCCTTGGGGGTGGAAGAAAAAATCAGGCAGGATTTTAGTTAATATTTTTTGTGAGAAGCATTTGGACTTTGGCAATTATCTGCTCCTTGAGGGGAAGCTGCACAAACCTTTTGAATTCTCAAAAGGCGGCAAGTTTTCCTATCGGGAGTTTTTGAATCGAAAAAGCATCAAGCTTATTCTGAGCGTCAAGAAAAACGGATATGTTGAAATTAAAGAATCGAATAAAGGGAATCCTGTCAGAGCCCTCTCTCTGCAAGTTAAGCATCGATTAAAGGCCATCCTGTCAGAGAATTTTTCTAAAAATGAAAACAGCATTATGCAAGCTGTTTTGTTAGGAGATCGGTATAATATACCAAAACAGATAAAAGAACTCTTTCAAATTTCAGGGGTGGCACATATTCTTGCCATATCGGGCCTACATTTGGGTGTTGTCGCTTTTCTCATGTTTTTGGTTATCAAAATTCTGCCTTTGCCGAGGCGCTGGCATTATTTTTTAACGATATGTTTTTTGGTGTCCTACGCGTTTATGACGGGCGGACGGCCATCGGTTATTCGCGCGACGATCATGGCCGGTGTGTTTTTGGGGAGCTTTATAATGGAACGGGAAACGGAGTCCATCAATACCCTCGCCTTTGCCGCGCTCATTATTCTTTTGTTCAATCCTTTGAATTTATTTGATGTCGGCTTTCAGCTCTCGTTTGTCAGCGTCTTCGCGATCATTTCTTTTTATCCGAAATTCATCGGCCTGTTTTCAGGGTTTCTTCGAAACCACAAATCAAAAGGCGTGAACTACTGTATTCAGTATTTCTGCGTTTCGCTTTCCGCTTATTTGGGTGTGGCGGGATTGATCGCGTATTATTTTCAGATCGTCACGCCCGTCGCGATGATCGTCAATCTCATTGTCGTGCCGATTATATCCGTGATTGTGGCTTTAGGCATGGGGCTTTTGTTAATGGGGCTGGTGTGGCCTCCGCTTGCATTTGTCTTTGCTGTTTGCATCAAAGTTCTGCTCAATATTATGGTGGCCTTTATCTTTTTATGTGTGAAGGTTCCGGGGGCGTATTTTCTTTTAGAGCCCATATCGAGATGGTGTGTGTTTTTGTACTATTTTCTGCTTTTTTTGAGTCTTTATGGGATAAAAACGTTCAGCAAGGGGTAATATATTTTTGGCTCAGCACTAAACTGTTTAAATAGAATATGTTGTGAATGTGTTGACATTTCTCACCAGCTTGTTAGGTAGACGTTTATATGGCATCCTTTAAAGGTATCTTTCCCGTTAAATAATACCAAAAGTAATACAATGTGTAATCGAAATATAAAATTTATTTTATTTAGAAGAATTATTTCTTTTTTCATCACTATACCCTTTCTTTGTTCAGCGCTTCCCCCTCCTTCCATGGCTCAGGCGCAAAGCGTGCTCGGCCTGCCTGCTCCCGGAACAATGGTTACAGCGAGTACAGCATATGACCCCGTTATGATCATGGGAATGAAAGTCTATCCTGAAGATCCATTTTTATTTGATTTTATCGTTCACCCAAGAGATTCAAATTTGGAGGGTGAAGAATTTAAAACGGAATCCAGTAAATTGATTAAGTATTTTATGGCAGCTCTTACAGTTCCTGAAGAAGAGATATGGGTGAATTTATCTCCCTATGAAAAAGATCGTATTATTCCTAAAGGCTTTGGTGATACGGAGATGGGGCGAGATTTATTGGCTCAGGATTACATGTTGAAACAATTAACTGCATCATTGATGTATCCCGAGGATGAATTGGGCAATGACTTTTGGAATAGAGTTTATAAACGAGTATACGAAGAGTATGGAACATCTGAAGTCCCGATGAATACTTTTAACAAAGTTTGGATTGTTCCTGAAAAAGCAGTTATCTATGAAAATGGCCTTAATGTTTTTGTTGTCGAAAGTCGATTAAAGGTTTTATTGGAGGAAGATTATCTGGCACTAGAAGCCAACGCCGGGAGCACAAAACATGGATTAGGAGATATTGCAGAGAATGATCTTACAAAATTGAGTGAGGTTTCTTCAAGGGTTATTCACGAAATCATTATTCCGGAGATTGAGAAAGAGGTTAATGAAGGCAAAACATTTGCCAATTTGAGACAAATTTCAAATGCGGTTATTTTAGCGACTTGGTACAAACAGAATATTCAACAAGGTTTGTTAAAACAGATTTATGTCAATCAAAATAAAACGGATGGGATTGACACTGAGGACAAGCAAATTAATCAAAAGATTTACAGTCAATATGTCGAGGCATTTGAGAAAGGTGTTTATAACTTCATAAGAGAGGATTATGATCCATCAACGCAGGAGGTGATACAAAGGAAGTATTTTTCTGGTGGAGCAAATTTAGATTATGCGATGACAGGAATTGACCAATCAGGAGATGCTGCTTTGCTTATCGGTGATTTATTAGTAAGCAAAAATTTAGGAGTGCGATTCGGCAGTCCTCCGGTTAGCGATGCTGCAATGTTGGCTGTTAAGGATTTTCAAAATCAAATTGTAAATATGTTTTCTGCTGATGAAAGAGATGCCGGGGGTAGAGATTTAAATATTTTTAAATTGAAGTTGTTGCAAAATGAGAGTGAATATCTTACTGAGGCAAGTAAATCTGAAATTGCCGAAGCGTACTTAGTTATTCTTCCCCAGCTGTTTCAATTAAATTATGCTAGAGATTATTTAGAGGAACACAAGGCTCTTGAAATGATCGAAGAAAGAATTGAAAAATTAGCAGAAGGGAATGCCGAAGGGATAATTGGTGCAAGATATAGAGAAAGTTTACCGGATTTACTAGATTGGCTAGAGAAAATGCACCCGTTGTCTTTATGGAAAACCGTGGAAAGTATTGAAAAAAAAGCAACAAGAGATTTAAGAGGCGAAGATTATAGGCGAACTAGTGTTTTAATTTTTACAAGGATTCTGGGTGCTGCTAATAATAAATGGAAGGTTTTTAGTTTTTCACTGTTTGATAATTGGATAGCTATTGAGATGGCAGAAACGACCAAACGTATAATAAGCAGGCTACTTGCTCATGGGTTATCAGAACAAATAGTTGGTGTTGTATCGCAAGCTTATGCAAATTTGATGGTAGCTGAAACACATCAAAGTGTTTTTAGCAGAGGCGATAAGGATGCCTTCAGAAAAATACTAGTGGATATAGGATATGCTTTGGGTGGTCAAATTGGTGAAGATTATTTTAAAGTAGCTTTGTGGAAAGCACATATGGATGCGCTAAGAATAGTCTTGATAGATTTAGGAGGAGAGCGCTTTTCAATTGGCGAATCTCTTAAATCAATAGATGAAGTACAAGATAAAATCTTAGAGAAATATTCAGAGGATAGCTTATTAAAGGATAAAATCGCGGCAATATACATTGATTTATTTCCTGTATTTTTCTCTAAAATGGATAAAAGGTTTGATGTTGGAAGGGGACAATCAGTTCCTTTCAATAATATTTTTGAGGATGAAATTAAGTCTAGAGTTAAGGAATTATTAGGCGATGATAAGGGGAATTCTCGCATAGATGAAAAAATAGATTCAATGATGGGGGAAGAAAGAAGTGTTTCGAAGGATACAAGTGGCTTTTTATATGATCTTGAAGTAAGGCCAAATCCTGTCGATCTCATTGGAGTATCTCAGGAAGAAATAGTAGTTAAGGCCGAGGCAAGAAGGTTACCTGTTACTACAAAAAATTTGGATGGTTATCTGCATAATCTTAAAGGTTTGTTGCCATATATTGAATTAATGGTTAGGCAGTTATTAGATGAATATCAAGAAAATAGAAAAATACATTTTATTGTCTTGGGTCGTGATATGGAGTTGTTTGGTGATGCTTTATCTGTCGTATTAAGAGGGACAGAATTAGAAGGGAGAGTGACAACTCTACCATTGAGTATGCGAGTTATAGAAAGACTGTCAGTTGAAGATGGTTCATCCGAGCAATTTCTACGTCAGTTTATTGATGTTGAGGGAATTGTACAAGGAGAAAAAGAGTATGAAGTTTTGGATAGCGGTTTTACAGGGAGCGCCATTCATTGGATGAACAATGTTATTAGGGTCGCTATGGGGCAAAATGCCTTAGAAGATTCTGATGAAAAGAATATGAAACCGTTACGCGGTCGTCTAATAAGATCAACCGAAGGATGGTATCCAGAGTTTGATTTTAGAGATGGTGACGGGAGATACTCAGTAGATGATTTTAAATATCCGAGTAATATTGATCCAGAAAATAAAAAAAGCATTAAAAGTGCCATAGAAAGCGTCACCCAATTAATGCCGAGGTTTTATGGTCATACGGATACGTTGAAAGAAAAAGAAATATCAGGAAAAAGTTTACTATTTCCGATCTCTTCAATTGTAGAATCTAAGGCGTACACACAGTATTTTCCAATTTTGTCTTCTATTGAGGAATCCGTGGGCGTTTCAGCAATTAAAGGAAAAGAATGGGATTCTGTTGGTAGAATGGATTGGCAGTCGCCAATACATCCTTTCGCAGCGGTAACTATTCAGGCGGAAGTTGTCAATCATTTTGCTGGCTTAAGGAAAGATATATTAAATAATGAAGGAAAATGGATTGAAGAGAGGGTGTCCGCGCCGGTAACTCAACCGAGAGAAGTTACAGTGTTCAATATAGATGTATATTGGGGACAGGAAGGTCGAGTATCGTTAGGTATTGATGATAAAACCAAAGGTGGAATTGATTT
>JAGLNJ010000016.1 GCA_023139575.1 Candidatus Omnitrophota bacterium | reverse complement strand
CGCAAATAATTTTACTCTATCCCAAAACCGGCATGGATTTTGGTTCTACCATCGCCCCGCCGCACGCCTTGCTTACCATCGCAGCACCTCTGTTAAAGTCCGGTTATCAAGTGGTTTTATTGGATCAACGAACAGAGAATATTACCAGTGAAAAATTAAAAAGACTGCTTGCCGAGGAGACATTATGTGTGGGTATATCCACCATGACCGGTACGCAGATCAAGTTTGCTCTGTCATTAGCGCGAATAGTCAGGGATTTAACAGATGGTGATGTTCCCTTGCTGTGGGGCGGTTGTCATCCCTCAATGCTTCCTGAACAAACTTTGAAGAATGATAAAGTGGATATTGTTATTGTGGGTGAGGGTGATGAAACGATGCTAGAGCTTGTTGATGCCCTGCATCACAACGAGGATTTAAGTCAAATTAAAGGGATCTGTTTCAAAAAGGACGATGCCGCAATTATGACAGCAAAAAGAGAGTTGCTTGATGTGGAAACCCTTTTGCCTGTGCCTTGGGAACTGGTAGATGTTGAGAAATATATTCACCGTGATATGTACTTAAGTGAGAGCTCACGCGTTCTTGATATCGGGCAGACCAGCCGGGGGTGTCCATTTAATTGTACTTTTTGCAGCAGTGCGGAATTGAGGGGCAGAAGATGGAGGGCGATGTCTGTGGAAAAAAGCCTGGTGATGATAGAGCAAGATGTGAAGCGATTCAATTTGGACGGCATATGGTTGCGGGATGATGAATTTTATATAAATAAAAATAGGGCGACGGCCATTTATGAAGCTTTGATAAAAAGACAGTTGAATATCAAATTTTATACTTCCGGTACCCGCGTTGATGTTTTTTTGCGGGCTACGGATTATGAAATAAATATGTTAAAGAAGGCTGGGGCGTATACGTTAAAATTCGGGGCAGAGTCCGGATGCGAGCGTATTTTGAAGCTTATGAAAAAGGGCATAACGGTTGAGCAAACTCTCGAAGTGAATCGCCGTTGTAAAAAGCACGGTATCATCCCGGTTTACAGTCTGATGATCGGCTATCCTACAGAAACTTTCGCTGAAATTCAAGAAACACTTAATTTGGCTTTTAAACTGAAAGAGGAAAACCCGGACGCTCAGCTTGAAACGATAGCCTTGTTTACGCCTCTGCCGGGACCCCAAGCGTATGAACTTGCTTTACAGCATGGTTTAAGACCTCCTGAGTCATTAGAGCAGTGGGCTGACTGGGTTTTCGATGATTATGATTTTTCAGGGAAAAAGAGTCCGTGGTATAGCAAACAAGAGAGGATATACTTGGGTAACATTTCTTATATGAGTATACTTGCTCATGCTTTAGGAAATGCCATGGGGAGTCTGCGTCACAAGACATTACGTTATATTGTGCAAAATCTTGCAAAACCGGTAAGTTTTTATTATAAACAGCGACTAAAAAATGGAATGTTTAAATTCGCTCCTGATTTGGCCTTGGTGCGCCATATCAGAAAAGAACTCTTTTACAAAAACGATTTTACGATTAACTGATCATGAATGAAATAGCAACAAGATCCGTCATCATTGTATCCACTTTTATCATTATGTTTATGTCACTGCTGTTGATTGGGCTTATTCATTTTTATAAGGCGTTGCGTTGGGCAGCGGGAATTCTAAGATTAAAGACCTGAAATAATTAGCGTAGGGCGGTATGAAAATCAAATCAGTAATAATTGTCTTTCTTGTATTTATTCTCTTTTCATTTTTTTTAAGAATACTGTAAGTAAAAAAAGGGAGACAATGACATGAGTCAATGTTCACACATCTGTACCGACGTTTAATCACAAATAGAGGTTCTTTCTTGTTTAGGGTGAAAC
>JAGLNJ010000159.1 GCA_023139575.1 Candidatus Omnitrophota bacterium | reverse complement strand
GAAAATGATCGACGAGAGCGTTCTTGCTAAAAAAAATGTCATACCCTTTCTGCCGAATGCGATAACTGAGATCATTGTCTTCACCGCTGGCGAAACGATAACTTTCATCAAACCCTCCTACGGCATCAAAGATGTTTTTTCTGATCGCGACATTATAACTGCCGAAAACTTTCGGGCGCGCGGGAAGAAGTTTTTTATGACGGAAAACAATCTCTTCCTGTATGCATTGCGCCAAAGAACTCCGCGGGTTGGCCAGCCCGTAACTTCCTGTTACCGCCGCGATTTTTCCATCCGAAAAGGGCTCGCCTAAACATTCAAGCCAATCACCGCGCGGCATACAATCACTATCGGTAAAACACACAACCTCTCCCTTTGCTTCATTGGCCCCGCGATTGCGCGCTGCCGCGGGCCCTTTATTTTCTTGAAAGAAATAACGAACCTCTTTAAATGATTTTACAATATCGGCCGTTTTGTCCGTCGAGCCGTCATCGACAACGATGATTTCTCTCAACTCAGAAACCTGCAAACGTTTCATCGCTTCAAGACAAAGACGGATGGTCCTTTCACAATTACAGGCAGGAATAATAATGCTGAAGTTTGGATTTAACATAATAACAGCACACCCGGCACTAGAGCGCGCGCACCAGCAATCTCATTCTTGACAGGTGCTCAAGCGCCTGGTGGTCTAGTGCTCTTTTCTAGCTATTACAAAAAGTAACATTCCAAAGTAGCAGCCCAACAATTTATCGGGTGAAAAACGAAACGGTAAAACATTTATACCGCCACTTTGCACAACTTTTAAACCATTGCGTTGATGCAAATCAATGAGGCCACTCATCACAAACGGTTTCTCTTCAATGCCCGGCATATAAAAGGGCCGTATCAACTCCCAGGGCGACCACCTGTTGGGGACATAAGTAATAATATAACCGTTATCGGTTAACAATGATTTCAAGTTTTTAACAATACAGTCCTGTTGTTCTGAAGAAAAATGCTCGAACAATCCGTCAGAAAAAATTACATGATACTTCTCCCCAACGACCTCCGGCAACTCCGGTGCTAAAAGGTCTGCCTGTATCAACCGGGCATTGTCTTTTGTTTTCTGCCCGGCTATCCCGAGAGCTGCGGCAGAATAATCCAAGCCCGTCGCTGATACGCCGTTATCACAAAAGAATGAAGTAAAGAATCCGCTGCCGCACCCCGCATCCAGGACATGCAGCCCCGGCTCGAGATAATTGCTTAAGAGCGCCATGATCCTTCTTTTGGACCAGCTTATTTCGGTAAAGGCACGGCTCTCTTTACGAAACCAAAAATTATTCCAATCTTTTATTTGGGGCATAAGAATTAATGTAAAAGTTTCCTGGGTTCACAAGCCTGTGTCATTACCAGCCTGCCCCGCGCATTCAGGCGGGGACACGATCGGGCAATCTCTCAATAGGTCCTCCAGCTTAACCGGAGGATGACAATAGCATTAGCAGATGACAAAGCCTGCCTTTCAACAAATCATTTCCATGTTTCATTTATTCTTTTTTCATCCGCTCTACTTCTTCTTCCAGCAATCCGATGCGCTGCGCCATTTTATCGTTCCGTTCATTCTGCTGGCATAAAAATATGGTCAAAAGAACGCTCATAAAAAGAAAACCACTCATGCCGGCAAAAAATATAAAGTTGCTCGGCAACGTAAAGCCCAAATAATGAGCAACGGCGCAAACAATATTATCAAAGATAACCAGAACAATACCGACGATCAAAACCAGGATCCAGCCGAAGGCATACTTAAAGGTGAGCTTTTCCCGCCGGACTAAATCCACGATAAAACCCATCATCAAAACACCGATAATAAGGGCAAGCATTTTCGCGTTCATTTTTAATCCACCGTCTTACGGGGTTTTAACATATCTAACAATATGGCAAAAGTGACCTTAATCATATAATAAAGAGTTGTTAGATAACGGATTGAACTGTTTCCTGATTTTCTTTCGCGCATCTGCACAGGAACTTCTTTCAACTTCATCCCGTAGCGCTTTACCACAACAATTGATTCCGGCTCAGGAAAATCAACGGGATAATATTTTGAAAAGACCGCAATGGCCTTTTTATTATAAGCCCTGAAACCTGAAGTCGGATCAGTGATATTAAAACCCGTTAAAAAACTGATCAAATGGGCAAAAAATTGAATGCCAATCCTTCTGACAACTGAAGACTGATAACCAAGAAAAGGCTCAATGAAGCGGCTGCCCACCGACACATCAACTTCTTCATCTAAAACAGGCGCAAGCAAGGCTTCTAAAAATCGTATATCATGTTGCCCGTCGCCATCAACCTGTATAGCAATATCGTATCCTTTTTGAAAGGCATATTTAAAACCTGTCTGCACAGCGCCTCCTATACCAAGATTAAAGGGCATCCGGATAACCGCAACAGATGCCGCACGGGCTTTTTTTTCTGTATCATCTATCGAGCCATCATCAATAACCAGGATGTCTGTCGGAAATGGTGCCGACCGGACTTCTTGAATTGTTTTGGTAATGCTCGCGCTTTCATTATACGCGGGAATAATAATTAATATTTGTTTGTCCATAATTTTTATGAAGGTCACAAAAGGTTTCTAGCACCAGATCACCAGGCACTAGCGCATCAGACAAAAAAACTCTCCCCTTCGGTCGTCATAACTTCTTGCGTT
>JAGLNJ010000158.1 GCA_023139575.1 Candidatus Omnitrophota bacterium | reverse complement strand
GGAAAGGAGTTTTCAGCAGTTTGGAAAATTTTATACTTTCTAAACTGTAAAAAACCAAAAAAAACAAGGAACAAAATATCAGTTTGAAACTTTGGAGTTTGTAATTTGTTTGTTTTTTGTAATTTTATTGTCAACTGGTGTCCTAGTTATTATTACTTTTTTACCTGTGCATAGCCTGTCTCAGTCGATCCTGTATACTGAAAACTATTGATTGGCCACCGATCTTTATTACCAAACCTCCCATAATGGCTCTTTTTTTTGTAAAAGCGATCTTGGTCTGCCCCCCGAACTTATCAATGACGGCTTTTACCAGGCGCTGTTTATGTGCCGTCGCTAACTCTTTGTGGCTGATGATTTCCAAGGGAGCTAAAAGTGTCGCCTGCCCGTCCACTTCCCACAACTCCACCCGCCGGATGGCGGATTCTTTAAGGATGCGATCGAGTATATTTCGCAGAACAGCAAATATAACGGCAAAGACGACCGCCTGCAGTAAAAAGATTTTTAAAAGTAGCATAACCGCCCTTAAGCAAAATATAAAAAAGGATTTAGCGCGCCAGATCACCAGTCACCAGTGCCCCGGAAAAAATCCCAAATTCCAAATAACAAAATATCAGTTTGAATCTTTGGACTTTATTTTTTGCGATTTCTTTTTCAACTGGTATTCAAATGCCCCAGTTTATTTATGACCTTATGTATTCTAATTTATGTGTTAATATTTGTCACGAAAGGATTTGCTTAATTTGAGATGCGTTTTTCCGCTAAATAGGAAGCCGCGAAGTTGATAAGAGATCCATCATCTTCTTTTTTTTCGTCCGGGACAACACCTTCATAACTGAAAACAGTCCCATCAGGATGGAACCCTCGTGCCGTCACTAAAAGCAGCATAGACTCATCTTCAAAGGGAAACATGCTCTTTAAGAAGACCTGCCCGGCGGTATTCGACCCCATAACCACCGCCCGGCCGCGGCCCTGAAGGATGCCGGCGAATAATTCAGAAGCGCTGCCGCTCTCTTTATTGACCAGAATCACGATATCACCCTTAAAGTGATAGGGTTCAGGTATTTTCGGCACATCCAGTACCGCCTTGGGCTTATTCTTTCTTTGAAAATAGACGAACTCTTCAAGTGGTGGGAGAAAAAAAGCGGAGATCTCACGAGCCGCTAAAGGAGGCCCCCCGGGATTTCCGCGCAAATCAATAATAAGGCCCGGATTATCCTGTCTGAGAATATAATTCATAAAACGGGTCATGTCTTCAGAGGTCTTGCGGTTAAAGCGCTGGATCTGCAAACAAAAAACATTCGGCTCTTCGACGGGGATCATAAAAACTGTCTGTTTAAAATATTCCACACTTTCCACTTCTATCGTAATTTTTGCCTGCTCGGTTTCATCATAATAATTCAAAACGACCTTTTCTCCCTCAAGCGGCACAAGCATCTCCACGATCTCTTCTTGCGTAAAGGCTGTGACATTTTTTCCGGCGATGGTTAAAAGAATATCCTTTTCATTCAGCCCCTTTAAAAAGGCATCCGAACGCGGCTCCATACGTGTGATACGAAAACCCTCTTTAGACAAAATGCCTTCAATCCCCAAGTCAATGCGTTTGCCTAAGACTTCTTCTTCATAATCCTTGGCGGCCAGCGGTGGAAAAAAAGCTGAAAAAATATCATCTTGCGATTTTAAAAAATCAACCAAATAGGCCGTACTGCGCCATTTAATATAATTGATCGTCTTTCCTGAATTTTGCAGTTGAGGATAAATTTTTGTATTAAAGACATGAATAAATCGCTGGTAATCATCACGCGTTACTTCATGATAATAATTGTCATCCATATATTTGTAAACTTCTTCAAAAAAATCCAGATAAGATTGATAGTCGGCATTATCTTGCAATGGCGTGTTTATAGAATTCTTGAGATAATCTTCCCGGGCCAGGCATAAAGGAATGCTACTGATTAACAACAACCCGAGGAAGGAAAAAAAAAGCAAAAGGCGATATTCCTTTTTACAACAAGGCATGTTTTTTTCCAATAAAATTTATATTGCTTTTCAAATAAAAACCCCCATGGCTTAAAAACAATCATAGGGGTTTTTATTTGTAATTTTTACGCTTTAATTCAATACATCTTCACGCAAATTCGTTAATTCCGCTTTTGATATAGCGCCATCCCCGTTCTTGTCATAAACTGCCAAGAAGTCAGATTTGTATTTGTATGTGCCACGTTTTTCAATCTGGCGAATAACATAACGGAGATATTGTTTCACTTCAGAACCTTGCAACTTACCGTCTCGATTAAAATCATATTGCCTTTCTAACCGTGATTTGGCAGAGGGCGCAATGACCTTCCATCCCGGGGCAGATGTCCCTGTCCCTAACGCTACCGACGGAGATTTTACGGTTCCAGCCCGTACTGCCGGACGCCGCGTTGCCGCAGGGGCCGCACCAGATGTGCGATTGCGTCGATCATAATTAATTAACTGTGCCTGCGCTAACGAGATAAAAACAAATGAAACCAAGCCTATGAAGACCAATACCGCTATTCCTTTTCTCATAACAACTCCCCCTTTTCATTTGCTTAGTTTCCAACAGCTTGAATTATTTAAATTATACTTTACATTGCCATAAAGTCAACTTTTTTCGGTAATGACAGCAGTCCTCAATTTTTAGATAAGAACTCTATGCCTGCTTTGCGACGACAACTCTTTAAGAATGCTTTCTTCCTGTTGGCTTACGGTGTTATTTTCTTTACTTACCAGAAATTCATGACACAATTCATCTTTAATTCTTGCAGGAGCACCCTTAATGTTCGTAACAAAATCTCCATGCCCTCTTTCCTGACGATACTCCGGATATTTTCCGGGCATGCATAAATATTTCTCAATCAATGCCAAGTCAAAATCATAAAGTATCGTTCCGTGATGCATAATAAATTTTCTCCCCCGATGCTGAGCATTACCGGAAAACTTCCTCAAACCTTCATGCAAAGCCAAGTCTGAAAGCGGCTGCAATACAGCTTCAATATCACAACGCTTTAAAGCGGTAATCACTTTGTTGAGAATAAAAGCATACGACTTGCGGATGTCAGGCAAGTCATTATTTCTCCCTTTGTCTAAAACCAGTGTGAAGTTCAGGCATCCCCGGCCCTGGACAACCGTGCCGCCTCCGGAGAACCGCCGTAATACGGGAACATTATCTTTTTTTATGTTTTCTAAAATAACCTCGTCGTGAAGTTTGCCAATAAGACCCATCACCACAAAGATATCCCGCGGCTCCCAAAACCTCAAGGCTTCGCCTTGCTGCCCCTTTTCAGCTGACCGCAGCAACACTTCATCATAGAGAACATTTTCGGCAGGTGTGTCTAATGTAATATTTTTGAGAATCACGGGTCTGAGTTATTTTGCAAAAGTCCCATAGTCACAGTAACACTGGAACCATTATAATTTTTTATTGAAATAATTCGCATTAAGCTCTCGCGCCGCCTTCACTTCATCAGGACGGGAGATCGGTGTAGATTGGGGGAATTCTTTAAATACTTCCGGTTTCTTTTTAATCAAATCATGCGCTTCGATCATCGCCTCAATAAAACCATCAATCGCCTGCTTCGATTCCGTTTCAGTAGGCTCAATCATAATCGCTTCTTTGACCGTTAAAGGAAAATATACCGTCGGAGGATGAAAACCCTTGTCGATCAGATATTTGGCAATATCAATCGCATGCACACCCTTTTGTGCTTCCGGGGCGGCTGAGAACACCACCTCATGCATGCACGTACGATCATATTTCAGCTTAAAATATTTTTTCAGCCTCTCTTTGATGTAATTCGCATTCAACACGGCATGGTCTCCCACTTCTTGTAATCCCTGTTGACCCAAAAGCATAATATAGGCATAGGCCCGCACAATAATGCTGAAATTGCCGTAGAACGCGGCGATGTAACCGATTGACTGCGGATAATCGTAGTTCAAATAATAAGAGCCGTCACCTTTTTTCCCGACCCGTGATATGGGAAGAAAAGGGCTTAATTCTTTTTTTACCCCGACGGGACCCGCTCCGGGGCCGCCTCCGCCGTGCGGCGTGGCAAACGTCTTATGCAGATTCAAATGAACGATATCAAAACCCATGTCCCCGGGCCGGCAGCGCCCTAAAATCGCGTTCAAGTTCGCGCCGTCATAATACATCAGCCCATCAACAGCATGAACCAATTCAGCTATTTCACTGATTTGATTATTAAAAATGCCATGCGTGTTAGGATTAGTAAGCATCAAGCCTGCCGCGTCACCGGTGAGTTTCTCTTTCAACTTGTCAATATCCATAACCCCTTCCGCATTCGACGGTATGGATATTGTTGTGTATCCGGCGATCGCTGCGGAAGCCGGATTGGTCCCATGAGCGGAGTCAGGGATGATAATATATTTCTTTTTATTCCCTTTACTTTTGTGATACGCAGCCATCATCATAACGCCGGTCAATTCGCCGTGAGCCCCGGCTAAGGGCTGCATCGTATAATTATCCATTCCGGTGATCTCGCACAGCGACTGCTCCGTTTCATATAAAATCTGCAGCGCCCCTTGAGTGAGATGATCGCCATTCGGTAATTGCGCCAGCAGGGGATGTAAACAGGCAAAACCGCGGATATTCGCAATGTTTTCCGTAAAACGGGGATTGTACTTCATCGTGCAGGAGCCAAGCGGATAAAAATGTGTATCGACTGAGTAATTACGCTGGGACAGTTGCGTAAAATGACGCACACAATCCAGCTCGCTCACTTCCGGCAAAGATGCCGATTCGCTACGGGTATATTTCTTATCGATCTTAACTTTTTTTCCGACATCAGATCGCGGCACTTGAAAACCGGGCCGCTCGGGAATTGATTTTTCAAAAATTAGTTTCATTGTTTTATCCATTAATAAGCACAGATTTAGAACAGATGATCACAAAAAAACTTGAAAATAATTGCTAATAAAATTTTATATCTTTCAGCATCTGCGATCATCTGTGTTCAAAATCTCTTTCAAACATTCAGTGAAACGCATAATTTCATCTTTTGTTCTTTTCTCCGTAACAGCAACGATCATATAATTATCCATCCCCTTATAATAACGAGACAAAGGAAACCCGGCCGCAAAACCTTTATCAATCATGGCGGCAATAACAGCATTAGCATCCCTGGGCAGGCAAACGACAAACTCATTAAATGTGGGACTGCTGCGTTTCACTTCTACGCCGTCGATCTTTTCCAGTTCTTGACGCGCAAATTCCGCTTTATCCAGATTGAGCTGGGCAAACTGCTTCAGCCCCTCTTTCCCTAAAACCGACAGAAACATTAATGCCTGTATCGCACACAAGGAAACATTGGTGCAAATGTTCGACGTGGCCTTTTCACGTCGTATATGCTGTTCTCTTGCCTGCAGCGTGTTGACAAAACACCGTCGCCCCTCTCCATCAACTGTCGCCCCAACGATACGTCCCGGCATTTTGCGGACATATTTTTCTTTTGTTGCCATAAAACCTAAATACGGCCCGCCGAAGTTCAGCGGCAACCCTAAACTTTGCCCCTCCCCGATAACAATATCCACATCCATCTCCCCCGGAGTTTTTAAAAGCCCCAAAGAGATCGGGTAAACACTCTCAATGACCAAGGCGCCTTTCTGATGGGCCTGGGCAACAATGTCGGCATGATCATCAATGGCACCAAAAAAATTCGGGTTCTGTAAAATGACCGCAGCGGTTTTTTCGTTTAACAGTTTGTTGATTTGTTCACGATCGCTCTGTCCGTGAACGACAGGTGTTTCAACAAATTCAATATCCAGATTGTCCGTGTAAGTCCTTAGTATCTTGCGGTAAATCGGGCTCACGCCCCCATCCATGATGATACGATTTTTCTTCGTGATGCGTAAGGCCATCATAGCTGCCTCATAAAGGGCCGAACCGCCGTCATAAAGGGAGGCATTAGCGATCTCCATCCCCGTCAATGCACAAATAACACTCTGGAATTCATAAAGGGCTTGCAGCGTTCCTTGCGCGCACTCAGGCTGATAGGGTGTATAGGCGGTAAAGAATTCTCCCCGGGAAATAAGGGAATTGACCGCTGCCGGCACATAATGATCGTAAAATCCTCCACCGACAAAAAGGGTGAGGACCGTCGCGTTCTTGGCCGCCAGATGATAAAATTCCTCTACGACCTCAAACTCTGATTTCCCCTTTGGCAAATCAAAGGAACGGGGCTGCTGTTGAGGTTTGATATCGGTAAAAAGATCATCAATGCTGGTTATACCCAAACAATCCAGCATGGCTTTCACATCTTGCTTCGTATTCGCAATATAGGGATTCATTAATACTCTCTGAGTTTTAAATTTCGTCTGCCCCTGGCAGGAATTCCGGGTTTATACTAAAATAATATTTATAAGAAACTATCATCCTCCGCGAAGGCGGGGGAGCTCATTGATTACCCGAACGTCGTGCCAAAGGCAGAGCCGCCTCCGGAGGAAGTCGGGCAATGACAGGGCTTAAGTGGATGTCACTTTACTGTTCTCAAGACAGATTTTCACAATAATTCGTATATTCCACCGCCTTCATCAACTTTGACTTTTCATCAGGCGCGGCAATTTCCAACTTAATCAGCCATCCTTTTTCATAACAGTCGCGGTTGATCAGTTCAGGGTCATCAACCACTTCACTATTCACTTCAATGACCTTGCCTGACATCGGGCAGTAGACATCCGTCGCCGCCTTGACGGATTCGATTGAGGCCAATTGTTCAAACTGTTCAAATTCCCCCCCGACCTCCGGGAGCTCGGTGAAGGTAATGTCTCCAAGGGCATTCTGCGCATAGTCAGAAATCCCAACTGTGGCAACATTATCTTCAACATGAATCCACTCATGCTCATGCGTGTAAAGATAACTATCCAGGACTTCCATTTTTTGACTCCTAATTTTTAAGTCGTGATTAAATAATGATATCGTATATTTTTTAGTAATATTGAATTTCTTAATAAAATAATGCTAAACCCAAAAAAAATCAAGAGTTATGAAAAAATTCGTTACAGACAAAATTTGCTGCTATTTCTTTAATGACCCGGCATCATAAATGGGGCGTTTGACAATTTCAGCCGCAAAAAAATCACGACCTTCTCCAAAAAACACCTGGTTACCGATTTTGCCGCGCTCTTTATCAATAAACCCTAAACCAACCCCCTTTTTCAGGTATGGGGCAAAAGTACCGCTGCTCACTTTTCCGATCTCGGTTTTATCGGCAGAATATATTTTATAATGTGCTCGGGGAGAACGGCGGTTTTCTGAGACAAAGTTGATAAGTTTCTTTTTTATCCCGTCTTCTTGCTCCCTCAAAAGAACCTGCTTGCCTAAAAAATCTTTTTCCCAATCGATGAATTTCTTCAGTCCCGCCTGTAAAGGAGAGCCGGACTCTGTGATCTCATGGCCATAAAGCGGATACCCCACTTCAATGCGAAGCACATCCCTAACGCCTAAACCCGCCGGCTGAGCCCCTTTTGTCAAAAGCAATTGCCACAATTCCACCGTCTTATTCCAGGGAAAATAAATTTCATACCCCAGCTCGCCTGTATAACCGGTGCGACTGACGATAACATCTTCCCCTAATACATTAAAAGTGTCAAAAGCATAGTAATCAAGCTTGCGGATATCAGGAATAATATCTACCAAGAAGTCGCGTGAACGAGGCCCTTGAACATCAATCTTCCCTGTTTGTGAGGAGACATCACAGAACTTTGCCTCAGGATTTAAATGTTTTTGAAAATGCTTCACATCATTATCCTTGGGTCCCGCGTTAACCACGATCATCCACTTGTCATTTCTAATGCGGTAAACAATCAAGTCATCAATAACGCCGCCTTCTTCCTTGAGCATCAACCCATAACGGCAGGTTTTGACAGGCATATTCTTCAAGGATTGGGTGACAATTTTGTCCAAACCGCTGCCTTTTAAATCCCCTTCAATAAAGAATTCTCCCATATGGGAGGTGTCAAAAAGCACTACTTCTTGGCGGGCAAAGGTGTATTCCTTAATAATGCCTTCATACTGCAAAGGCATCTGCCAGCCTCCGAAAGGCACGATCTTTGCTTTTAATGACTCATGTTCCTTATAGAGAGGAGTCTGTTTTAAGGCGGAATCTGAAACAGTCATATTAAGAAATTTTTCTCCTAATTTTTGGTTTATCTTATTAAAATACCATTACATTGTAAAGGTGATTCACGCAAAAAAAACAGAACACCAGATAAAAAATTCAAACAAATCTCAAATATCAAAGTCAAAAGACCAAACACTTTAGAATATTCTTTTCGGTCATTATTTTTTTGACTTTGATGCCTGTTTGTTTTCTGTGATTTCTTTTTTTACCGGCACCCAGAACAAAATTATTGTGTGACTTTTAAATCAATCCTAAATAATCTTTATGAATCCGGTAATAGTTCTCGTCATCTAAGGGGCCGTCCCTATATATTATAAAGAAATAGCGTCCCGGGGGAACATCCAGCGGCTCCTTGAACTGAAATACACCCACCCCCTCCTTACCGTCTGATAATATCTTCTCCCCTTCTACAGAGTTCGAAATATAATTTTCATTGAATGGCACCAGAACCTCTTGCTTCTTGTCCAACTTATAAATATAAGCTTTCAGCTGATCATGAGGATTGCCGATTTTGTGAATCCTGACGATCACGGCTTTTAAACGAATAGGCCGCATCACCTTGGCCGTATACCCGTCATAGAGATAAACCTTTTCTTTGGTGCCAATGTTGCGGACATCATTCATCCGCATGTGGAGATATTTTTTATGAGGGACAATAATACCTTTGTTAGTCTGGATTTTTTCGGCGTCAAGCAGCCACACGCGCGTTTTATCTTCTTCTACGGGAATCTGGTGGTTCAAAATCAGGCGCCGGTAGCTCATGATCTCTTCCTCGTGTAACCAATACCGGGAACTAGCTATCGTTTTAAAAGAGGCCGCGGCATATTTGCTTAGTGTCCCCCGACGGAAAAGCTCATTTAAGAACACATCCCGGTCAAAATCCATATACGTGCTGGTTGCTGCAACATATATGGAATCACCTGTTACCGGCGGGACAAGAACATAACTTTCTTCCGGCTGGACAATATAATCAATCGGGACAAAACGGACATTATCATAAAGTGATGGCGTAAGATTTAAGACAAAGAGGTGATTCTGAGGATGAAGTTTGTAGGAATAAAATTTCTTCTCATTTAATTCGGCCATTTTATCAGACAAAAAGGTCGTGACCATGCGGCATGGATAGATATCAGTCAAAAAGGCATGCGCATTAACCCCAACCTGCAGCAATATCAGGGCACTCGCCAACCCTGTACCCCATCGTTTCTTTTTAGGATCAATAGTAATAGATTGAGTTTCACCTAGCACTCTGTTGAACGCAACCCCCACCAGGAAAAGGATGCCGACGATACAGGGGAAATAATTCGCTCCATACTGAGCAACATGAGCATATTCCGCCATCATCATCGGGGAGACACTTAAAAAACACAATAAGAGAATCCCCGCCTTTATCTTTAGCGGCTGCTTTAACGATTCGTGAATGAGAAAGACAACACTGATCACATAAAGCGGGAACAATACCGGCATGATGACCATAAAATATTTTATAACCCAAAGCCAACCGCCGCGAATATTGCTTAAATCCGCATCCTGAAACCATTGCTGAACATAAGGTTGGTTGTAAAAAAAATGATTATACTTTCCGCTGACCTTAACATAATTGAGATAATTGCTGAAATTTCCCCAGACATCCGGAAAATTAACATAAATGAAAACAGTAACCATGCCTAGTAAAACCAGTAATCCGGCCGCTGCCGCTTTCACCAGGGTTGACGCGCTCTTAAACGATTCTGGATCACGCTGATAGCAAGTATAAATATATGCTGCCAAATAAAACGGCAGGTATAAAGGCGCTCCATTCGACGAAAAAATGGCTAAACCCATGACCAGGCCGGATAAAAATAAAGAAATAAAATGTCCTTTGTTTTTAAGGGGATAAATAAGCAAGCAAATAGCCAGCATGGCATGCAATAGACCCAAAGGGGGATGTTTAGCCATCATGACATACATATAAGGCCAAAAAGATGTCACAAAGATACCGTAACACATGAGCCCCGTGAGCTTACCCCACAATTTACGGCTGATAAAAAAGATAAGAATTGACGATGCAGCAATCGCGAAACTCCCCAATAACATAAAAGGCCTCAATGTTGAAAAATCATTGATGAGACGCTGCATGAGAGACGCCCAAACAATATAAATTTCTTTTCCATGCAGCCAATAAACCTTTTCTCCATCCATGCCATGATGCATTTCAGATAAAAATTTATACTGTGGCAATTGCACCGTGGCATCGAAATAATAAACTTTCGCATCAGATGGCCAGAAATTGATATGCCATGTCGCCAAAATCATGGTAAATGTAATACATAAAGATGTAAGGATAACAAAAAGGGAGATTTTACTGGAGGGGATTTTATTGAGCAATGGTTTAATGTTTACGCATTAATGTTTGGTTAATATAGTTCAGAACCCCCTAGGGGGGCTCTTCAAAATCAAACGCGCCTAGGAGGATTCGAACCCCCGACACCTGGTTCCGAAGACCAGTGCTCTATCCAGCTGAGCTATAGGCGCATTTACATATTCAAAATCTGACTGAAAATTGTGACCCACTTCTTTCCCAACTATCCTCCGCCAAAGGCGGATCAGCCTATGGCTGAAGCTGAGCTATAGGCGCATTTATATGTCACAATCACACTGCCACAAAGTCACAAAAAAACTTTTACTTGTGACAGTGTGTCTTTGTGACTGTTGATTGCTGTGTATTATACCAATCTTTTTCAATTTGGCAAGTTTGACAATTTCTAACTTTCTAACTTTATGGCTGCTCACTGTCACCCAACCTTTGCAAATTCCCCTTAATTTCCTTTAAATGTTCTTTTGCCGCCTGAAAATCCGGATTTAAGGCCAAGGCCTTCTCAATATTCTCAATCGCTTCATATGGCCTGCCTGTCCTGGCCAATGCCACCCCCAAGTTATGATAAACACCCACATCCTTAAAATCCAAATCCAAGGCTTGATGATAAAATCCGATTGCCTTCTCATATTCGCCTTTATCCGCATATGCCGCCCCGAGGTTATTATAGGCGATAGCGTAACCGGGATCTATATCAATCGCCCGTTGAGTATATGCGATCCCTTCTTCCGTCCGGCCAGTCTGCGCTAAAAGGCTGCCCATGTTTAAATGAGCATCCGCATATTCAGGATTCAACTGAATAGCCCTTTCATAAAACTGCCTGGCTTCTTTAACCTTGCCTTTTTCCAGGAGATAGCGGCCATAGTTATTGTTGGCCCGCGAATTAAAGGGGCGTTTGACCACAACATCTTTCCACATACCCACTTCACTATAGTAATCTTTATTGCGCTGATACGTCTTAAAACCCAAAGGGCCGGCAATAGCCAGAGCCAAAACAACCGTAAATATGTCTGACACCATACTATCTTTTAGGATTTTCCAGAAAATATTTCTTACGCCTATCATCACGAGCAGCACCACACACGCTAAGGGTACATACATGCGATGCTCAAAAGCCAGATCTTTTAAAGGGATAAAACTTGAAGACGGCGCCAGAATAATAAAGAAGCTCAGACCCAAAAAACTTGACACCGATCTATTCTTGAAATCTTTAATAAGAAAAAATAAAATTGCCGCAGTGCCCGGCATATAAGCCCAGAGCACCCCTAAAGATTGCGCAGGCAGCCATTCGTAATCAAACACCAACGAGGCCGGCCAGAAGACAAGCTTCAAATAGTGAAGAATAACGGGAGGCTGATTGAAGGCATACAACCAGGGTGAAATACCTTTAAAGCTAAATCCCGCCGTCGGGGTTTCTTCGGGTTGCGTTGTAAAGAAAAGAAATAACATCACCACCCATGTTAACGCCAGGCCGGCATATAATTTCTTATGTTTTGTAAAGGCCTCTTTAAAAGAAGCAGAGACAAAGACGCGGTCGTAAAGAATGACTACACATGGAGCCGCCAGCATGACCTCTTTCGTCAATCCCCCAAGCAGGCAAGCAACAGTCGATATCATCAACCAAATAAATTGCCGTTGCTGCATATAACGTATCGCAAAGTATAACGCCATAAAAAAGAACATCCCCATTAACGACTCCACCCTTTGAACAATATAGGTCACGCTTTCTGTTTGTAAGGGATGAACGGCCCAAACCAGCGCCACAACAAAAGCCATCCACATCCCTTCCCGCGGTTCTCTTTCTTCATGTTTAGCGTTCTGATATGTCCTGCTAATACAACCAAAAAGAAAAAGCGCGGCTATTCCATGCACAGCCAAATTAAAAAGATGGTAGCCGAAAACTTTTTCCTGCCCCCAGGCATAATTTAAGGCCAAAGAAAGATACAGGACCGGCCGGCGTACATTTTCCATAAAAGCCCATGGCCAGGACAATGAGGAAATCTTTTCATTACCCGTGATCTGGCTATGATCATCAAAAAGAAAAACACCGTCAAAGCTTGACGCATACGCCAAGGTAACAGCGGCTATGATAATTACCAAAAGAATGGTTTTAATATTTTTTATTTTCATAAATCGTATTTTGTCGATATACCCTATGGCAAGACGAATTTTTCCTCGATCGCCTTTTTTTGCTCCAGGGCTGAATTGAGGCTATCTACGGCCTTTTGATAACCCGGCTCAATTTCAATAACCTTCTTAAAGACCCCGACAGCCGCATCAAATTTTTCTTGCGCCATGTATACCTCTCCCAACCGGTTGTAAGCTGAAGCATTGTCGGGGGCAATCATCAAAGATTCATTTAGTATTTGTTCTGCTGCGAGGAGATCTCCGTTCTCATAATAAATCTTCCCCAGGGAAATATATAATATTACTGCCGCCTTGTTGACAGCTCCATATTGCAGGATCATTTTGGCCAAATAATCCTTTGCGGCTTGATGATTTCCCAGTTCAGATAAAATGGCGCCGTAATTATTATGCGCTTCTAAATAATCAGGATCCAACTCAATCGCTATCTTAAAATATTCTAAGGCCTGTTCTTCCTGTCCTCTCTCATAAAGCATTTGTCCAAAATTGCTGTTGGCCTTAGCGTAGTTCGGGTTTTTAGCCAGAGATTTTTTATAATGCTCAAAGGCCTCTTCCTCCCTACCCTGCTCATAAGCAACCTGCCCCATGCCAAAATGGGCCATCGCGCTTTCCGGCCGATATTTAAGAAGATGGCCCCATAACGACTCATCATCCTTCCAAATAGTGTTCTGCTGCATCGTCTTCACCAGAACAGTGGCGCCTAAAAGTATGGAAAATAAGACAACAGCCTTCTTCGCCGTTTCCCCCCGCCCCTTTGCCCAGTCAAACATCTTTATTCCATAATAAGCCAGAAGATAACAAAACCCCATGCCCGGCAAATACATAAACCTGTCATTAACGATGACTGCATCTAATTGGTCATATTTTAACAAGAAAAAAATGGAGAAGAAAAAGAAGGCAAAGGAAAAGATAAACAATCTATCACGACGAAAACGGTAAAGCAGATAAACGATCACCAGACAGGTGATAACAGGCATAAAAAAATGCCAAGAGGTTAATGTGGCCGGCTCCGGCATTCTGTAAATCGGCAAATTTTCAAGGGGAAAAATAAATTTTCTCAAATAAAAAACTAATGTCCATATCCAGGTGA
>JAGLNJ010000157.1 GCA_023139575.1 Candidatus Omnitrophota bacterium | reverse complement strand
GCAAGTGTAGAAGTTCGGTTTAATAAACCAAGGATTTTGGATATGTAATGCTTGTTCAAATAATTGTTGGGTTAACATTGGCTTTCTCCTGAATTAATATTTCTCAGAAGTATACCACATTTACCCACTCAAAATCCTAAAGAGCCAATTATTTATCCTTTCGTCGGACACTGGATTTGGGGCGGCGGATGGTTAGCTGAATTAGGGATGTGGGATTTTGCCGGTTCGACTGTAGTTCATTCAACGGGGGCATGGATCGCGCTTGCAGGGGCAATCATATTAGGCCCGCGTCAGGGGAAATATAATTCCGACGGATCATCCAATGCTATACCGGGACATAATATACCTCTCGCCACATTAGGCGTCTTTTTACTATGGTTTGGATGGTATGGTTTTAATCCGGGCAGCACGATGGGCGCTGTAACAGACATTGGGCACATTGCCATGACAACGACGTTGGCTGCTGCCGCGGGGGCTGTTGCCGCGATGTTTACGGCGTGGAAGATGTTTGACAAACCGGATATCAGTATGACATTAAACGGAGCCTTGGCCGGTTTAGAAGGAACTCGAAATGAAATTAATCGTAGCCATGATACAACCGCATAAGCTGCCGGATGTCAAAAAGGCATTGTTCGGTGCGGATGTGCATAAAATGACCGTAACCAATGTTTTGGGTTGCGGACGGCAAAAAGGTTTTAGCGAAACATACAGAGGCGTTGTTCATGAGGTTAATCTTTTAAAGAAAATCCGCCTGGAGATCGCCGTCAACGAGAATTATGTTAAGCCGACCATTGAGGCCATTATCAAAGGCGCCAAAACGGGAAGCATCGGCGATGGTAAAATATTCGTTCTCGATCTGTCTGAGTGTATACGTATACGAACGGGAGAGAAGGGGAGCGATGCTGTAGGTTAAGCATGTCTTTCTCATTGATTCGCCTGCGCATGGCTGTCTTGCTTCCCCTCCTTTTCGAGACCTTAAGGGGAGGCAGTCATGCGCATTTTTTCAGAATTTATTTTGCTTTAAATCGTTTTAAAAAGGTAATAGAATAGACTTGTTTGTGGTATTTTCAGGATTGTATTCATATAATCAAAAAGACCTGCTGATAATATTTTATTACCAAAATGACGCTGCCTACAATATTCTCCTTTCTGATGGCTATTATTCCTTCGATATTTTTTGTTTATTACTTCTATCGACAGTATGACAAACCGAATCTTGAGCCCAAAGGGCTGATTGCAAAGGTTTTTTTACTGGGTATTATTTATACTTTTCCCGTCTATATTATTGAACAAGGCGTCGGATTAATAAATTCCTTTTATAATATCTCACCCTTTATCTATTATTTCTTTGAATCTTTTGTGGTCGCGGGATTGTGTGAAGAGTACATCAAATTGAGGATTGTGAGAAAATATGTCTATCAAAATAAGCATTTTGATTCCATCATGGATGGCATTATTTATACGATTACGGCCAGCTTGGGTTTTGCCTGCATGGAAAATATCATTTATGTCATGAATGGCACTTTCATCACAGCGTTAGCCCGAGGTGTAACGGCTGTGCCCATGCATGCCATATCATCCGGCATCATGGGTTATTTTATCGGCAAGGCGAAATTCTCGGGTTCCGGGGAAGAGGAGCGGCGTTTAATGAATAAAGGGCTTTGGTCGGCTGTGCTCGTTCATGGCTCTTATGATCTGCTTCTTTTTGTTTCCCCCATTCCGGGCGCGATTTTTTCTATAATTTTTGCCTTGTTTTTTGTATGGTCATATTTTTTGTTAAAGGAGAAGATCAACTTGGCTAAAAGTGAGGACAAGAGCATTCTTAAGAAAAGCCAGGATCGACAATCTTCTTAGGCTTTAAATAATTTCTGGCTGCCCATCAGAAAACATTTTTAAAAAATCAAAAAAAATCAAAAATCTTTTGACTATTAAAAGAGTTTGCAACAAAATAAGACCAGTTAAAAATCCCTGGAAATCATATTATTAACTTAATAAAGGCGGGTAAGTTTATGGAAAAGAGAAAAATATTACTGATTGATGATGAAGAGGATTTTTGTCAGATTGTGAAGATGAATCTGGAGTTAACCGGGAAATTTGAAATTGCCACACAGTCAGATCCTGCCAAAGCCTTAGAGACGGCCAGAGAGTTTAATCCGGATCTGATGATTTTGGATTTTCGTATGCCTCAGATGCACGGTAGTGAAGTGGCCCAGCAATTTCAACAGAATCCAGACACCGCCAACATTCCCATTATTTTTCTTACGGGTATGGCAACACGGGATGAATTGCAGAAATATGGGTGCGATGACCTTTGTGATTTTGTGCTGACCAAGCCGGCAACGGATGAGGAAATTATAAACGCCATTGAAAAGAATCTTGGGCAAAAAACCGATTTAAACTTCTTCAGTCGTTTATTTAACAGTAATAAAGAAATTAAGTGGCGGCCCTCAAAATAGCTTTACAGAGTAAATGCCCCGTTAAAAATTGATAGCCGAGAGTGTTATTTCTATGGATCCCCAGCAAAAAAAAAGACTGGAAGAGTTATATAAAACGAAAAAATTTCAACAGATTTCATTGGAAGAGTATGAGGGCCTACGACGAGAAAAGACGAAGCGGGAGCAGAGAAGAATGCCTAAGCCCATTAAGTACTTATTCTCCTTCATTACCATTTTGGTCTTCATCGTCTGCGTGGTTTTCTTCCTGCACATCGTGTTTTTAATAATTGTTAATTGGAAATAATTATTAGTGAATAATCTTGCCGGGCGGGGCATTTCACGAAAAGAATTTCTGAAAAAGGGCGCCCTGTATTTTTTGTCCGCACTTGGAAGTCTGCATATGTTCGGTTGCTCCGATACCGAAATGAAAAGTGCCGGGAAAAAGACAAAATCAACGGTCGGATATTTGCGATTGCATCAAAATAGTGACTTAAAAGAACGCGGCGAGAAATTATGGGCAATGATGAAAGACTGCCGGCTGTGTCCACGACAATGCCACGCGAAGCGTCTAGATGGTCAGGAAGGTTTTTGCCGGGCATCTTCCCGTTTGGAGGTGTCGGCCTATCATCCTCATTTTGGGGAAGAGCGCCCTTTAGTTGGGAAAGAAGGGTCGGGGACGATTTTTTTTACAAATTGCAGTTTGCGATGTGTCTTCTGTATCAATTGGGAGATTAGCCATGGCGGGCAGGGGGAGGTTTACAGTATCGACGATTTGGCCGGAATGATGCTTGCATTGCAAAAAAAAGGATGTCACAACATTAATGTCGTTACCCCGTCGCATTATGTCGCCCATATTGTTTTGGCTTTAGATATTGCAGCCCAAAAAGGCTTGCATATTCCTTTAGTTTATAATACCTGTGGCTGGGAGAATACGGAGGTCCTCAAGCTGCTGGATGGTATTGTGGACATTTATCTGCCGGATTTTAAATATTTCCATTCGGCCATGGCAGCTAAATATTCCGCCGGGGCGGCGGATTATCCTCAGATCACAAAGGCTGCCTTTATAGAAATGCACCGTCAAGTCGGTGTGGCCAAGCTTTCACATGATGGTATTATGCAACGCGGGCTGATGATCCGTCATCTTGTTATGCCCAATGATGTGAGCGGTTCAAAAGAGGTCTTGGGATGGATAGCCCGGAATCTCCCGCGAAATACCTATATTAATATCATGTCGCAGTATCGCCCGATGTATAAGGCTTTGGAGTATCCTGAAATCGACCGCCCGATCAATGCTAAGGAGTATGCACAAGTGGTACGTTTTGCCAGGGAAAAAGGGTTGACAAATTTAAAAATTCAGGGTTTTTAAGATTTTGCTTGTTAAGGAGGAGAAATGGATAAAACCGCATTTATTTATATTCATGGGGTACAGCCTAATATTAAAACAGCAAATATTAAGGGGTACTCAAAAAAAACACATGAAAGAATATTAAAACATTTGAAACGATCGGGGAAGGACGTTTCCCGAATAAAAAGATTTGAAATCGTGTGGGCGGATGTGACGTTTCCCTTTAAGAAAGGCTTGGCGGCTTATCAATTTGATGCTGATTTCAAAAAAGGGCGAAAACGTCGCGGGGGGAAGCTGGGCATTCCCAAATTATTACGGAATTTTGTGTATCCAGTGGTTGTCGACATTATTTTTTATGTCAAAAACAAAGGTAGTTCTGAAGCTCCTGGTGAGATGATTGTATTGGAGAGGCTTCACAAAGCCGTGAAAAAGGCCAAAAAAGAGGGTTTTAGGAAGGTTGTTATCTTTGCTCATTCTCTGGGTTCGGTTGCGGCCTATGATTATATTTTTCGATTTCGCAAAAAATATTCCTTTCCCAAGGATATGAAGTTATCGACGCTCATAACCTTCGGAAGCCCAATCGGTTTATTTGCTTCAAGCATGGGATATCCGATGTCCAGCAAGATTGAAAAACCTTCCTATGCAAAGAAATGGGTAAATTTCTGGGATCATGATGATGCTGTAGCGGGCCGTTGTGAACCTCATTTTCCGGAGAAATTTGTTAAGGGATTTCTCCGGGATGTGGCGGTGGATACGGCCTTCATTAACCCTTTAAAGGCGCATGAACGATATTGGAGTGATCGTAAAGTGATCAAGCAAATGGCAGAGGAAATTGTTAGTTCTTCGTCGTGAAAATACCTGATATTAAAAATATTGCCATATTACAAATTTTATTATATAATGCAATTCCTTACGATCGTATGAGGCGCCTAGAAGTTCCTTCCACCAAATGCCTCATACTGCATCGTCCAGTAAAAACCAGTTACTCATCACACTAAAACCGGAGGGATCCCGCCCTCCGGTTTAAAATTGATGGCGCAGAAAGCGCGGGGAAGTTTAATTATTGTTTTTTTAGGAGAAAAAGTTTATGTCCGGCAAGGGATTAGCGATGGCGCTTTTTATAGCGCTGTTTTTGGGTTAAATTTCGGCTCCAATAAATGTTTTGGCTGAAAATAAAGTAAGTTATCAATGGATTCAAAACGATGTAGCTATTGATGATTATGAAGATATTTATATTTATCACCTTGATTTGCGGGGAATGATTGTTGAGGTGCGTGACGATAAGGAAGAAGGCATTGGCGAAGAGTCTGCTTTGGAAAATATCGCTAAAGACCTTTATCAAAAGTTCGCTTGGCGTTTGAATGATATTTTGCCGATAAACAAACAGCAAAATATTGATAAATCAAGAAGTTCATTAAGAGAAGAAAGAATTATAAAATCGTTCAAAAACGACCTTTTTCATAGACAATTTGTATAGAAATTGCTATCATTATTTAAATTTCAATAGCCCTTTCAATCATTTAAACTGCTTCTCTGCTTTACT
>JAGLNJ010000156.1 GCA_023139575.1 Candidatus Omnitrophota bacterium | reverse complement strand
AAAGGTGGGGAATTCCTAGTTAAAATTTTAATAGTGTCTGTCACTGATAACATCAGAAAAAAGAGGTTTGTAAATCAATCGACTTGGTGGGCAGTTAAAAATAGTGCTTTTTCTAAAGCGTTGAAGAAATCTTGATATGTCTCAGCATCATCTACTTGTTTGATGCCATATTGGGCACTCGCCCTGACTAATAATTGTGTTTTTCCCCTTGGTCTTACCGTTACAGTCATTACCACACTTGTATATCCTAGAAACTTAGTTCCTGTTACCGCCCCTAATAATAAATCAGCCTTATCAATTACAAACTCTAAGTCTTGCATTGTGCTAATTACCGTTTGCATCATTAATTTCTTATCCGTTGAATCAAAAACTCGTGTCTGTATGCTCCTTATTTGCACTTGGCTTTCGCTCGTCTCTAAAGCTCTCATTTGAGTTGACGCACAACCCGAAAAGAATATTAAAATGGATGAAATTAAGATTATGAAATAAGTATTAAATTTTCTCATATTTGATTAGCCTCCAAAAAAACAGCTTTAGACAAACTGTCAAAAAACTTTTGATAGAGTTCTGGTTCACTCATTGTTTCTACTCTATTAACTTGACCACTGGCATTCCAAACTATCCTTTGAAATGTTATTCTTACAACCGTTTTACCACCTTCAAGGCTAGCCCTAATAATAACTGATGCCTTAACATCTTGAACCTTGTCCACCGTTGCAGATGCATTTGAAGGAGTCCCACTTAAAGCATTTAATACATCCGCCAAACCAGCTAAAACTACTTGCCCAGCGCTTGTTGCATCAGCACTTTTTTTAGCTACAACCAAACCTAATTCTGTCTCACTATCAGCCAGAATAAATCCTAAATCTTGTAAAACACCGGCAGTTGCCTGTATTATTTGCGTTTCATCCTGGGTATCATATTGCTTCATCTGCAATTGACGTTTTTCAAGATTGTCTTCTGATAATTTTAGAAAACCTTTGGGTACAGTAGCACAACCGCTAAACAAACATAGAGTAGTAAGAAGAACTATAATGCAAATATATGATTTTCTTTTCATTGCTTAAAACCTTGAGGTATGATAGGCAAAATCACGAACTTGGCCATCAAAGTCAAATTTAATAATTACTGTTAATGTCCTTTGGCTTTTTGAAGCCGCTCCTGCACTGCCTGAAGTTAGAAATTTTAATCCTGCACCACTGGCTGAATATACTACATCCGTAGATATCTTATCATAAATCCAGACCTCACGTCTTTCCTCATCAGTGCTGACAACATTAGGTGAGCCCAAGATTTGAGCGACATCGGCAGAAGACATTCCTACCTTTATTTCCTTCTGAACTGTTCCAACAGTAAGCCTGTCTCCCGTATCATCACGCACTTGCCCCCTGTGATATGTAGCTGGAGCACAACCAGGCATAATTAATACCATGACAACAATTAAAATAAGATATTTATTCATTCCACACCCCCTATCGATTTATTTGTGAATATGAAATTATTATACTCGCTAAATTTAAACAAACAAGCGGAATGACATTATATTTTGCATAGAGTGTTAACTTAATGCTTCCCGGAGCAACCCATGGCTAAACGCAGTTCGCAGTCCAGCAGTCCGGGGACACACACCGTAACCTTATTTATTTTTCCCGGGGCCCGGTTTTTTTGTCCTGTTTTTTCGAACTCTTGCTGGAATTGTATCTTGGACAGTCTTTTAAGTCATATGGATTCCCCGGAGCTTGAGATTTGGTAAAAATACACACAGGGCAATTGCAATCATGAATAAAGGTGACGGCTTTTTTAATCATTTAATCCGCGTAACCGACAGGGATCATATACAGTGGCTCCTGGTCCTCAGGCAGGGAGAGCAGTTTTTTTACTTTTTCTTCCTCAAAAGCCCCCATCGGAACAGAACTCAATCCAAGGGAAACAGCCTGGAGATGAACATTTTGAGCGATGTGGCCGGCCTCCATGTGTGTATACATTTCCCCGCGTTGACCGTATTTGACCGTCACGCGCGGGTAAACGGCGCTGATCACAACAGTCATGGGCGCAAATTTAATAACCTCTTGACGCAAGGCCGCTGCGGATAATGCCGCGCGCGCGTCTTCCTTGTGGACCACTTCCAAATAATGCCCTTTGGGAACATAATGAAACAAGCCCTCACGCGTTAAAACATAAAGTTCCACTGGATATAACGCTCCCGCTGACGGCGCCGCGCGCAAATCTATATTATCTCTTTTACCGGTAATCCCCTGCGCCGCCCAGAGAAGCTGGCTGATCTGCTCGAAAGTCACTTTCTTCTCCAAAAAAGTTCTTTGTGAACGCCGCTTTAAAATTGCCTCCTCTAAGGACAGGATTCCTTTTAGTCGAGGTTGAGGTAAACGGATTTGATCTGTTTGCGCCATAACACAGCTCCCTTGTTCCAGGACGGCAAGTATCCCGACAATTAATAACAATATTATAAATGATGTTTTGTTGGCCACGAAATAACGATATAAGAAAAAATGGTTTAAAAGCAGATATGTCCTTTTTTAGCCCCTTATTTTAAACTAGCGCCATTAGGGACAGCGCCCTATTTGTTATTCTTCTTTTTTCTTCCAGGTTTTAAATCTCGCAATACGCAATTCAGCTTTTTCTCCCAGAATCCTATAAAGCTGGCCTCTCCCAAAGCCTTGCCCGCATTGGTCTTTTTTCTGATTTGCTCATCAACCTCTCTATCACTACTCATAAGATACCTCTTCCAATGCCTTTTGTCTACAATTGAGACGTCCTTTATCTTAATATATTTCTTTACGAATTTTTTAACGTGCCATCTTGCACTTGACCACTCATAATCCCAAGGAAGCAGAGCTATTCTTGCCCTTACTGGATTTTGTTCAACATACCTCATGGCAAAAAACAGATGTGCATCATCCAACACACAAGAAAAAAACCTCCCCTGCCACAAATGCCCGCTAGTTCGCCTTTTGTAATTAACGTATTGAGCATATCGCATATGTACTGTATTAAACAACCTGGAAAATCCATTCCTATCCTCAGGAATAACAATGAAATGAACATGATTATTCATGAGGCAATACGCCAATATTGACACTTTATACTTGATAGCATACTGATTGATCCAAAAGCAATAACACCTGAAATCATCCTCTTCTTCTAATATATTCTGACGATTATTGCCTCTTTGAACAATATGATGTGCTATGCCGGGAATTACAATTCGAGCTTTTCTGGGCATAAAAAAACCCCATTTCTTTTATGGGGTATGGTTAATAT
>JAGLNJ010000155.1 GCA_023139575.1 Candidatus Omnitrophota bacterium | reverse complement strand
GTCTATTGATCGTTATATCAGAAGGAATAATCACATTATCACTATAAAAAGTGCTGTTGGTGTCAGCGCTGTAAAAAATCACGGAGAAATATACTGCTTCAAGGTCATTTGTAAAATAAAATGCTGCCTTACCATCAACATCCGACATTTCACTACCCACCTGACTATCATCTAATGAAGCATACGCTATTATGCTTTTCCCGCTGATCGGTTGACTATTTTCATCTAATAATGTTACCACGGCTGATGGGAGTGTAACTTCGATGATGTCTTTAAACACATAGCCATCATCAGACGTGACTTCCAATTTTATTAAGTTACTTCCCGCTGCCAGCGCGGAAACATCTAAATTCCCTAAAACGCCATTAACAACAGGATCAGTAACAGGCATTCCTGTCGGAATCCAGGGATCCTGACTTTCTTCAGGGCGATGAAACAACTGATATTCTTGAAAAAGAGGGCCGTCAGATGTGCCGCTGATTGTTATATCCGTTGCATCACCAGGAAGTACAGTACGAACCGCGGGATCTGTAATAATAGCGAGACAAGGTGAACTTATGCCTAAAGCATCATAGGCGTTAATTCTTCCATAACCGCTTAACATGTCAAATCCTGGAGACTCAATATCATCAGCAGAAGCACGTATTATCTGATCAATTTCATCGAGCGTTAAATACGGATTGTTGGATAAAAGTAATGCCGCCAAACCGGCTACATGAGGACTTGCCATAGAAGTTCCAGTTAAATAAAGATAACCATTATCTGGTGTTGTTGACACAATGCGTCTTCCCGGAGCGGCCACATCAACAGTAACTCCATAACTTGAAGAGGAATATCTCTGATCATTAAAATCAGAATTAGCTACGACTAAAGGTTCTTTCATGTTTTGCGGGCTATAATCTTTAACATCAGCATTCTCATTCATGGCGGCAAAAGCTACTATAACACCATGAGCACGAGCATAGTCTACGGCATCTTCCACCGAAGGATTGCTTGGGCAGGGACCCGCGCAACCCATGCTGTTATTAATCACATCAGCCCCATGATCGACAGCATACATAATACCGGATTTAACAAGAGAAGTATTAGAAGATCCAGCGTCAGTAAAAACTTTAACCGGCATAATCATGGCATCAGGCGCGACACCTATAACACCTGCATTGTTATTTCCTTCCGCGGCTATTATTCCCGACACATGTGTTCCATGATAACCCCCGGGATACTCCATAGGATCAGCATCATTGTTGCCAAAATCCCATCCAGGCAGCATATTGTCATCGAGATCCAGATGTGTATAATCAACACCCGTGTCTACAACAGCAACTACAATTCCATCACCTTGTGCTATATCCCAGGCATCTGGAGCGTCAATATCTGCGTCTGGCGTGCCACCCTCACCAAATTCAGGGAGAATTTGTCCTGTGTTATTCAGACCCCATTGTCGACTGAAATAAGTATCATCAGGAATGCCTTCTGAAACCATTTCATAATTCGGTTGCGCGGTTATAACATGCGGATCATCTTTTAATTCCCGGATAATCTCTTTAATGTTGCTGTCTTCATCAAATTTAATCTCAGTCCAGTTTGATAAATCAGGAATTCCTTTTTCAGGAGCGCGTTTAGCCCTTTGAGGAAACCGGGCTTTAATCTTATCGGATGACTCTTTTAGTTCCTGTCTGATTTTAGAAATATTCTCCAACTCTCCATCATAAAATAAATTGCGAACTTTATTTATTTTAACAGGATATTTCTTAAATATTTTATCAAGAGAATCTGATTTATCTTTCACGAAATTCTTAAATTTTAATCCTTGAGAAAGAATATAATCCGCTCTTGTCTCCAAACCATATTTGCCTTCACTTTGGAATTTGACAAGAATGACATTTGGTTCATACGAGGGAGTTTTCTTTGCTTTTGTAGCAGTTTGAATTTCAGGAATAATTTGAATTTGATCTGATTTAGTTTGCGCTAAAGCTGAAAAAGCAAACAGCATAGTAAAAATGCATATGATTGATATTGTGAAAATTGGTAGTGCGGAAAATTTTCTCATTTTGATTCCTCCTTTAACATTTATACGCGCGATATTGAGGAAATCATACAATTTCAATTGTATTGAGTCCGTGGCCTTGAATTCAAACCTGATGTATTTTGTCTAACAAGTCTTTATACGGGAAGTATAAAACATTAAATTGTTAAAAACCATAGATAACAGGATCAGCCTCAAAACCACCCTAAAAGCCCTGAATATTCGCTTCTGGATGTGCATAGAAAAACCCCGTAAAATTTATTCAAGTGGACTCAATAGCATTCGTCGAATGTAATGTCTTTCTTAACAACTCCGACACTTTCAGACGATGGAGGGTTAATAATTCTTCCTGAGCATCTTCCAATGATCTGGCGCGCGGGCCCGCTAATTTTTCTCAAACTCCTCTTTCCCCGCGCCGCAGACAGGGCAGATCCATTTTTCCGGCAGGTCCTCAAAGGCTGTGCCCGGGGCCACGCCCTGGCCTTCATCACCTTTTTGGGGGTCGTAAACATATTCACAAATTTTGCAAATGTAAGAATTCATTGTAATTCCTTTCGGTAACTGACACAAAGGATACAATAAGCAGGGTCCGTTCCTACTTATAACCTACTTATATCCCACGAAATTCTCCGTCACGACACGCTCATCGGACAGCTGTAATTTTTCCGTTAAGATCTTTTTTAAAATCTCCACCATCGGCGTTGGCCCGCAGATATAAAACAGCCGGTCCATATAATCCGGCACCTCTTCTTTTATTATCGCGCCGGTGATATAACCCGCGCGCCCGCTCCAGCTGCCGTCCCCGGGGGCTTTCTCCAGAAAATGCACCACGCGCATCTCCCTCTTTTTCTCCCAGGCGTCAAAATCCTCTTTAAAGGCAATATCATCCACGGCGCGGTTGCCGTAAAGCAGAACCATATCGACTCCCCTGCCGGCCGCGATGATATCCTCACAAATACCGCGTATCGGCGTGATGCCGATGCCGCCGGATAAAAAGGCGACGCGGTTCTCCCCGTCCCTTTGCGTGAAACGGCCCATCGGCCCCTTGATCTTAACGGGATCACCGGCCTTTAAGGAATCAAGCTTTTTTGAAAAACCGCTGTCCGTGATCTTTTTGGTAAATTCAAAATAATCCGAATGAGCCGGTGAACTTGAGAATGACAGGCTCCTGGTTTGCTCCCCTTCCGCGACAGGGACAGTAACCCGCATGAACTGCCCGGCCGCGAATTCAAAACCGTCGCCGCGCGCCACACGGAAACTTTTGACATTACGCGCGCGGGGGATAATTTCTTTTATGGTTGTTTCAATGGCAGTCATAAAATTCCTTTCTATAAAAGTCACAAGCGATAATAAACCGCGAATAACAAAACACAAATAGCGGACGAATCACAATTTCAAAATTCCAAACATCTGTTTTGACTATTGTTATCCGGCGCTTGTTTGTTATTTGTAATTCGGGCCTTGTGATTTCCGCTGCTTGATTTTATTGTTCTGACAACACCTTAACGATGCGGCCAGCTGCCTTGCCGTCCCAGAATTTCGGGCGCGTGGGCTTCCCGGCCCGGCCGTTAAGGATCGCGCCGACAGAACGGATAATCTTGGCGATATTACGCCCGACGAGGATATTGGTCCCCTGATCGACCGTGACGGGCCGCTCGGTATTTTCGCGCATGGTCAGACACGGAATTTCAAGCACCGTAGCCTCTTCCTGTATCCCGCCGGAATCGGTCAGCACAAAGCGTGCCTTACTGACCAGCCGGATAAAATCAACATACCCCAGCGGTTCCACCATCTCTAGATTATCTAATTTATTAAACGCCTTTAAGAAATTATGCCGGCGGATCATCTTCCTGGCGCGCGGGTGGATCGGGTAAATAACCGGAATTTCGCGCGTGACAAATTCCAGAATTTCATAAATCCCGGTTAAGGTAAACGTCGAGTCCACATTACCCGGCCGGTGAAGCGTCAGGACCGCGTAGCGTTTCGGGGGCTGCCCCCTTTTGGGGACTGGCCCCTTTTGGATTTGCGGGAGATGGGCCAGGAGCGTGTCGATCATCACATTGCCGACGTAAAAAACCTTATCATCGCTTACCCCCTCTTTTCTCAGATTCACCAGGCCGCTGGGCTCCGTGACAAAAAGATAATCGGACAGCCGGTCGGTCAGCACGCGGTTGGTCTCCTCAGGCATATCCCTGTCAAAGCTGCGCAAGCCCGCCTCGACGTGCGCCACCCTGACCCCCATTTTAGAGGCAACCAGCGAGCACGCCAGGGTTGAGTTCACATCACCGACAACAATAACAAGCTGCGGCCGCTCTTCCTTCAGTACCCGCTCAAATTTTGTCATGATCCGCGCCGTCTGCACGGTGTGCGAGGCCGATCCGACATTGAGATTGATATCCGGTTCAGGAATATTCAGATCTTTAAAAAAGACATCGGACATCGCGGTGTCATAATGCTGGCCGGTGTGCACCAGAACAGGCGCGAATTCTTTCGGGAATTTCCTGAATTCGCGCATCAACGGCGCTATTTTCATAAAATTGGGCCGCGCTCCGGCGACGAGAATTATTTTCTTTTTTGACATTTTTTATCACCTGTGTCATGTGGCGTGCCTGCCCCGCGCTTTTTGGCTGGGTGTCGTGTGACCTAATATTCCGCCCTCGACAGCACCCCTGACACCCCAAAAAGACCTGCCACGGCAAAAATACCGCCGATGATCAGCATCATATAACCGCTCAGCGGCACTCCCGGCTCGAGCACCGATATATTGGGGTTCATGGGATCATAGTAAACCTCTATATACGCCCCCAGCGGATAATTGTAAAGAATCTTACGGGCATGTTTCGGGTTACTGGAACTGTACTGCCCGAAAGAAACTTTATTCGACGAATAAACCCTGCCACCGAACAAAAAATCGTACCTGACCTCAGCCCTGTAAGTCACCGAATCCCTGTCCGAATCAACCTTCATTTCCGCGACCTTAATCTGTCCTATTTTTTTCGGCCACCTCATGCTTGTTTTGCCATACCGCACGGCCTTCATCCCGTGAACCGAAACCCCCAGGCCCACGGACAGCAAGATGCCGAAAAAAAGGATACTGAATATTTTTTGTTTCATGGGAAAAATTCCATTAATTAGGGTCTGCTGAAAAAATTCAGCTTTTATTATAATCGATATTACCGAAAATATCAAAAAACAATCAGCAAACAAAAAATCGGGATAATCTTAAATGGAAACCCCATAAGCCCGCGCGCTTCCCGGTTTTCTATTGTATTATGAGAATGAATATGTTACATTTTTAATATGATTTCACATGTAATAAAGAAAGACCATAAAGATTTACTGCGCATTGCCAAGAGCATGAAGCCCGAAGAACGTTTGGTGGCATTTTACCATCATTCACGATTGATCTATAATCTTTATGCTGCCGGGCGTGATTATCGCGGCCGGCCGTCTGATTCTTCAACATCTTAAATTCTCAATGAAAGCAAACGCCCCTGGACAATCAGCTCTCCTCTTACTGGATATCATTCCGCTTTTAGAAAAACGAAGGCTTTCCTACGCTGTCATCGGCGCGTTCGCCGCGTCCTTTTACGGCGCTATCAGGGCCAGCCTGGATGCTGATGCCGTCATATCCATTAAGGAAAAGGATATCGCCCCTTTCATGTCAGAGGTTCAAGGATTGGGCCTGAGAATTTCACACGACAGAGGTGACGCCCGGGATCCTGTGCGGGCGGTCATACGCGTTGAAGACGCCTTTATGAACCGCGTCGACCTTCTTTTGGGTATTCGCGGGGTAGGAGAAGATGTCTTCAGCCGGGTGGTGAACGCTCAATTCATGGATGCTTCAATAAATATCGTCGGCATTGAAGACTTTATCGTTATGAAAATTTTCGCGGGCGGCCTGAAAGATATCGCTGATGTGAACGGCGTCCTGGCTGTTTCAAAGGAAAAAGTTGATCTCCCCTTATTGAAAAATCTCATCTCAAAACACACTCCCAAAGAGCAAGAACAGCTCGGGAAATTACTGCGCGCACATTATTATACTGGTTCTTAATAAAAATTCCGCGTAATACCAGCGAAATTTACTGTTAAAAGGGACTCTTGAAACAACCCCCAACTTTTTCTTTAGATTATTTGAAAACTCTAAAGGTCTAATAGGAGTTCCTTCTATTTCTCGAATTTCACGTTTGGAATCTAAAAGCCGCTTTAACTTCTGAGCAATTTCAATAGTATCTATCAAGTTGTCACCGGCAATGTTTATGACTTTATTATTTTTATCAATTGGAACTGTTGCTGCTATCTCAAAGGCATCTAAAATTTCGTCTATGTACACAAAAGCGATCTTCTCTCTAACGACCTTAAGAGGTTCATTTTCGCGGGTTGGATCTTTCAATTCACGAATCAAGTTTGAAATTCGACGATTTGTTTCATCCCCTGCCCCATAAACATGCCACGCTCGTAAAATAATCCCATTTTCATAATTATATACAATTCTTTCAGAAATCAATTTAGATAAATCATACGCAGCGCTTACAGAAGGAAACGGGTGTTGTTCTAAGAAATTCTTAGCAAAGCTAACTGCGTTTGAATAATTCTTTAATTTCCCTGAGGAGGCATATGAAAAAAATGTAGGAGCTTCAATTATATTGGTTTGAAATTTTCCCGCTTCTACGATTTGACGTGCTTTTGGAGATTCTAAGGATCTCGTTATCCCTTGTATAAAATTATTTCTTCCACTTAGTAAACGTTGAGTAAAAGGCAACCCCAAAGAACCAGTAAAGCCAGTTATCCCAATTTTTGAATTCTCGAGCGAAAAACCATGAGCTTTATCCTTAGGATATATACTCTGCTTTTCTTGATTCCTTTTATTTTTTTGTGAAATTCGAGAGGAGACCATCGCCTCGTCGACACCTCTACATGTTACAATTTGTATTGGACTCGAGATTAAAGAAGCTTCTAACGTTTTCGCAATATCATCACTGCTAGTCATGGCGATATCTTTTTCATTAATACCGACAACCGCTCCGCCGGAGAAATATTTGCGTGGAATGATTTTTTGTGTAGCAGAATCATAGTCTTCTTTGATAAAGTTATACACACCCTTCTTAAAGGCTGCGACATACTGGTCATAAATTTTAAATTTGGCGTCTTTGTCGGCAATATCCACGCCCGTGACTTTGTTTTGGTCGACATATTTTTGTCCGAGCAGGCTTTTTTGAAGATTCTGTTTGTACCATGTTGCTAAGATCGAGGCGTTGTAAATCTGGCGAAGATTAGCAAAGGTTTTGCCTTCGTTGACTTCTTTTTCAATTGCCGGGATGATGACCTCGCGGATAACTTCTGTTGAAATGTCGGTAATTTCCGTTAATTCCTCTTTCTTAGCATTACCAAGCCCGTGTTTTGTACTATTTTGATTTTCCTCCAATGCTGAATAATCTTCTTCAAGCATTGTAGGGAATCATCAAAAAGGTACCAAAACTAATCAAGGTGGAGTCAGGGGGGAATTTCTAAAAAATTAGTTAAAAAAGAAAAAATCAAATTTTTTAATCTTCAAAAACTGTCCTAATAATCCTTCCTTAATAAATAATCCCGGATAACCAAATACTTCCCGAAATGGCAAACTTGTATTGAGAGGAGTGTCTCAATGCAAGGAAAGCCAAAAAGAAAACGGCAAAAGCGTTGTAAGTGCTGTCGGAAATTATTCCAGCTGGATGCCCGAACAAAGGGTAAGCAAAAATACTGTTCAAAACCTGAGTGTCAGCGCAAACGTCAAAGGCAAAATGAACGGGATTGGCGTAAGCGTAATCCGGATTGCGTGGAATATCAATATCAGCAGACCCGCCAATGGAACAAGGCCCATCCTGATTACAGCCGTCAAAAGAGAGCTCAAAATCCTCAGCTTTTAAAACATAATAGCGATCAGACCCGCCATAGGATGCAAGAAATCCGTGAAAAACGTGTGTTTGACAAAAGCAAGGTGATATTGACACAAGTTGTTGGCAGCAAACCGGATAAGTGTTACTTAACGCGGGGGTCAAAGTGGCTGCATGTACGTTTGACAAAAGCAAGCCCATTGTCAAAGCGGGGGTCTGTGGGCGATAATCGGAATATGTGCAAACGGGTGGCCAACCGATTGCCCAAAGGCAGGCTTTATGATCTGTCCTGTATTTTAGAATAATCTCTTAAACTGGAGGTGCGCTTATGCAAGAAGCCATGCCTGCCGGCAGGCAGGAATCTCTTATTCAGCGGGTTCTGCATTTAAATCAGGTGGAAAAACTCTCCCAGCGTCAAATTGCCGAAAAACTTAATATTGGCCGCAAACGTATCAGACGGATTCTGAATGGTTCAAAGGCCGCCAAACCGATCCCCAGGAAATCTATTCTTGATGATTATATTCATTTGATTTCCTACTGGTACAAAGAATATCCGCGATTAAAAGCGAATCAAGTTTATGAACGCCTGAAGCCTTACGGGTATCAAGGCAGTTATGTATCAGTCGCGCGATTGTCACGTCAATATCGAAAAATTAAGCCAAAGGTGTATCATACGCTGACGTTTGTTCCTGGTGAAGAAGCTCAGGTTGATTGGTTCTTTTTCAACCACGAAAAATTAGGACAAGTTGCGGGATTTTTGTATGTCCTGTCATATTCCCGATACGCATGGGGCATATTTTATCCCAAGACATCATTGGAATTTTTTATGGCCGGGCACTTGGTGTGTTTTGAACATATCGGCGGCCTGGCACACCGGCACAGATACGACAATGTTAAAACCGTAGTTTTATCACGTCACCCGACGATACAATACAATCCGCAGTTCTTAGACTTTTCCCGGTTTTACAATTTTTCAATTTATTTATGCAATCCGTATAAAGGCAATGAAAAAGGACGTGTTGAGCGAATCATCCGTGATATTCGCCCCTTTCTTTACGCGGAAGACTTTGCGGACCTTAACGATTTAAATCGAAAATTCCACGCGTGGCTGACAAAACGTAACAACACCGTACATCGGACGACAGCAAAAACACCCAAAGATCTTCTGAGCAAGGAACGCCTGATCGCCTTGCCTGAAAATGTATATCTTCCCAGGCGCATTATTCCGGCAGCAGCTTCAAAGACAGCCTTGGTCGAGTTTGAAACCAATAAATATTCAGTGCCTGTGACATGCGCGGTTAAAGTCGTTGAAGTCATGGCTTATCCCGAAAGAATTGAAATTTGCGTTTCCGGTGAGAAAGTGGCTACTCATAGACGATGTTTCGCGAAAAAAAAGCTTATCCAAAATCCCTTACACGCCGAAAAACTTCTCAATCGTACGCCACGATTTAAAATGCAACGCATTTTACAATTGATTGTGAACATGGACTCGACATTCAAAAATTTTATTCTTTTTCAAGACAACGACGACCACCGCATACAAGCCGCCTATCAATTATTTCAATTATTAAAAACTCATTCCAAGAGCATGCTCGTCTCTGCTGTCCGTGAACTTAATTCTATGAAATGTTTTAAAATCAAGGCCTTGCGCAGCCTCTTAAATTTACCAGAACCCAAACAGGGCGATCCTCTTTGGCCCCAAAACATTCAACTATTAAATTTAACATACGAAGAAAGGAACTTAAATGACTACGACCCCCATTCAGAAGATATGGAACCAACTTAAATTCGTCTCCGATTACGGATCACTCACCCCGGAACAGATTAAAACAATTCTTCCCATCCTCGATGAAGAAGCACTGGCCAAGGATGTCAAGCGTATCAGTTACTTATTGCAGCGTTCTAGCATCAAGCGAATCAAGCGCTTCGAAGACTTCGACTGGAAATTTAACCCTAAATTGCCTCGTAATAAAATTATCGGTTTTAGCGAGTCTCCTTGGATAACAGAAGTCAAAAATATCGTGTTAATCGGTCCCAGCGGCGTAGGAAAATCTCATCTGGCATCAGCTCTTTGCTACAAAGCTATTCAACAGGGTATTCCTGCCGCCTTTGTCAGTTGTTTTGATTTAGTCAATAAACTCAAGCGTTCAAAAAACAAGCACGCAATGTTAAGTTATTACGCGTCCATTAAAGTGCTGTGTTTAGACGAGCTTGGATATGTTTTCCCTTCACAGGATGAAGCTAATGATATTTTCCAGATTATATCCAAACGCTCAGAATTAACACCAACCATTGTAACAACAAATCTTGTGCCATCCCAATGGGGCAAAATATTTGAAGCCGCTACCGCAACGGCCATTCTTGATCGGCTTAATTTAAACGGTTATTTTATTACCTGTGAAGGGAAATCTTATCGATCGAGGAAATGATCTGAAGGATTTGGTTAGCTTTGGAATGCCTTATTATATTCTTCGGGGAAAACTATGTCTTCCTCCGGGTGTTATTGCGCGTTCGTGTTCCATCAACGGCACCACCTTGATTGTTTTTGGGCCCATTCTCATGATCGCCTACAAGCATGACTTTAAGGCGGCTTTCTGCAACAAAAACATTGGTGTCATTTACATAGACAACGGCCTTTTCCGGCACAATCCATACTTTATTAAAAGTGTTTGTCGGAATATTGATTGTGCCGTATCGCTCCTGAGCTTCTTTATAGACATTGTCCCAGAATTTCTTACCAAGTTCTTCTCCCGGATACATGAGGCTTGCGGTCAGCTGCTTAAGCATGTAATCCTGAGCCAACAGATCACGGCCCATTTCAGTCTGACCAAAAGCATCCGGTACAATCCTGTCTTTTTCATACGGTGACAAATTCACCCACATTTCATCTTCAGGAACAGTTAAAGAGGCCAGGAAATATTTGATGAGTTTGGTTGATTCATTCTTAAAGGCATCACCCTCAAGATGATCATCCCCGGCATCAATGATGAAATCAAACTGGAGCGGATTGTGTCTGGATAAATCGTAATACCGCGGATCATGGCAGGATTATAAGCAGGTGTTAGTCCGACCATTGTCCCGGGAGCCGGCAGGTTCAGTATCCCGGTCGGCGAAGTAATACCCTGCGCACGCACGGATCCCATGGATAAAGGTTGAACCAGAAAAAGGCACACAGCCAACAAAGCTGATAAGTCCCTTTTCAGCTTTTTATTTATTGTTCGCATTATAATATGAGTAGAAGCATTAAAAAGAAAAGATACAATAAGTATAGCATGCCGATGAGGAGTGTTGCAGGGAAAATCAAAACGCGGTGGTGTTAAATTTCAGAAATTTTCTCAATATTGCGAATTGCTTCATAAAAAAACTGAAATGTGTAAAAAAAAACACAAAGCCTTTTTTGTGACCTTGTGTCGCGCCTGCCCCGCGTTTCTTTACGGGGTGATGTTGTGACAAATTAAATCTATAGTCTCCTCAATTCCCGTCTGTTCTTCCTTCCTGGATCTGCCCGAGCGTCTTTTCTGCTATATGCCGGTCGGGCATAATGATCCCATCATCAAGGTCCTCCGCGGCTTCCGGTTGCGGAATAACCGCCGCGATCGGCTCATCAAGAGTGCCGATGATGACCGGGACGATCTTTGACAGCTCCTCCCATTCCTGCTCGATCCGCGTGATCTTGTCATTGCGGGTCTTGATAAATTTGATTTCCAGCTCTAAAGGAACGATCTTATTCTGCAAGTTATTGATCTGCTGGGTATTCCTGAAAAGGGATTGCTGACGGTCTTTGATCATTTCATCCAGCGTCTCTTTGCGGATAAGGTATTCCTCAAGCTGGCGCTTTTGCGCTGAAAGCTCAAGCAGTTTTTCCTGCAGCACGCGCTCACGCCGGGCATCCGCATCCTTTAGATCAAAGGTTAAGGATTCATCATCCTTGATATTTAACCCGGCCGTAAATTCGCTTTTATATTTCACTTTCTTGATCGCGCGCTCAACTTCGGCTATGTGCGATTTCAGATCTCCCAGCATCGCCAGATTCGCCTGTCCGCTGTCCGCCCCGGGAAGCTGGCCGTTCAGGCGCTCAATTTCCTCAACGAGGTCTTTATTGATACGGCTGAGGTCATCGGACTTTGTTTTCAGATCGTCTAAAATCGTCTGCTCAACTTTCAGGCGGTGACGGGTCTCATCACGCATCAAAATATAAAGATGGCGGAAGCATTCCAGAACAGGTTTTGTTTTTGCCTTGGCTTTTTCAAAGGTCTCGGTGAGGCCGAAGGTCTGTGAGCGTTTTGTGCTGGCCACTTTATAAAGGCCCTGAATAAGCTCAATATCGATATAGTCCACATCAACACCGACAGGCGCGCTCATATCAAGCGATATCACCCGGCTGTCAAAAAAGTCGTGCGCCGTCTGGATCTCGCCGTTGATCTCCTGCAGGCATTTCTGCTGCTTTTCATAGTGCTGGTAACGCCCGGTCTGCAGGCTGACCTGGGTGTTAACATCTTTAAGCTGCCCGGAATTTGCCTGCAGCCTGGCCGTCCGTTCTTTGATCAGCTCATTGATGGATTCTTTCCGGATCTCATATTCTTCCAGTTTTTGCGATTCGGACACCATTTCATTCAAGCGGTTGGTCAACAGGATCTCATCCTGCTTATAAATATTTATCGGGTCCGCTTTGGACTGCTTCATTAAAGAGCCGTTTAATTTTTCTTCCAAAGTGCTCTTCAGCTGCACTTTGCGGATGGCCTTTTCTAATTCTTCAATCTCCCTTTTCAGATCCTGGCGCTTTTCATCGGTCGTGCCTTCCCCCGACAAGGCCGGCAGGCGGCCGCGCAGTAAAAGAATCTGGTCGCTGAACTGGCGGTTCTTGTATTCCAACCCCGCTTGGCGGATGCGCAATGCGCTCAATTCCTTTTCCACTTCCCTCATGATATCGTTCAGGCGGGTGTAATTCACCGCTAAATTATCACGCAGTTTTAACAGGGTATCTTCCTCTGTCCGGCGGGCCCGCTGCAATTCCTCGAAATGATTTTTAAGCGGGGCATGCGCGCCGCGAAAATCAGAAAACAACTTCATAAGCCGGTCCATTTCCTCATCGTTCTTCATTTCCGGAACGCGGAACGGCACTTCGTGTTTATCTTCCGCCTTCGCTTCCTGGCCCTGAATGGCGAACGACGGCGCTGTCAGCCCCTCGATCGGGGGAACGACAGACGGGGTTGCGGCGGATGAAAATGCGCTTTCCTCACGGTTCACGCTTATCACAGCGGAACGGGCGGCAATCTTGGCGCGGACCACTGCCGACCATTTATAAAGTTCGGTGATCGCGTCTTTGCCTTCCTGCGACAGGCGTCCTAACTGCTCGGACTTGCCGTAAAAGGCATTGGCTTCTTCCGTTTCCCCCTCTTCATTCAACTCAACGCTGATCTTGCGCAGCTTCTCTTTGTTGAGGTTAAGATCGGCGGTCTCTGACTGAACAATATCAATGAAGGACTCCAACGCCTCTAAAGGCTCTTCGGCGTTATCCAGATCGATCTCACCGTTATACAGCCGTTCTTCAAAATTTTTAAGCTCCCGCACCGCCTTGGCCACCTTATCCGTTAAAACCTGACGGGATTTGCTGACATCGATCGTGTTGACATCGGTCAACTCTAATTGCGGTTGCGCGGCGGACGGCCTCTGGCGATTGGCGTTCTTCAAGCTGACAATGATCATCGGAATCCCCATAACGATCAACCCTCCGACGACAACTGCGATCGCCAGCATCTGGTTGCCCTCCCCTGGCAATGACAAAGAATAAATAGCCGCAGTCGTGACCAGTAAACCCATGAGCATGGCAGTGAATGTACGCATATTATTGTTCCCCCTTAAATAAAAATTATCAGGGAGCGGGCAGTTAACAGTGTTAAAAAGAAATTAATACGGCGGACAAAAAACTTCAGGCTTTTCTAATTTCCCCGGCGGCATTTGAACAGCCGGATTGCCAACAGCGCCTGTAATCTTGGCGATCAATTTTTTTTAGATGACCATCGTCTTTAAAACCTGTCAGCCACATCTCTGTTTCAACCGCTTCTCCTCTTGAACCAATCATTAATTAACTTTATTATGCCGCTGCTGTTTCCAGCCCCGGCGATACCGTTTACTCAAGAAATTTCTTCATTCTTTTCTTTTGTCGAAAAGGCAACGCGCCGCTTACAAGATCCTTCCCCTCAATTGAATCTTCCCAGATGAGAACGGAAAGTGCGGGGGAGCACATCATCTTCCTTATTGCGGGCCTCTTCTTGCGAGATCGTCACGTCTTCGTGGATCGCTTCCATCTGCTCGTCGTCCAAAACCGTCATCAGGCCTTCAACCCGGGTCTTGCCCTTGAATTCACAATCCATCTGAGTAAGACGCTCCAAGCGATCATTTAATATCTGCAATTTTTCTTCCAACGGCTTGATCCGGGCCTTGCCCTGTTCAAACTCTTCAATATTTTCTTTTAAAACCTGCTTGCGTTCATCGATCATTTCATCAATGGATTCTTTCTGGATCTGGTATTCTTCCAATTGCTGACGGCGTTTTAATAAATCACGCAATTGATTGCGCAGGTTGGTTTCATTGTCCAATTCGGTTTTACGGAAATCCGGTGATTTTTCCCTGATCAAGAGTTCATCCTGAAGCTTTGATTTGAACTGCACCTTTTTGATCTCCTTTTGGATATCCGTGATGCGGTCATTCATATCGATCAAATTATTACTGGACGAACTGCCCTCATCCAAAGCGGAAAGCTGATTGTAAAGAACATCCATCCCCTGGCGGAGCTCTTCGTTCATCTGCTCCACGTCCATACAGCGGGTGCGCAAATGAGCCAGGTCCTGCTCTACGCTGCGGGAGGATATCTCAACGTCCTCATATTCGACAACGTACAGGCGGGCCAACTTTTCAATGACGGCTTGTTCCTTGTTCTTATAAGAAGAAAGTTTCCCGGTCAAATTCTTCACGCGCGTCATGCTGCTTTTCAGCTGGGCATAAGCATTTTTCAACGGCGCCAGGTCGATATTGACATCCTCCCGGGCGCGATCATCCATCATCTGCGCGGCAGCAACCGTGCTCGCTTCTTGAACAGTGATAACGGCCTGCAAATCTTCCTTTATAGAAATCACGTCAAAACGCTTGCCTTCCAGGAACCGCAGGTTGTCCTGTATGCGCTGGACTTGAGCCTGCACTTCATTCAGGGCCTCGGTATTACCGTTCAAGACGTCGCGTCTTTCCGCGACCATTTCTTCAATAGATTCTTTCTTTATCTCATATTCTTCGAGCTCTTCCAGGTGTTGATGCAGTTCGGTTAAGGACCGGCGTAACTGCTCTTCCTGCTCACGATAATGACGCACTGTTTCATTACCCGATTCATCCTGGATTTCGCGGTTCAAACTCTCCTCGAGCTGCAGCTTGGTCTGCACCTTACGCAGCGTGCGTTCTGTTTCGACTATGTTCTCTTTCGTCTGGCGGTGATGGTCCTTCGAGGAAATATCAGAACCCAGAACAGGAATGCTGGCGCTCAAGTTATCGATATCGGCGCGCAGGTCATTAGCCTTTTCTTCCAATTCCGTCTTGTACGACTCATGCGCCCGCGACTGCGGCTGAAGACGGCGGATGGATCCTTCTATCTCGGCATCCTTTTGCGTGAGCAAACGTTTCACATCACTAATCTGGCTTTCTTGAAGATCGCATGCCTCGGCGAGATCGCGGGAAAGTTCTTCCACCGGACGGTGAATATCCGTAAAAGCGCCAAAGGCCATATCCACACCACTGAACTCTTCAGGAATATAGGGCATAGTAATCTCTTCCCTTGGAGCAGGCGCTTGCGGTTTAACAACCTTGCTGACAACAGGCTCCGGCTTAGGCTCTTCCTGAGCAACCGGTTCCTGGCCCTCCCCGACAACCGGCGCTGTATCGGCTTGCGCCACGACCGGCTCTTGTTTAGGAACTTCTTCTTTCGGTTCTTGTGATTTTATAGATTCTGCCGCGGCAGCCGGTTGTGTTTCCGGCTCCGGTACCGGCACAGCTTGTTCTTGCGGGATAATAGTTTCTTCTTGCGGCGCGGCCTTCACAGCCGTAGCGGCTTCTGTCGCTTTTTTCGATCCCAGAACAGCGCGGACATTAGCCACACCCCGGCTCAATTCCACCATAACCTCCTGGCTCTGTTTGGCTAAACTCTGCGCCTGCTTGGCTCTTCTAAAAATCTTGCCGTCATTGATCTTGAAAGCCAAGCCGTTCAGTTCCGCGACAACCCCCTCAAAGGCCTCCAAGCCTTCTTCAACCAAATTCACGGACTGTTCCGCTTTGGCCAGGTTGGCGGCCAATTTATCGGCGAGAATCGTATCACCCGAAGCAATAGTCTGCGCGGTCTTAACATCCTGAAATGCTGCTTCGACCCTTCGAGATAAAACGATACCAACTTGATTGATCGATATCTGAACCTTTTTGGCCCTGTTGCGGTTCGAGACCTTATCCTTCGAGGCGTATTTTCTGTTCTGCATCTTTTCAGCCACATGAATGATCAAAAACGTCATCGGCGGCGCGATGAGGCCGATCAATCCCATTAATGTTAAGGAAATAGTACGGGTATAACCCGGCGGCAAGAGAACCGCGATAAAAACAGCTGTTGCTAAAAAGACACTTAAACTGATTGTGATTATAGTTGTCATAAAAATGACCTCCCGTTACCCATTCACAGAAATGTATATGTGTTGTTTCAGGACATTAACATGAACTCAACAAACATGTTAACGTCTTCTTGTTGAACGCCTTAAAACCAATTAAATGGTATTTTAACAGAAATGATTATATTTATCTAATACTATTTCATATGCAATGAAGAAAATAGTTTATACACCATTACCTGCTCATCCATACCCGTCTTTCCCTCGCGCCCTCCGCCCTTATGCCATATGAAAAACATGAATCAATGTCAGCCAAAAATGGGAGTTTCTGGTCCTTCGCCGAAACGAACGGATTTCTTACCGGCCATTGTATATTAATGTCCGAGTCATCAAAACGTATGCCGCCTTCGCTATTGGGAGTATACTCACGGTTGCAATGATAAATGACATCCGCTGTCGGAGACAGAACACAAAACCCATGCGCAAAGCCTTCCGGGATGAACATCATTTTCTGATTTTCCGCGCTCAAGATATGGCCCGACCAGCGTCCGTAAGTCGGGGAGCCTTTGCGCATATCCACGGCCACGTCAAAGACCTCGCCGACGATAACGTCCACCAACTTGGCCTGCGCGTGAGGAACCTGCTGAAAATGCAGCCCCCGCAAAACGCCCCTTTCTGAATGCGAAAAATTTGTTTGTTTTGGCTCAAAATCGATCCCGGCTTCTTTGAATTCAGAGGCCTTAAATCGTTCCGCAAAATATCCGCGTTCATCCGTATAATATTTGGGCTGAACAACAACCACTCCCTCAATTTCTGCTGATCTAAAATGAAAAGGCATAATTTATTCCTCCGCTACGACTTTCAGATATTCTCCATAATTCGTCTTTAATCCGTCAGCTATCTTCAATAACTGATCTTTCCCGATAAAACCCATGCGATAAGCCACCTCTTCCACACAACCGATCTTCACGCCCTGGCGCTCTTCGATCGTTCGGATAAACATCCCCGCGTCGATCAGTGAATTGTACGTCCCGGTATCCAGCCAGGCGTAACCGCGGCTTAAAAACTTTACTTTGAGCTGCTTCTTATTCAGATAGGCCTGATTCACGTCGGTGATCTCCAGCTCTCCCCGATCCGACGGCTTTAAATTCTTGACGATATCCACCACCTGATTATCATAAAAATAAAGACCGCTGATAACCCAGCTTGATTTCGGTTTGGCCGGTTTCTCTTCAACTGAAAGAACATTATGGTCTTTGTCAAATTCGATAACACCGTAACGCTGCGGGTCGCGCACCTTGTAACCGAAAACGGTAGCCCCGCTTTCCTGTTTGATGGCGTCCATCAGCAATTCATAGATGCTGTCACCGTAAAAAAGATTGTCTCCCAATATCAAAGAAACCCTGTCACCGGCAATAAATTCTTCACCGATAAGAAAAGCCTGGGCAATGCCTTCAGGTTCCGGCTGCTTCTTATATGAAATATTGATCCCGATCTCCGAACCGTCACCAAACAAATTCTTGAATTGCGGCAAGGCATCCGGTGTTGAGATAATCAGGATATCTTTGATCCCGGCGATCATCAATATGGAAAGCGGATAATAAATCATCGGTTTATCATAAACGGGAAGCAGCTGTTTGCTGATACCCTTGGTAATAGGATATAACCGGGTGGCACGACCGCCTGCCAGAATAATGCCTTTCATTTGAACTTCCTTATATAATTGATTGCTTAATGAACCCCATCGCGGAAAAGAACACCCCGGGGAAATCAATCTTTAAAAGCCATTATAAATCTTCAATTCAGAAACAAAAGTTGTTTTGAATAACCAAGTTACGTCTTATAAGTATACAATATTAGAAATAGGAAAAGCAAATAAATTTTTTCCGCCCCTAAGAACTGGCCAATTCCAATTTTCATGCTATACTTACAAAATAATAAACTTTAACACAAAAGGAGCCTATAATGAAATTTTCTGTCAAAAATTTACTCTTTATCGCTTTGTCTGTGATTATTTTCTCAGCCACTCAAGCCGAAGCGACTTGGAAAGAGGTCGATGATTGCACCCCCGACATTGAACTAAATGACAAATTAGATACAGACACATGCAGTTTCCGCCTAAAATTCGCCGTAACACGTGACCGAGGTATCCCTCCTTATGAAGAAAACTTACTATACAATATTAATGAAGTAGCGCGAGTCATTACTATAGAAACAGATGAAGTCTCCAAAGTAGCTTTTTATGCAAATATTCCTTATCGGGATTTGAAAACAATGCTTTATAGTGGCGCAATATCACAAACGGCCTATAATACAATCAATGAAATTTATAGAGACAACACCTATAAACCTTTACATCTAATAATAAGTTTAGTCCGTGGTCTGCAAGATGACTCTCAAGTCTTGCCTCTAACATCTTCAGTTTCTTTGATATTAGAATGTTTCTATTTAGAAGAAGGCTATGACGGAGAGCATACTTTTACTTCTACCATTTCTGAGGAATACTTTACTCTTGAAGCACAGTGTGTCATTGAAAAACTGAAAAATAAATAGGGACAGACAGACTCTGTTTTTTTACTTTTAAAATGTTAATCCTCTGCGATACAATATATCGCAGAGGATTAAGAAATCAAACTCTCTCCTCCCCGCGCGAGAATTCAACCCGAACTTTTTACGA
>JAGLNJ010000154.1 GCA_023139575.1 Candidatus Omnitrophota bacterium | reverse complement strand
ACGAGATTCTCTTCTATTTCGGGATTAACAAAAGCAGAAAAGGCCCTCAGATCGTATACTTGGCAATATCTTAAGGATGTCCTGCAGAAAATTAACACTCACCCGGTGAAATGGCGAAGGATAAAGGTTTGCGGACAGCGGCCAGGAAGCTTTTTTCTAGTTTCGAGGCCTGCCCCCATTACGCCGCATTATTCTAAAAGCGCAGGAATATTCACAATAGGAGTAACGTTAATAATGATGGGGATCAAGCCATCGACGGACTTCATTTGGATGTCCACCATATCTGAAGGAAACTGAATCTTCGAACCTTTACCGCGTGTTTGGATATTTATATTATTTGGATTAAGATCGATACCACCTGGAATTGCTATCATTGCTTCATCCCCGGCATCATCCTCTTCACCTAAAGTCTCCTTAAGATTTTTTAAAATACGTTGTCTTACAACCCGGCGTTGTTCAATGGGGAGGTTAAAATAATTGAAAACTCTCCCTTCCATACCTATGCCCGCGCCTTCAGCTATCCATTTAAAGGCCTCAGTTGATTTCGCCTGATTTTTTTCGTGGGAATGTTGCAAAATAGCTAAAATTGCTGAGAAATCTTGACCAAAGATCTTTGCCATACGATTTTTTTCTGTATCTAAATCGGCTGTTAATTTTATCTTTGTTGGATTTATTTCCCTTGCCCAACCATTTTTGATTAATTTTTGGAAAATGTCGCTTGAATCAAGCCCGATTTTATCAAATTGGTATTTCGCAACATCCCCTTCATTTAAAACTAACTTGCCTATAATATCTATAAAAAAATCCAACTCATCATAATGAGGCGATTCAATGATCGCCTGGATCAGCATTAAAACGCTTCTTTCCCAAAGCAACTTATCAATGCCGGGAAGTTGGTAATGTTCATGCCCGTCAACCATATTGGATAACAGGTTGATATACGGCCACCTGTCACTAAATGCTTTCTGAAAAAGATGATAGTCTTGCGCAAAAAAATAATCCGTCATGACCTTTTCTCCGTACCGCTGAATAACCGCATTAACAATCCCGGCTTGATCTGCATAAAACGCAAATTGATGATCCGACTTAAACCACCGATAAATCCGCAGCCATTGCCCCTCATCCAGCTGTTCAATTTTATCTAAAGCAGCCGTCTTGTCATCCGGATTCCTCTTTTTATAATTCAAAAACATTTCATCACGCACTTTTTGCATCATTGGGCCATCACTTAAGAGCAGCGGAACAGCTATCTGTTCAGAAAATATTTCGGTGGCTCCTTCGTTAAAAATTTTATATGTCGATCTATTTCCCGGCTCATCTTCAAGTATCCTCATAAGATGCCTGGGGGTCTTCTTAAGCTTAGTCCGTTCATGGCCCGACCACCCATGAGTAAGTTCATGAATCAAAGACAAAAAATGATTTAAAAGTATATCGGAATCAGAAACCGAAACCAAATAAACATCCATATCCTTGCCTGATTTCTCATCAACGATATAAACATGTTTACCTCCTCCCTTAGTTACAATAGGCAATCCGGCCTGAAGAAGAGGATGGTCATCTTTAATAAAATAAA
>JAGLNJ010000153.1 GCA_023139575.1 Candidatus Omnitrophota bacterium | reverse complement strand
GTAATCTTCTTCTAACATAACTTTCAAATAACTCTTACTGACAAACACGTTATTACCACTCACATAAACAACAGCATTCTCCGGAACAATCCAAATCTTGCTAAATGTGTTAGTAGGTATTGCCGTAGTTCCAAACCTTGCTTGTGCTTTTTCATAGACTCTTTTCCAAAACTCGCTTCCAATTCTTTCCTCCGGATACATTAGGGAAGCTGTTAATTGCTTCAACATATAATCTTGAGCAAGCATATCACGACCCATTTCCGTAACTCCCAAACCATCGGCAACAATTCTATCTTTTTCATAAGGAGACAGATTGACCCACATCTCATCTTCCGGAACAGTTAGTGTAGCCAGAAAATAATTGATTAACTTCTTGGTTTCATTTCTTAATTCTTCGTCTTGAAGATTTTCATCTCCACTATCGATAATAAAATCGAATTTTAATGGATTGTCCGGATAGATTGTAATACCTGTCACTATTGTAGGATAATATTTTGCGCTTGGAGTAATCATCGCCCCCGGAGCAGGTAAGTTAGCTACATTTTGGGCATAAACACAGTGGGGAGGGAAAATCATAGTAACTATGAAGACAAGTGAAATAAATAGCGAACTTACTCGCCGCGTCATTTTTACTGATATTTTATTCATTTTGACAAATCACATATAGAATTAGTAAACAGGATTAACATAAGTATATATCATAAAATAATCTATTGCCAAAATTTCTTGCTCGTAAATGGTGACAGACACTATTAAAATTTTAATAGTGTCTGTCACTCTTTTGTACTAATCCCATCAGAAATAAGGGCCGCCTGATATCCCTCATTTCATAACCATCAGAAAGGATTACCTTGTTATGGACGCCTATCCCTTTAAATTGGCTTCTCCCCTTTCCTTTTCCGCCAATCTCAAAAACAACATCTTCGAAATCACAGATAAGATAGTCCGGTGTCTTCCGCCCCCTCGTGGATTTAAGATAAAAAATGTCTTTTCCCAGGGCCTTAACCGCCTCCACAAAGAAATCTTCGCGCAACCCGCCGACAATTTCATCGAAAGGACGGAACAAGAGGCGGTAAGGAAGCGCCATGACGATTTTGGGTTCCTTAAGAACATTACTACCCATCGGCATCACTCTATGCAAAACAAACGCCCGTTCCAAAAGCGTCAAATATTGCTCAGCTTTGTATTTCGTGATGTGAACATTAGCCGCGAGAGAAGAAGCATTGATTCCGTCTATGCCCGAAAGCCCGATAAAGCGGACGAGCCTGTCAATTTTATCCAATTCCTCCGTCAGTAACCTGCCGATACGCGGAATATCTTTATAAATAATTGTGTTAAGTATATTCCGCAAAAGCGGCAATGGCCGCGGCTCCTCCAAAGCGAAGGGCATAAGGCCGCCCTTGAGATACGGAATGAAGTGCTCTCCCGCTTTCAATGCCTCCACAGGGATATTCTTTTTCACGATATCATGTATGGTCAAGACAGGATATTCCTGCCCATATTTGAAAAACGCGTACTCCCCTAAAGAAAAGGGATAAAGGTTCTTTAAGAGCACCCTCCGGGAAAGGTCATAACCTGATTCATACATCCCCAGCGCTACTGAGCTGGTGAAGATAACCTTAATATCAAAATAATCATATATTTTTTTCAGGTCAGCCTCAAAGGAAGGATAAAAGTGAACTTCATCCAATAAAAATACCTTCATCCGCATGGTTTCATACAGCGTCTTGACAAGGTCAAAAAGGCTTCCCTCCATGGCATCAAGGGATACATAAAAAGATCTCTCGTGAGTCGATGCCAACTGTTTCAAAATGACTGTCTTGCCCACTCCACGCGGCCCGACAATACCCAGAAAATGAGGCCCGGAATCATCCGTAATATCACGATAAATTCCCCGGTTTTTATTATATTTCCGGCTATCTTCCTTAGCCAAACGATCCAGTTCAAATAATTGATCTAAATTCATTCCCTTAATCCTTTCAATGAACACATATACCGCTTATTAGTCAAAATTTCGTTTAAAATATGCCGGTTTAATGAAAATTCCGCTATAATTATATGAATTTTTCATTAAAAACCAGTATAATTTCCGTGACCAAAAAGAGCGTAAATGAGAGGTGTGAATGCTTCGACACTGCTCAGCACTCCTTCGAAGCTCCCTGAGCCGTGTCGAAAGGGTTTATCCTGTTAAAATCATACCATATGATATCATCTTGTCAAGTTATTATCTATAATGTAGCACATTTTGACTAATAGAATACCTAAAGAATAGAATTCTAGCCGTAGTTTTAACCGTGGACCATCGAAAATAATGGTGTCGTTTCTCATAACTTGAGACGTGTCAATAAGTTGTATTATTTAAAATTGACATCATTGAAGGCTTAAGAAATAGAATGTAAGTCGTTAGAATAACTAGATTTGCGAGAAACGACACCATTTCTTCCCATTTTTGAAACCTCAGGGTCTGTAATAAATTCAACTTCGGCCTTCAAGTCCCCTGCGGCATCCTTTACGACCGGCACAAAGGGGGTCATCCTGTCCATTGAAACGTGATGTTCTCCATAGCCGAGTTTTTGCACACGATTTGCCACAGTATCTTTACCATCGAATCCGTGAAAACCTATACCGAAATCAATATCAGATGTCATTACCGCCAGATTCAGGACATTCTTCCATTTATATCTGGCGTAGATATACGGCACCCAACCTCCAACCAATACCAGAAAGGGAAGAAAACCGGCAAGATCATCAATAACTTTTATGAGAAGCTTTTCTCCGGGATATCCTTTAGACAAAACTCTTGCCTTCCTCTTTTAAAATTTTAACTAAATATTGAGCGTGATCTCTCCCTCGCTGGGGAAAATTATGCAAGTCCAAATAAAGCTGCAGATTCGAAACAATATTGTACCCTTTTAAGGTTTGATTATTGAAAAAGGCAGCATTCTTATAGTATGGTCTTATCAAATAAAAATTGCCCCCCCTCTTCAGTTCTTTCAAATCAAGCGCCTGCCTCAAATCCAGGGAAATTTCATCAAAATTATCATTTCGTAAATAACAATATACTGTAGGCGTATTAACGTAATGCGTAATGAAATTCGCTCCGGTATGAAGTGTTAACGCGTATGCCTGTGGTTGGTTTTTAGACGCGAAATACTTTTTCAAACGGTTTAAAATATCTTCGCGCGCGGAATAACAAAGATGCGTCTTGTTCAGTTCGAATTTATAAACCTTCAGCCACTCTTCTAACAACTCTTCTGTGTTTTGCAATATACTATGCGCAAGCCTTCCCGAGCGAATCCCTCCGACAAAACCCTTCCCGCGCAATGCCGATAATACCGCAGCCGCGTGCGCGCGACCTACCTTAAATTCTTTTTCAAAGTCTCTAGCGACCCATTTTCTATCGGGCTGCGATAGCATGGCGCGTATAATTATAGTCGCTTTGTCACTTAAGAATACTTTCATTGCCATCACTCC
>JAGLNJ010000152.1 GCA_023139575.1 Candidatus Omnitrophota bacterium | reverse complement strand
CGTCATAAAGATTATGGCCCACTGCCCGCGCGTTCTGCGTGTATGTTATCCAGGCAATGGGGATGATATAAAGGAAATACCCCGCCTTATCAACAACCATGGACCAGGTAATTCTCCGTCGATACATCCAATCACAAACAAAAAAAATCAAAGGTAAACTTACCGCCATCGGCTTGGCAAGTATGCTCAATAAACCGAATACCAAAGACAGCATGTACGGCCGAGCTCTCCCCTCTTCCAGGTAACTCCAATATTGATGAAGGGCCAACATGTAAAAGAAAGCATACAAGACATCTTTGCGCTCTGTCACCCAGGCTACCGACTCAACTTTCATGGGGTGTATGCCAAAAATAAGGGCTGCTAAAGCCGCTACCCGCACCGACGCCCCGCAACGCTTGACAAAAAAGAAAACAAGGGCCGTCACCCCCAAGTGTAACAATATGTTATTAAAATGATATATAAAAGGCTTGTATTTAAAAAAATGATATTCCAACGCGAACGATAAAGTTGTTAAGGGAATGTATGTGGCATTAACAGTATTCGTAAAAATTCTTTTGATATTTGAGAGGCTCAAAGAGCGAACATCTTCATTCTTGCGTAGATGTCCATCGTCATCCCAAACTGCGATGGAATGATTCAGCGTAGGCACAAACGCCAAAAACGTCACGGCCAGAACCAGACACAGCAATACCCCTTGCCCTGCCTGTGATGGCGAAGCCTGGACAGAAGAACTTTCTTTTTTATGTTTTTTTCTCGCTGATCCCATGACGATTATTTATTTTTGGCCTTCCGTTTCTTCCTGCAAAGCATTCTTTAGAGCCGAAATCACATCCAAATTCTCTTGAGCCTTTTTAAAGTCCGAATCTGACGTTAAAGCCTGCTGAAAATGAAAGGCCGCGCTTTTATAATCTTTGAGCTGCAGATAAACCTCCCCCAGGGTGTTCTGCGCCACGGGACTCTCTGGCTGATTGCGCGTCAGGAAAAGCATCTCATTCTTCGCCTGATTGAGTTTTCCTTGCGTCAAATAAATTGTGGCCAGACTGTATCGCGCCGAATGATGATCCGGCCGTCTTGCCAAAACTTTTTGATACTGCAACACGGCCTTTTCCAAATCATTTGTGAGATAATACAGATTGCCGAGATTCTTCTCCGCATCAATGGCGTTGGGGTTGTATTCTTTCGCCATCTTAAGATACTGTTCGGCCTTTTCGTAATCTTCCGTATCCATAAGCACCACACCATAATTATTGTAGACTTCCGGATGAATTACCTCAAAGCTCAAAGCCTTCTCATAATTTCTCACCGCCTCATCTTTCATGCCTTTTTCATAATAAATATTTCCCATATTGTTATAAGCCATAACATAATCCGGTTTAATAGCCGTTGCCTTGAGAAAATTATCGAGGGCCTCGTCCAATCGTCGTTCTGCAAGATAAGTCAAACCCAAATTATAGAGGGCCCGGGAATTTCGGGGGCTGTATCTCACCACTTCTTTCCACATCACCTCTCTATTTTGATAATCTCTATTGCGCGCTATTGTCCGCAAGGTCAAGACAGGCACAATCGTAAAAACAAAAAAGAAAATGATATATTTCTTTTTTTTCCGGCTCCGCACTTTCTCTAAAACAATGACATCGAATAGAAACACAACCAAAGTGATGAACCCGGCCAGCGGCAAATAAATCCGGTGCTCAAAAGCCAAATCAGCAATGGGTATGAAACTGGAAGTCGGGGCCAAAATAAGAAAAAACCAAACACCTAAAAAGCCCAACGCCGGCCTGTACCTTACTGCCCAAAGAGTTAATATAAGCAATCCGCCGATAAACATCGCCGGTAACACAATATCTGCAGGGGCCTGCGCGATGGGCCACATATAATCAAGAACCAAAGGATGTGGCCAGAAAACAAGCCGTATATAATGAAGAATAACTTGCGGCTGGGATACCATATACTGCCAAACAGTTAAATCTTTCATGTCGAAACCGGCAGTGCCTTGCGATTCATGGGGCCCCATTAACAATTTAATTAAAATAAACCATGTCAACATGAGCCCCGGGTAAAGCCATTTTCTTTTTTTGAGAATTTCTTTATAAGACCCGGCCCAAAATGTGCGATCATAAAACAGATAAATAATCGGTGCTGTTACCATGATGGCCTTACTGGCCATGCCAAAAGCACACATCAGAATCGCCGCCGCCTGCCAAACCCCTTTTTGTGAACCCAAGTAGCGGATCAAACAATAAAGCGTCAAAAGGAAAAACAAAGACATAATTGATTCCGATCTTTGATAAATATACGTCACGCTTTCTGTCTGCAGAGGATGTATAACCCATAAAAGAGCGATAAAAGCCGCCAGCCCCGTTGCCCGACTCCCATAACGTTCTGCCAAATAAGTTTCTCCAAGCGTCCGCCTTATGATACCGAACAACGTCAACCCGGCCAGAATATGCACAAGAAAATTCAACACGTGATAACTAAGGACATTCATTCCACTGATGGCATAATTAACGGCAAATGTTATAAAAATAATAGGCCTATTTGATTCCTCGATAACCCGCGATATCGGCCACAACTGATGTATTCGCGGATCCTGAATGATTTTAGAATAACTATCCAGAATAAACTCACATTGAAAGCTATTATGATAGGCCACAAACCCAACAACAATGATTATTAAAGCGGCCTGGAGAACATGCCCGCTCAGCGACGCTTGATGCTTTTGATTTTTATTGTTCTGTTTCTTTTTGGTAGAAGGCATAACTGAATTAATGCGGCTTGTGTGAAAAAAAACAACCTGAAAAGGTTGTTAATAAAGCATATTTAATAACTCACCCGAAGGTCCTTAACACCTTTCACGGCTTGCTAACATGTTCAAGATGTCCTTGTCTATTGTAAAAATTCTTTCTCTCTAATAATCCATAACGATAGATGTCAATTCTTTCCAAAACACCAAAATTATAAATTCTCAATTCTCCATGGATATAACCGCGTTCATACTGGCCTTCGGCCCTAAGATAACCATAGGTATCATACTCGCGGAAATTCCCCTCCCCCGATCCATCAACGGCATACCACTCTTTTCTAATCCTGCTGTTACGATGAAACTCTTTAACTCTTCCGTACTGTTTTCCTCTATCCATGCTAGCTGTCTTTTTCAATTCTCCTGATTCATAGTACTCTCGGTAAATCCCATTAGCGACCCCGTCAATATATTCCTGCTCATATTTCAAATGACCATTATCAAAAAAAACTTTTATGGTTCCCTGCACCTCATCATTTATATATTTCGCCATACTTTCTACGTGTCCAGACCAAAAGTAGGTCCGTATCAAACCATGCCGTTTGCCGTTTTTATAATGCTTTGCAACCCGAAGGTTTTCAAACTCATCAAACTCCTTCACCTCTCCTTCCAACTTGTCATTTTGGTAAAATGCCTTCTTTTTTAGAACGCCATTGGGATAATACTCTTTGAAGTGGCCGTGCTTTTTATCAGCTTTAAAAATAGCCTCGAGAATAGTATTCCCTTCTTTATCATAGACTTTCGCCAATCCGTTTTTCTTTCCACTGCTGACACATAATTCCGCCTTGAGTGTGCCGTCTTCAAAGTGTTTTTTTCGGGTCTCAAGACAAAGAGGTGTTTTCTCGAAAAAGCCGATGCCGTCTCCACATGATGAACAAAGAAAAAGAGCTGCGAAACCCAGAAAAAAGCGTTTAATTGAAAACGTATTGGAACACTTCATGACTTATCCTTATCAATTATTTGGAAAAGACGCAAAAACTTTCTATTAAAAGACATTATACGTAAAATTTAAAGAAAAATACGGGAAAAATCAATATTTTTTCATCTTCCGCAATAAGGGGGCAACAACCTTGTGAATCCTCTTGGCGATGATCTCATAGCCTTTCGCATTAGGATGAATACTATCTACTTTAAGCTGAGGATTGGCAATAATACCCTTCATAACATGGGAAACATATCCTGCTTTGGTTTTCTCAGCTAATTCCTTCATTCTTTTGCCGAATTTGTCTGACAACAACCCCAAACGCACCTCCACCAAAACAACTGCCGCATGTGCTCCTTGAATTTTCCGTATTAACTTTTCAAGATTCCGGAAAGTTTCAATCGCAGACATTTTCTGAAAATAATCATTAGCGCCAAATTCAATGAGAACCAATTTCGGATTCATGTTAAGGACATCCCGGTCTAAACGATCCAGGGCATGACGCGTCGTATCCCCGGGATTTCCGGCATTAATAACCGGTTCGTTTAAAGATTCACTCAAAAGAGCCGGGAAATCTTTTCCCTGAGCGACACCATAACCATGAGTTATGCTAGCACCGAAACAGATAACATTCTCTCCGGTTGAATTGAGATTGGCGATCGGCCGGCTGCAACCGGCGAAAAGGAAAGCACTGATCATAAATAACAGTATTTTTATTTTCATATGATTTGGGATAATTGGTAATTATAATACACTCATGTTATCATAACGAGTTTAAAGTGGTATAAATTTTATAATTCATTACTGACAGGATTGATTTTTTATTATAAACTACACTTAATAAGAAACTTTCGAAATATCTAAACCATGAAAATCTGTCTTGAATGCAACATATTTTTCCATGAGCGTGTCATGCAGTGCCAAAAATGCGACGGCAAGCTATTGGACATTTCTCTTCCACAAGCGTTGAAATTGTCTGAACATAAATCCGTGCGCGATAATATCAGCGGAAAATACCATGGGCAGATTTCTGATTCTCATAAGCAGTATCATTTGCGCAGTTATATCGGCAATCGCAGTTTGTTCCTGGATTTTGATCTGCATCGAAACCGGCTCAAACACGGACCCCGATTAAAACGTTTTTTTATCGCCCCCTTAAACTTCACTGTTTTTTTTAATCTTCCCTGGTTTTTTTTCAATGTTGTTGCTACCAACCTGTTTCACATGAACTATACCTGCTATTGTTCTCGCTGCAATACAAAATATGTCAAGAATTCCCACAACAAAGAAGAATGCGATTACAACATTGAATATTTCCAAATCCTGGATGACATTATCAATGGAAGCATTGTTTATCGGAAAAAAATTTATGACAAATTCGCTAATGAAAAAAGACTGAAAAACATACGCTGCGCCTTTAATGATCTCTACAAACGGAACATTCGCTGGGAAGCGTTCTGGGATATTCTTTCTATCGGGCTATCGATCTTCTTCTGGCTTTATATCGCTGTATTTATTAGTTATCCTATGATTCAAATTCTCATCCAGAAGATCAGTCAGATTGAAGCCTACGAATTCTCAATAGCGACTTTTTAAATTGTGTGCAGGAGAAAAAATGCCGTTAAAAAAAGAAGATCAAATCAAATGTATCCGGACCTTAAGCATTCTGATGATGGCGGGAGTTGTTTTGTTATCAATTCAAGGATTGATATTAAAGGATCCCTTTTTTACTGATTATGCCCTTTTACTTATCATCCTCACATTGCTTTTTATTACTGTCATCCTTTACATGGTCGTGAAAAGAAAAGAATAACAGTTACACCGCAGGCTCCGCGGCCTCATTCTCAAAACTTTTTACCATTTTTTTTACTTCCATTTCAGCCTTGTCGATTTTGTTCTTACAGGTCTGAATAATATTGATGGCTTCTTTTACTTTTCCTGCCAACTCATCAACATCAATCTCTTCATTCTCAATTTTTTGGATAATATCATCTAATTTCTTTATGGCTTTATTGTATTTTATGTCCGCCACACTTCTCCTCCTTATTAATTTTTCTGATTTCGCTATACAGTTGACCATCAAATAATTGCGTCACAATCATTTCCTTATCTGCGGCCTTCTCAATGCTTTTAAGGACGCGCCCGTCCGCCTGACGTGTGATGGAAAAACCCCGGCGCAATGTGTGACGCGGGTCAGCTATATCAATTATCCGTTGAAAAGCATTTAATGCTGTCCTGGTTTCTTTTATTCTGTAAACGGCGTTACGCGACAGACGTTCTTTTAAATTAACTAATACGTCTTTCTGTCGGAATATATATTTGTCAGGCATGATAATAATGCTGTCACTAAAACGGCTTAAAAATTGGTGATGGATTTTCAAAAAAGCATTAGTTAACGTCTGCAGATTAAGGACGGAATCTTTGAGGTCCTGCTTTTCGTTTTCAATTTTTTGCCGGGAATATTTGATGATAGACAAGCCGCGCTCATTTATATCCGCTAAAAATATGCTGACCTTCTCTACCAGGAGCCGCGCAATGGCCGTGGGAGTCTTTTGATAAGTATGCGCTGCTAAATCCGTCACCGTTATGTTGATTTCATGTCCGATACCGCAAAAAACGGGAATAGGTGATCGGGCGATATTCTCGGCTATGGCCTTTGAATCAAAGCAGCTCAAATCAGCAATAGACCCGCCGCCCCGTGTTATGACAATAACATCCAGATTGCCGATCTGGATCAAATCGCGCAAGGCCGCGCACACATCTTTCTCGGCCGCCTTTCCTTGCATAAGGGCATTACGAAAAAAAACTTTAAAGGCATTATGGCTCAGCTTGAGCTCTGAAACAAAATCATTATAAGCGGCTGAATCAAAGGAGGTAATTAACCCAATGCGTAAAGGCACTCTACTAACCGACAAGGCTTTATTTTTTTCTAACACCCCTTTCTCTTTCAATAACGCGATAAGCTTTTGTTTTTCCTGCGCAATCTTACCCAGAGTATAAATAGGATCGATGCTTTCAACGACCAGGCGGATCGCCCCGTGGGGAGGATAAAAATCTACGCGGCATAAGAATTTAACTTCAATATCATCCTTCAATTGAAAGGCGTTTTCCGCGGAAGCTAATATATCATTGATCGCCTTCTTTCTTCCGGCAAATATGACCAAACCGATACGCACGACAATATCTTTGGAATCAGAGTCCTTTTCGCATAATTCAAAAAACACGTGTCTTTTATCTTTGCTGCGATTAAATCCCTGAATCTCTCCGCACACCCATACCGCATTTGAGAATCCCATATTAAGCACATCACGAATCAGCTGATTCAATTCCGATACGGTGAGAAACTCCTCTTTATTAAAAAATAAATCCTCCATCACAGATACTCCTTAGATCCAATCATATCCGGCGTCAAAAAACCCGTAACATACCAAACCTTGCCCTCCGTGGATTCAAGCATAACCATTGAGCCGGGGGGCATTGCAAAAAAAGTCCTTTCTTCATCAACCGTGAGAAGAGAAGCCAGACATGGCAGAAAAGGCAGGTGCCCGACGACCATCAAGTCCTGCCTCCTGCCCTGCAATGCTTTCATAAAATTATCGACATTATCATTGGGACAGAGCCCTTCTTTCTCAACGATTTCAGCTTGCGGTAAGGCCGCGTCTTTGATCAGCACAGCCGTTTCTCTGGCGCGAAGTTTTGTGCTATGAAAAACCTCTGCAAGGTTTAACCTTAAAGCTTTTATAAATTGCGCCATTTCTTTAACCTCATCCCGGCCTTCCTGACTCAAAGGACGTTGCGGATCAAGCTGCTCGTGTACAGCCTTACCATGACGAACCAAATATAACCTCATATCAAATCCTTTCTCTTCTAGAAATATTCTTTACTTCTCTTTCAACATGCTTGCCAAATACGGCACGATTATCACCGAGGAACAGAGTATGAGCAAAAATCGAAACGGCGAACCGTTCAACAACATGGCTATCCCGGCATATATCAACGCAATAATTGCTGAAGAAAATTCACGGCCCGAAGCCGCTCTCTCATTTGAATCTTTCCGGATGTTTTTTTTCAAACCGACGACACAAAAGATAACAGCAATGCCCACATATATCATGACCAAATGCTGATGACGCCACAACATAAACAACTCACTCATAACTACTGCCATGAACCATCGGCGTAAGCCATCCCTTTGTTTTCGCGTCATATCTTTTTGTGTCATTTGCACAATAACTTATCACCATAAATTCTATCGGACGTCATTTCCTTTAAATACACTTGAATCCGCTCTAAACAATCTCTTGCGTCAACCAGGCTTTCAAATGCCATTGTTCTCTTTTCATGCAGTTGACGCGCTGATTCGCGTGAAAGATGATCCAAACTCAACTGATAGTGCTCCCGAAAATCAACAAACTGCTCAAACCTGTCCTGATAACTTAACACAAATTCCTCATACTGCAAAATCAAATCAACAGCCAATATCCCCATCTGCCGCCTTCTCTTGATTGCAGTTTCCTGCAAAGGGAGCAACCTCCTTAGCTGATAGATCACGTGCCATTTTTCCAAATTCTGAGACACTTCAGCCATGTACGCCCGGAGGAATTTGTTTGTTTTATGACCCAAAAACAGTTTTTTCAGAATTTTATTCATAACTTTTCCTCTTTTGACAACTATTCTAACCGTCCCAATCTTGACCCACAGGATTCTATCAGAAGCTACATTCTGTGCCAATGATTATTACCTGAACACCTTTGTAAGAATTTCCATCACATAGCGACAAAAAAGCACAGCAAGAAGAGGTTCAATTTGAAATCAATCGACAGAATTATGGGATTTCTTGGAATAAAAAGTTAGATCAGGGTGGATACGTTATCGGTGACATCGTTCAAACAGAAAATTTTATCAAAGCTAATTTGAAAGATAGCAGCAACGAATAAAATTCAAAGAATCGCGCGGTAAATTTCTAAATCTTTAGCGGAGAAACAGGCAAAGACGACTTCATTCATATAATGGTGTTCTTGCAGGAATCCATTGACCACAGCAACGGCGATATGTGCTGCTTGTTCTTTAGGGTAGCTATAAACTCCCGTACTGATACACGGGAAGGCGATAGATTCAATATTATGCTCAATGGCTAATGCAAGAGAACATTTGTAACAACTTTTTAACAGCTCATCCTCGTTTTCCTTCCCGCCATGCCACACTGGACCCACAGTATGCACAACAAAACGAGCCGGGAGGTTAAAACCTTTTGTGATCTTGGCATCACCTGTGGCACAGCCCCCCAACTGACGGCAAGCGTCCAATAACTCAGGGCCTGCTGCACGATGAATTGCCCCATCAACGCCTCCTCCGCCTAAAAGGCTTGTGTTGGCGGCATTAACTATGGCATCTACTTTAAGTTTTGTGATATCACCTTGAAGCGCGTGAATCCGGGTCATTCAATAACCCTGACATCAATGGGCTTTGGAGCCACAGCGGTTAACTGGCCGCCTGTGGTTATCATGAAGGTTTTCTTTCCGACGAGGATATCTTCTTCAGGAATAGCGGTAATCATATAGCCATCATTCCCGAATACACATGAATAGATATAGCCGGACACCTCCACGTCACAATAAAGCGTATCCAGATAAGGAGGGTCGGCAAAATAAAGCTGAGAAAATTTCATGGGATATACATTATGTTCCCGGGCGTATTGCTCTGCGGCATCGGAAATGGTGCGCAGTTTTCTTTTAATGGTGTAGCTATCAAAAACTGTGTGCGTAAAAAGATAATAAAATTTTGAAGAATAAAAGACCAGCATCGGCCCCGTTAAGATCATGATGAAGATAATGAGTCCTTCCATAATCAAACCCGGCGAAGGTTTGACCATAAGCTCGCCTTTGTTTAATTTTACTGTTGTTTTATACGCATCATAAATACCAAATAACCAGGGAAAGACCAACCAACTGGTTATCGTGATAAAGATACCTTTACCGATCTGGCCGTTATAGACTTGGCCGAAACCCGGGACGATAAAAGATGAAACAGCTGCCACGATGGGATTACGCGCAGCCTGAGTATGTATATTTGCCGCGGCTTTTTTGGCGCAACGTCGGCAATGAATCTCACTTCCAATAAGGGCACGACATTCGTCGCAAAGCGGTACGTCGCAAACAAAGCATTTACCGATAGAAATTCTTCTGGCATGTATGTAACAAAAATCCATGTTTTTTACCGTTTATGATTTATTGAGAATTTGTAAATATCCCTGCGCCAAGAGCGCAGGGCGTTCAAAGGAATTTTCTTGATTTGAAAACCTACGGTTTTCACACTTTCCCTTTGAAATGGTATCCCTGTGGCAAGACCACAGGGCGTAAGCCAACAGTTAAAATAGGTATTATAACACCTAAAAAGTGCGACTGGTTAAAATTTAATCAAAAATTACCGTTTTATTACCATAGGAAAGTATCTTCCGCTCTAAATGCCACCGTACTGCCCGGCTAAGAACAACCCGTTCTAAATCCTGTCCTTTTCGAACAAAGTCTCCTAGAGAATTACGATGGCTTATACGCACCGTGTCTTGTTCAATTATCGGCCCTTGGTCTAGCTGGGCTGTTATATAATGGCTTGTAACCCCGATAATCTTCACACCTTTTTGATGTGCCTGTAAATAAGGGTTGCTGCCGACAAAAGCAGGTAAAAAGGAATGATGGATGTTGATAATACGGCTCACATAATGATCAACAAAATCTGACGTCAGGATCTGATGATATCTGGCCAGAACAACAAGATCAATGTCATGTGAGCGCAAAACATCAAACTGTTTTTTTTCCTGTTCCTGTTTATTCTCCGAATCGATATAAAATTCATAAAAAGCTATGCCGTGATCCTCCGCCACACTTTTTGCATCAGGATGATTGCTGATAATCAATGGAATATCACAGGGCAATTGCCCGGCCCTATGCCGCATAAGAATATCTCTTAGACAATGAAGGTGTTTTGAAACAAAGATCGCCGTCTTAAGGTTAATATCACTAAAGCATAATTCCCATAACATAGAATACTTTTCCGCTATGGGCTGAAAGGCATCGGCAATCTGCTCCCGCGATAAGGAAAAACCTTGCAAGTCCCACTCAATGCGCATAAAGAAAGTATTGGACTGCTCATCAATATGCTGATCAGCATGGACAATATTTCCTGCATGCTCAAAAATAAATGCCGTAACTGCAGCGTTAATACCCTTATTATCCGCACAAGATATCAACAAAACCGCATGATTCATAAAGGAAAATCCTCCGCGCTTTTTTAAGCTGTTTTCTTTAAGGCCTGGTCAATATCAGCAATGATGTCATCAACATGCTCAATACCGACTGAAAGACGGACATAGTCCGGTGTCACACCGGTATCGCGCTGCTCATCTTCAGAAAGTTGCGAATGCGTAGTGCTTGCCGGATGAATAGCCAGAGTTTTGGCATCGCCGATATTAGCTAAATGAGAAACCAGTTCCAGGGCATTGATGAAAGTCTTTCCCGCCGGTGCCCCGCCTGTTATACCAAAACCTACGATAGCGCCTGCCCCTTTGGGCAGATAATTCTTGACCCTAGCCTTCTCCGGGCTGGAATCCAAGCCGGGATAGTTCACCCAATCAACTTGGGGATGCTTCTCTAAAAATTGCGCTACGGCCAAGGCGTTATCCACATGACGCGGCATGCGCAGATGCAATGTTTCGAGCCCCTGTAAAAACAGAAAGGCATTAAACGGCGATAAAGCTCCGCCCGTATCACGCAATATATTTACCCTTGCTTTGATAATATAAGCAATGTTTCCCATCGGTTCCAGGGCTTCAATAAAATTGAGGTTATGATAGCTCGGGTCAGGTTCTGAAATGAGGGGAAATTTGCCACTGGTCCAGTCGAATTTCCCGGAGTCGACCAAAACGCCACCGACGGAATTACCATGCCCGCCGATAAATTTCGTCGCCGAATACACTACAATATCCGCACCGAAATCAATCGGGCGAATCAAATAAGGAGTTGCCGTATTATCGATAATTAAAGGCAGACCATGATCTTGGGCGATCTTCGCCAACGCCTCAATGTCCGTGACATTGAGCTTTGGATTACCGACCGTTTCAGCATAGATAGCTTTTGTTTTTGGTGTGATAGCCTTGGCAAAGCCGTCTAAATCATCAGATTTCACCAAATTCGCTTTGATGCCGAATCGTTTCAAGGTATGGGTAAACAGCGTATATGTCCCCCCATAAAGATTATCCGCTGAGACAATCTCATCACCCGACTGAGCTATATTCAAAATTGATGCTGTGATCGCGGCCATACCGCTTGAAAAAGCCAGCGCCCCCGCACCGCCCTCTAACGCAGCTACTCTCTTTTCAAAAACATCGGTCGTTGGGTTCATGATACGCGTATAAATATTGCCGAATTCCTTCAAGGCGAACAGGTCGGCCGCATGATCTGTATCTTTAAACAGATAGGATGTCGTTTGGTAAATCGGAACAACTCTGGCCCCTGTTGTCGGATCAGGTACTTGACCAGCGTGTAAAGCTAGTGTTTCTATTTTTAATTTATTATCACTATTTGTCATCATGGCATCTCCATCTTTAAAAAAGCAACATCGCCTTATTAATATAGAAACTAATTATTAACTAATTTCCTCGACTTTGCAATAAAAAAATGCCGCCCCTTATTCATTAAAAAAAGAGGAACATCGGCCCCAAATTACCCTCAAAAAGAATGGGCCGTTTCCAACGGTCATGATATTTTTATAATCATCATGCCCACGGGACACAGCCCACAGTCACCTAGTTTCGACAATGTACTAAAATTACCTAGAACACTTTTTCTGCGTATACATCTCCGCTTTCTTTGAATTTCTTGATGCTTTTTAATTTCCCTTCAATATATTCATTTATTTGCGTCAAAAATCCTTGTTCGGAAAAAAACCTGGCTTCCCCTTCAATTGAATCTTCCACATAAAGCATTTCCGCACGGACTCCGCCGCCTTCATAATAAATTTTTATTGGGCCATCTAATTTTCCCGCTTTATATTCTCTTTCATACTCGACTTGCCCATTATCAAAGAATTTCTTGACGACACCGTTTAGCCTATCATCCTTATAGGTAAATAACTTTCGCACATCTCCATTGTCATAATACTCAAAATACACACCATTCTTCCGCAAATCTTTATGCTGCTCCAACACCCTCAACGTGCTAACGCCTTCATATGTCAAATAAAGTCCATCCTGGATTCTGCCGGAAGCAAAAACATTATTCGACACAAAAAAACAGGCTACACCTATAATCATAATATATACTTTCCTCAATATACCTCTCCATAACATCATTTTATGGTTAATAAACCAATTCACATCACAAAGAAAGTATAAAATATTATATTATATTTTCAATAGGGTTCAGGGGTATTAAGGAAAGCGTTTTCTTATAATACAGGGCGTGGAATCACATGAGATTCGGGCTGAAAAATAGCCGATTATTACTCTTTTACCATGGGGACAAAACGCACCGGGAGAATTTTTTTACTGACAACCCCAGCTTCATTCTTCTCAATAAAATATAAATCCTGGGAAGACGTCCCTACAGGGATAATCATCTTCCCTCCGACCTTTAACTGATTTATTAATTCAGGGGGAACCTGTGGTGGAGCCGCCGTAACAATAATGGCATCATAAGGGGCAAATTCCTTCCACCCTTTATAACCATCACCGTGCCTGATAAAGATGTTTTCATAGCCGAGCTCTTTCAATCGTGCTGCTGCCTCGGATGCCAAATCCTCAATGATCTCAATTGTATAAACGGCCTTGACCATTTCCGCCAAGATGGCGGCCTGATAGCCAGATCCCGTTCCGATCTCCAAGACTTGCTCATCACCCTTAAGCTTTAAAGCAGCAGACATAAAAGCAACAATAAAGGGCTGCGAGATCGTTTGTTTATGACCAATAGACAAGGGGAAGTCATTATAGGCCATTTCACTTAGGTCATCACTGACGAATTGATGCCGCTCTACTTTAAGCATCGCATCAAGAACCTTTGGATCCGTAATACCACGCGCACGGATCTGGCTGTCAACCATTTTACTTCTCATCATCGTAAAATCATTTCCCTCAGCAGAATATAAAGGCAAGGCTAATAAGGCAAGCCAGATTGAGGCAATAAAAATTTTCATCTTTATCGTCGGTCAATGCGGTTGTCCGCATCAAGAAAATTACCGTGAGGGTCGAATTTCTCCATCCTGATTAAAACGCCGTTGTCGTTGAAAAATTTTCGATAGAGCACAGTTCCATTTTCATAATATTCATTAATCTGAGTCGGCCGCCCACTATCAATTAATCTTTCGCGCATCAGAACGCCCTGATCATAATATTCTTTAACCCATACTGCTTTGCCATCCTCAAAAATCGTATCGCGCATAATCGATCCGCTGTCATAAAATTCTTTGTGTGAAATACGCTCACCCTGTTCAAAAGTGTCCATATATAATAGATGGCCTGCCTCCGAGTATTCCTTGGACAAACCATGCAATACGTCATCTTTATAAGATTTCTCATATTTGATCTCGCCAGTAAAATAATATTCCTTTGCCACCCCATTCAGTTTATCGTCCCGATAAAAATTCTCGAATTTGATCTCCCCATTGATGTATTCCTTAGAGGAGCCGTTTAATTTATTGTCCTTATAAGTCCGCTCTAACTCAAGCGTCCCATTCGGAGAATATTCACGCAAGACCCCCTCAAGCTTGTCCTTACGATAGGTCTTTTCAACATGCAGGGTGCCTGTAGAATAATACATTTTCGTGATACCATCGCGCATCTGGTTAACAAATTCAACCCTCCCCTTTAACTTACCATCAATAAAATAGTCATATACGATCTTATAAATGACGTCCTTTTGAATATCCCCCTCCATTAACAGCCTGCCATCCAGGCCGAACTCAAAAAATTTACCGAGTCTTTCTCCTCCCTTATATGTATATTCACTCTTTATTTCTCCGCTCTGATAAAACTCCTTTTTAGCCCCTTCTTTAACGTCTCCACAACCACAGAGAAAAACTAAAATTGTTATAACTATTTTAATTCCAGTAACTTTTCTCATCACACCCTTCTTTCTAATCTTTTTTTTGAAGAATTATAATTTGCATAAAATTGTTTTCTATTATATACATTGAAATTATAACATATTTTGTAATAATAAGAAAAGCAGGGAAACACTTTATTTTAAAACACGCTTCTTTTAACGATTATCCGTCCGTCAACTCATAGCCCAAAGGGGGAAATAATGTCTCATCAGGATTTGATGAATAAAATCAGGTATTGGGATAATAAATGTGCCCGCTGGATGATGCGTCATTTTTATGTTATGTTTTTTGAATTTGTCCTGGCGGCATTCTTTTTTCTCTTTTTCTTCAACGTCCTAAAAACCATCGATCTTTCCTCACAAATATCACCCAACAATATGTTGGAAAAATTGCTATTGCAACAGAGCTATTTCATGGCCATGGTCATTTTCCTGCTAATCCTTAACTCCTTTTGGTTATTGTTCATGTTTAACGGTGTGGGTCGATTGCGGATCATTCTAAAAGAAATTAGTTATAATCTTATGCGCCGAAAATGATTCCACCGCATCTCGCAACCTTCATTTCTTCTTAAGCATTCTTTAAAAGTATTCCTGATATAATTCTTTGACCTTTAATGTGATACGCGTCATCAGCGGGGAACCGCTGGACATTTGCAAAGGAGATTGATGAACTTGGTTGAATCGTGCCACGGCCAGCCCCACCGCAGCAGCAAATTTCGCGGAATTATGCAATCGGTTAGCAGCAATCGTAACCTTGCCGACCTTAACAGGAAGGTTGGTTTTCCCTTCAATCAGTTCCGGTAACCCAGGCAGCATCACCCCGCCTCCTGTCATGACAATTCCATAATGCGTTTCACGCGTTGCCCCTGATGCGGATATGCATTCAGTAATGGTATCAACCATATTCGTAATAACAGGATTAATCGCCTCAAGTATTATTTCTTTTTTAATGGGCATATATCCTTGATCTTTTTTAATGAGAATTTCTTCATCAGCGCGAACATCCGTGCTGACCGCCTGAGCATATGATTTTTTAATATCCTCAGCCAGGTCAAAAGTTATATTTAAAACATCCGCGATCTTATCAGTTACCTGCGCTCCCCCGAATGAAAATTTATCGTAAAAACGCAAATGACCATCTTTGAAAAAAAGAACATCGGTAATATGTGATCCCAAATTAATCACGATGCATCCCTTTTGTTTATAATCTTTGGACAAAATAGCATCCGTCGAGGAAAAGCTGCTGTAATAATAGTGCTCCACATCAAAGCCGGCTTGATTAACTGCCTTGGTAAGATTCTTTAATAAGGCATCATTAATGACCATCAGCATAGTGTACACTTCCAACTTGCGGCCGTACAAGCCTACAGGATTCAGGGCTGTATTGACATCATCAACCTTGTAATATTGCGGAAAATTGTGTAGAACAACTTCATCCATTTTCAAACCAAGGGCCCTTGCTTGAGATTGTATCTTTTTGATGTCCCTCGCAGTGATCTCCTTACTTCCTCGATCCACCAAAGGAATCGCCGCGGAGACAAACCTTTTATCGACCAATTCACCGCTAATTCCCATCTGGAGCTCTTTGATCTTGATACTGGCCTTTTTGCTCAATCCAACGACGACTTTATGAATAGCCTCAGACAGCTCCCCCAAATCAATGATAGAGGCCTGCTGATAACCGCTGGTTCTTTCCTCAAAGACGCCGATAAGCTGAGGTTTTTGTGTATCTTGCAACTTTACGATACTGGCTTTTATGGTTTGCGAGCCGATATCCAGCCCGCAAAAATATTGGTCTTTAATGAATTTTTTTAGCATAGTTTGATTTTTTTCTGTAAAAAGTTATTTCTCTTTTTTCTGACCTAAATAAATTTCCTTAAACCGCAAATCAATATAATTGAAACTCTTATCCTTAATATTGCCCTGCGACAAAAAGATGCCTAGTTTAGAGATTTTTTGACTGGTTTTATCCTGATCCATAATAATTTTCATATCATTATTCAGGTAAACAAGAATCTGCGAAACACTTACAACATCAACAGAAGTAATTTTATAACTTTTGAGATGTTCATTCTTATGGAGCTGGTCGACAATTCTTAATGCTAAGCGGACACGGTAATCGCGCACGGGTTTCCCCAAGATAACATCTGCTTTCAACGCTACACCTGAGATTACCGGAATCCCACCTTTTGATAATTTTGCCGTCACTGCAAGGACTATCGCTTTATTATCCAAAATCGCATATTGACTGCCTAATGATAGATAGGCGAAAGGATCGCGTTTTTGTGCAAAGACATAAACCCTATTAGGCAGCTGCCGGATAATACGCAGCTTTTCCACTTCCGGGTACTGCACTTCCAAGCGCTGCTGTGTTTTCTTTAAGTCTATCTCAAAAATATTTCTCCCTTTTAAACGGTCTAAGTGACGAGACTTGATAAATTGAATGGACGGGCCTAGAGAGATCTCCTTCACGTTGAATAGATCGGCATGCTTAAAAATATATATCGTCTTCTGTATAACGATTACAGTTAAAAAAATGACAAAAACAGCAATGACGGCAATTTTTACAATTTTTAAGAATACATTATTCTTTTTTGATTTTCGTCGAGCCATATCGTTCCTTCCGCACATATTAATCTAAATAGGCTGGCAACTAACTAAAATATGAATCAGCCTGTCCCTAAATTTACTTTTTTCCTTTGCCAGGCAGCCTGAGCGATCTTCAGACAAAGCTGCGGAAAACCATACCCCACCTTTTTAGCTGCCATGGGCAATAAGCTGGTTTCTGTGAAACCGGGTATCGTATTGGCCTCCAAAAAAAAAGCCTGGTTATTAGCATCAAAAATATAATCCATCCTTGCCATATCGCGGCAGCCTAACAGGTGATACACTCTTAACGCTTCCAACTTCACGGCCTCCGCTGCAGCCGTATCAATAGGCGCAGGAACAATATATTTTGTTTTACCTTTTTGGTACTTGGCATCAAAATCAAAAAAGCCATCTTTCGGCCTGATTTCTACAATCGGCAGGGTCTCACCATCAAGTACACCGACGGTTAATTCCCTTCCGATAATAAATTTCTCAACTAAAACATCACCGCCAAAAGAGAAAGCTTTTTGGATCGCTTCTTCCAATGATGCTTTTTCATTTACGATGGATATGCCAATACTCGAACCTTCACAGGCCGGCTTAACAACAACCGGCAGCTCTTGTATTTGCGATAGTATATCATCGGCGGAAATAGATTCTCCAGATTTAATAATCATAAAAGGCGGCACTTTCACATTATTCTCCTGCATAAGTTCTTGAGTTGCCGTTTTATCCATAGCTAATCGGCTTGCTCGCTCATCAGACCCTGTGTAGGGGATACCCACCCCATCTATGATTGCCTGAATCTTTCCGTCTTCCCCAAAGGCTCCGTGCAAGGCGATAAAAACTAAATCAATATCATTATCTTTTAACAGCTCGGTAATTTCTACAGGATCTGTAGTGTTAAAACCTAAGCCTAACACCTCGCAGCCAACAGTTGTCAAATTTGCCACAATGGCCTTACCGCTTTTTAATGATATATCCCGTTCTGAAGAGCACCCCCCCATCAAGACGCCGATTCGGCCCAAGTCAGTTATCCTTTTGTCATCACTCATAAAAACCCCTAACTTCCATTCGCAGAAATCTTTTCCGCCTCTAAACTCTGGCACAGTTCCTCACCAACCTGAACAATATCCCCTGCCCCCAGTGTAATGACCAGATCACCAGGTTGGACCATCTGCCTGAGACGGGAAAGCAAATTTTTTCGAGAGACATATTGAGCCTCAACAAATCCCGATTGCTGCAATTTTTCTAACAAAACCTGAGCGGTAACCCCTTCTATTACTTGCTCGCTTGCCGCGTAAATATCTGTCACAATAAGCTCATCGCTTAAGCGCAGGCTTTCCACAAATTGATCCATCAAGAATTTAGTCCGACTATAACGATGTGGCTGAAAGACCGTCACAATACGTTTGCGATTAAGTGTCCGCGCTGCTTTGAGAGTGGCGATGATTTCGGTGGGGTGATGGCCATAATCATCCACGATACAAACGTCATTGACCGTCCCCTTCATTTGGAATCGGCGCTGCACCCCCTGATATTCATCCAAGGCCTGTCTGATAACGTCAAAATCAATTCCCAATGATATCGCCAGAGCAACACCTGCCAGGGCATTCAAAACATTGTGCTCGCCCGGGACATTAAGCCGGGTGGCGCCGATCTTTTCACCTTTCAGCCAGCAATCAAACTCACTAAAGCCTTCGCCTAACGCGACATTTCTAACAGACAAATCATTCTTCCCTCCGAAGCCGTATTTAAAAACACTACAAGGAGATTCAGCCAGAAGCGGTAACAGTTTTTCATCCTCACCACAAGCGATGATTTGCCCTTCCGGATTCGTCTGTCCAATAAACTGCCGATAAGCTTGAAGGATATTATCCCAATTCTTGTAATAATCAACGTGTTCAAAATCAATATTGGTTATAATAGAGTATTTCGGTTTGAAATACAGAAACGAACCGTCGCTTTCATCAACTTCGGAAACAAAATATTGCCCGTCACCTAAAATAGCGTTAGTGTCCGTATTACGGATAATCCCGCCAACTGCCGTGGTAGGATTAAGACCAGCCTGCAACAGGATAAACGAGATGATCGATGACGTTGTTGTTTTCCCATGCGCCCCTGCCACCGTAATGCCGATCTGATCCTCCATCAGCTGGGCTAATAATTGCGCCCTTTGCATAATGGGTATCTGCGCTGTCCGCGCAGCAGACAATTCCGGGTTGTCTTCTTTTACCGCGGAAGAAAAAACAACACAATCTGCTCCGGAAATATTTTTTGCATCATGATCGAGGAATATTTTGGCCCCTTGCTTTTTTAACGATTTGATCATCTGGCTATTTTTTAGATCGGACCCGGTAACGTGATGGCCTTTAGCGAGGACAAGCAAGGCAATAGCCCCCATGCCGATACCTCCCACCCCAATAAAATGATAATGTTTGTTCATGATTTCTTAATATTTTTTCAAATAATTCTTCCATGCCCTATTTAGGTCATCGATATGGTCGAAGCGCACATAGACAGCGCTTAGAGCCTGTTGAAATGTCTTTCCCGATTTTAATTTGCGGCAAAAACGGGTAAAACGTGTTTTGCCCTGCTCATTTATCAAATAATTAATAACACTCGCTGATTCGGCATAAAAAAGGCCCACAATATCCTGACTGGTCATCGGACCTAGATGCACTTTCGACAAATCACTTAACGGAATGAATGATTTATTATCGATAGCTTCCTTAACCGTTTTATGGGCGCCCCAGCGCTTGGCCTTTTCCTGGTACATTGCTACCCCTTCATTGAACCACCGCGGCACCCGAGCATATGGGCCGATGAATTCGCGGAAAATGATATGCCCCAACTCATGCGGCAGAATTGAATCAAAAAAACCATGCGCCGAAGGATAGGTCACGATGAGCTTGATCTTGTCATAAGCCACGCCGTGTGACCATCCCATTTGCCTGGCACCATTGACATAATCTTGTTTATTATTGTAAATATAAATCTTTGCCCGTCGGTCATAAGACCAGCTTTTGTGCCGTGTAAACCCCAAGTTGTCAGTTATTTCATCATAATACTGTTCGGCAGAATCCTCAATGGTCTTCACAAAATCTATTGGCGCATCTTTATAAAAAATTAAGAAATGCCGCGCTTTATGCTCCTTCCACTCTTTTTTTGCCAGGACTTCATTCGGGCCGAGAAATAATAAAAGTAGACAAAACGCAACGCCCCACCACATGGAGCCCCACAGCCATAGCCGTGATCCCATTCCATGGACCCTGCTTCGCCAAATACTTGTCGTGTTAGGCTTCGCAGGATTTATCCGCCTTATCCAAATAAGGGTGACCATCCACCTCACCAACGGTGGGGTGGTCTTGCGAAGGCGGATAAATTTTCTGTCCGCACGAATAGACATCTTTCTAATCATACAATGTTTCCTGCAAAAGTGACGCCAAGGCCGACGATGCCTCAGGTTGATAAAGATCTTGATGCGCCCTTTGTAAAACTTCTTCAGCAATCGGACTGTTCCGCAAAAGCATCATTTTCTTTTTCAGGATTGGGGCCGACAGATCCTTTTCATCAATAACAACGGCCGCACCCCGACTGCTTAATAACTGCGCGTTCTCCCTTTGATGCGCCCGAGCGTGCGGATAAGGGATTAAAATGGCCGGCAAGGCATAATAAGCAATTTCACTCACCGTCATCGCTCCAGCCCGCGCAACAACCAAATCGGCAACAGCATAAGCTTTTTCTATTTTATTAAGGAATGAAAAAACACAATGCTTAATACTCTTCCGCTCGTATTTCGCTCTGACTTCCTCTTCATCCCTTTGCCCGGCAATATGAATCACTTGCACAGGCAGAAAATCTTTGAGCAAATTAAAGGCCTCTGCGGATATAATATTCAGTTTTTCGCTTCCCTGACTGCCTCCCATAACAAGAACAGTGAATAGATTCTTGTCTAAATGCCATTCTTCTAGAACGGCGGCGCGGACAATCGTGCTTTCTTTAAATCGGCCAGGGTTCCCTGTAAAAGAGGTCTTATGAGATGGAAAATATTTGTCACTTTCCGTAAAACTGATTGCCACTCTCTTGACCATCTTGGACAACAGGGCATTGGCCCTTCCCGGCACCACATTTTGTTCATGCATCACTGCTGGAATACCCATCAAACAGGCCATTAATACGACAGGGAACGCCCCGTAGCCGCCAAAACCTATGACGACATCCGGCTTGACGGTACGCAATATTTTCTTCGATGCGAATATTGATTTTAACATAAAATAAGCAAAACGCAGCACAGACTTTAATGAATTTGCCGCCAAACCTACCGATCCAACCTCATAAACAGGGAAACCGTGGCCCTTGACAATATCCGGCATTCGGCAAAATGAGCCGGCCAAGAAAACCTCTTCTTCCTTTTGCAAATAATGGCCCAACGTCAAAGCGGGATAAATGTGCCCGCCGCTGCCACCGGTAGCAATTAAGACTTTCATAAAATTACCTCAAAAATCATGGGGAGAGGTCTTCAATCCTGGAAATATTCAGCAATAACCCCATTGCCATCATGTTAAAAATCAACGCTGAGCCCCCGTAACTAACAAAAGGCAAAGGCAAACCCTTTGTTGGCAATGCCCCAATGCTGACACCAATATTGACTGTGGCCTGAAGGCCCAGTAGCATCACAATACCCGTGCTTAAAAAATATCCGAAAGGATCCTGCGTGCGTTTCGCGATGCGCGCGCCTTGCCAAATAAGCGTAATAAACAGGGCGATAACCGCAAAGGCCCCTAAAAAGCCTAATTCCTCGCCGATAATTGATAAAATAAAATCCGTATGCGCGGCCGGAAGATAAAAAAGTTTCTGCACACTTTTTCCCAATCCCAAACCAAAAAGCCCGCCTGATCCTAAAGCAATTTGTGATTGCGTCAATTGAAACCCCGCTCCCTGGCTGTCCCGCCAAGGGTCAATAAAGGTCACGATACGGGCCCATCGATAGGGCACCCTGACAATAAGAAAGTAAAAAGCCGGCAAGGACAAGAGACCCAAAGATCCAATGTGTTTGATTCGTCCCCCTGCAATAAACATCGAAACGAAGACAATGCTGCTAATCGTCACACAACTCCCCAAATCTGGCTGTTTTAGAATCAACAAGCAAATAAAACCCGTAACGATCGACAAAGGTAAAAACCCCTTGCGGAATGAGGCGATCTTGTTTTGCTTGCGGGATAGAAAGTCTGCGACATAGATGAGTATCGCAATTTTGACAAATTCCGAGGGTTGAAAATGAATGGGGCCGACCTTGAACCATCGTCGAGCCCCATTGATCTCTTTGCCGATTGATGGGATGAGGACTAAGATCAGCAAAAACGAACCAAACAATAAAAGGGGCTTGGCGTATTTTTTTAAAAGGCGGTAATCAAAGGCCATGACGCCGAGCGCCATGCCCAATCCTATTAAAAGAAATAACAGATGCCTCTTCAAAAAGAAAAGGCTGTCCCCTCTTTCATGCATGGCATAAATACCGGAAGAACTGTAGATCATCACAATGCCGACAACGATCAGTATCGAAGTAATAACCGTAATGGAAATTCGAATGTTTCGCATAGTTTCTTTAATTCAGTTGTTGAACAATTTTCTTAAACGCCCTGCCCCGTTCCTCGTAATTACGGAACATATCGAAACTGGCACACATCGGGCTGAACAAGACACAATCCCCATCCTGAACCAATTGTTGTGATCGCTGGACGGCTTCTTTGAGCTGATCACATTCCTCTACCTCAACCACTGATTGAAAGGTCTCTTTCAATTTTTCCCGAGCTTCGCCGATAACGATCATTCTCTTTACCTTTTTCTCAACAATCTCCTTCAAACTTGAGAAGTCAATATTCTTGTCCCGCCCGCCGCAGATCATGATTGCGGGACGCTGCACATTATTCAACGCCCAGCGTCCTGATTCTCCCGTTGTAGATTTAGAATCATTAATGTAATCAACGCCTTTGAAAGTGCGCACCTTCTCCAGCCGATGCTCCACCCCTTGGAATTGGGCAAAAACTTCCTTACAGGCATCCGGCCCGATGCCCAGCAATCCTGCCACCCTGGTCACGACCAGAAAATTCGCATTATGCGCTGCCGTTTGAGCAGCGCCACATTCTTCCTTTTGGGAAAAAAATGTCACTTGCGCGCCCAACTCATCAGCCAACCCCCTGATCCTTTCGTCATCTTTGTTTAATACCGCGTGATCTTCTTCTGTTTGCCGCGCGAAAATCCTTTTCTTCATATCAAAATATTCGTCGAGGTCCGCGTGCCGGTCAAGATGATTCTGGCTGAAATTAAGCAAAACACCGACGTGAGGACGAAATTCTTTAACCGTCTCCATTTGAAAAGAACTCACTTCCAACACAACAAAATCTTCTTTTTTGGCCTTCAAGACGTAGTCTGAAAATGGATTGCCGATATTGCCGCACGAATGCACGGCTCTACCAGCTAGCCGCAGTACCGCGGTGATCAGGGTGACGACCGTGGTTTTGCCATTGCTGCCCGTTACGGCAATAATCGGACAGGGACAAAATTGTGCGGCTAATTCCACCTCCCCGATGACAGGAATCCCTTTAGCTTCAGCCCACCGCAAACACTCAGCATCTCGCCGCACCCCCGGACTGACAACAACAAGGTCACTCTCTTCAATAAATACCTGGGTGTGGCCGCCACTCTCAAGCGCCCCATCGTTTTCTTGCAGCCATTTTTGAAATGACGGATCTACTTGGTGCAAGGTAACAGATTCCGAGACCTTCACCCTTCCTTCCAGGGTCGCAACCAATCTTGCCGCGGCCTGGCCGCTTCTTCCGGCACCGATGATCGTGACACTTTTTCCTTTGATTTCCATTAACGAATCTTCAACGTGGTAAGCGTTAACAAGGCGAAAATAATCCCCACAATCCAAAATCGGATAATAATCTTTGATTCATCCCATCCGCTCAATTGCAGATGATGATGCAAAGGTGAAACCTTGAAGAGCCTTTTCTTGCGCATCTTCACCGAAAGCACCTGAAGAATAACCGACAAGGCTTCCATGACAAAAACGCCGCCCAGCAGTATCAACAGGATCTCTTTCTTGATAAAAACAGCAATAACACCAATAGTCCCCCCGAGCGACAAAGACCCCGTGTCACCCATAAAAATCGTGGCCGGATGACAATTAAACCAGAGAAAACCCATGCCTGCTCCAACAATCGCAGCACAAAAAACGGTCAGCTCTCCCGCTCCGGATATGAAGGGAATCAACAAATAGTTACTGAAAACAATGTTTCCGGTCAAATAACAAAGGACCGCCAAACAGGAACTGACAATCACGACGCAGCCGATCGCCAAACCGTCTAACCCGTCGGTAATGTTTACCGCATTGGTCGTTCCGATCACAACCAGGGCCGCGAAGGGAATATAAAACATTCCTAACTGCACAATATGTTTAAAAAACGGGAAGTCCAGATTGGTCGGGGTATCAGGATTAAAATAAACATAAGAACCGATAAAACATCCTAATAGAACCTGCCATAAAAACTTTGTCCGCGCTCGTAAACCCCGAGCATGCGGTTTCAATTTCTTGAGTTTGACGAAATCATCAATATAACCCAAAACAGCTAAATAAACCGTCGTTAACAACGTCATCAACACATAACGATTGCCCAAATCAGCCCACAATATGACTGAAAGAAGAATGCTGCCAACAACAAAAATCCCACCCATCGTCGGCGTTCCTTCTTTATCTGCCTGAAAACGGTCAAGGTCAGGACAATCCTCCCTTTTGGCAATTTCTCTAATCTTGTGCTCTTTAAAATAACGGGTAAAAATGGGGCCGAAAATGACACATAAAAAAAACGTTGTCACCGCCGCCATAGCCGCCCGAAAGGTAATATAACGAAAAACATTAAAGCCAAAAAAGATTTCCCGCAACTCGGTTAAATAATAAAACATAGGTCTTTTCCTTACTTTTTGAAATGCTTTAATATGAAATCAACGGTCTTTCCCATCTGCATGCTGTGCGATCCCTTAACCAAAATGACATCATGGTCACGGCAAAGGCTCCTTACTTTCTTATGCAGTTCAAATCTCTTTTCAAAATGATAAACCTGACCCTTGTCTTTCTTAGGGCGGGCAGCTGAAACAATATGTTTGGCCGCCTTTCCCCAAGCAAGGACATAATCGATATTGCTTTTCCCGATATCCCGTCCGATGGTTTTATGCCACAAATGGGAGCTTGCCCCCAACTCTTTCATATCTGAGCAAACCAAAATGCGCCGCCCACAAGCCTTAAAATCACTCAACGTATTCAAGGCGCTTCGGAATGACACAGGATTGGCATTATAGGTGTCGTCAATTAGCCAAATCCGGCCCACTTTCTTTATCTGTTGACGACCCTTCGGGATTGATGCTTTTTTAATTTTTTTATATATATTATTAAAGCTAATTGAAAATAATCGACCACAAATAATTGCGGATAATGCATTATATACATTGGCTTGAACGGGAGAGGATAAAACATATTTTTTGTTATCAACAGAAAACTGTAGCGACCGATTCGCCTGCAATATGATATGTCTTGCCTGAAATTTTGCCCGACTTTTTACCCCATAGCTGATAAAGCTCCTGCCCTTTACCAATAAAGGAATCTTGACTAGAAAAGGATCATCCCTATTGAAGATAACCGTCCCTTTTGCTGCTAATCCCTTGACCAAATTCAATTTTTCCCTAAAGACTGCCGGCTTAGACTTCAATTTTGCCAAATGTGATGCCCCGATGTTGGTCAAGATCGACATATCCGGTAGGGCAATTGATGTCAACCATTTAATATCACCGGGTTGATTCGTCCCCATTTCGATCACAGCCACATCAATTTTTTTCGTTAACTTCAGCAGGGTCAAAGGCACACCTATTTGATTATTTTGCGACCCCAAGTTCGAAAGCACACTGTATCGGGCGCTCAGAACGGATGCGACCATATCCTTGGTCGTGGTCTTGCCGGCTGATCCGGTTATGGCGATCACAGGGATGTCAAACCGCTGCCTATACCCTCTCGCAATGAAACCCAACGCCTTTTCTGTATCAGGAACGTAAAATAACACCGCCCTTTTCGGCGCCTTGACCCCCTTACTGGAAACTAAACAAGCGACAGCGCCCTTCTTTATCGCCTCACTTATAAAACGATGGCCATCAAAACGCCCTCCCTTAATGGCAATAAATAAATCGCCGGGACAAACTTCCTTAGAATTTATCGTGATTCTTTTGAAGCGCCCTTTTAATGTGCCTTGGAGCACAACCGCTTTGGTTAATGATTTGATTTCAGAAATAGAAAACATAGTATTTTATCCGTAAGACTCGGACAACATCGATCGGACCATAGCCCGGTCATCAAAGGGGATCGTTTCGTTTCTTAAAATTTGATAATCTTCATGGCCCTTGCCTGCGATAAGCACAATATTCCCTTTTGAGGCTAATTGAAGAATCCTCTTGATGGCTTGCTCCCTATCGGGGAATATTTCAAAATTCCTTTTCTCAAAACCAGCTGCGATATTATCAATGATCGCTTGCGGATCTTCCTGGCGAGGATTGTCATTCGTCAAGATAACATGATCGGCGTATTCACTGGCCACCTTACCCATTTTAGGACGTTTTGTTTTATCACGGCTACCCCCGCAGCCAAACAGCAAGAAAATCTTTTCCGTGCTGACATTTTTTATACTTGTAAGGACATTTTTTAAAGCGTCTTCCGTATGGGCATAATCAACGAAAACAATAAATTTCTGGCCGCAGTCAATCCTCTCTAATCTCCCCGGAACGCAAGAAAGAGCTTCAATCCCTTCCTTAATATTTCCCAAAGGTATATTTTCCTGTATAGTTACGCTGACTGCGGCGAGCATATTGTAAATATTATGCTGTCCTACCATTGATGTTTTTAAGTTAATCTGACCCTGTGGAGTAACAAGCCGAAAATTTGACCCGGAAAGAGTCAGCTCAATTTCTTGGGCCATGATATCCGCTTGCGCATTGATAGCATAAGTCAATTTTGATGTGTTTACATGCTCACTTAATTTTCTTCCATATTCATCATCAATATTAAGCACAGAATTCTTCGGACTGTATTCGGTAAACAATAACGCCTTGGCTTGAAAATACTGCTCTCTGTCTTGATGATAATCAAGGTGATCACTGGTCAGATTAGTAAAAACAGCATACTCAAAACGTATGCCCTCTACCCGACCCTGGTCTAAGGCATGGGATGAAACCTCCATCACGCAATAATTCATCCCCATATCAACCATATCACTAATCAACCCATAATTATCTACTATACCCGGGGTAGTATTTTTTGACTCATGCGTGAGCATCCCCACGCGGTGGCTGATTGTTCCGATAACACCACAGGTCTTATGATATTTTTCAAATATCGATTCCAGTAAATAACTGATGGTGGTTTTGCCATTTGTCCCTGTTACCCCTATCGTTTTAATATCCTTTGAAGGATCATCATAAAAACGGTTGATGATACGCGGCATTATTCGGTTTGGAGATGCTACTTTGAGGCATAAGACCTCCTCACTAGAAGGCAATTCATGCATACCTTCATCACAAATGACAATACAGGCACCCCGTTTGACAGCATCTTTAATATAGCTTCCTCCGTCTTCCGTCCCCCCCTTACAGGCAATAAATAAGGATCCGGCCCCCGCTTTTCTTGAGTCGTCACAAACTTCCTTAACATTGAATTGCTGCCATGTCTCAGGAAGTTCTGACGGATAAATATCTGTTAACAATTCTTTTAGATTCATTTTGCCTCAGAATTAAATGTTATAATCACTTGATTGAATATATTTTAAGACATCCTCCACGACTTCTTTAAAAACAGGCGCCGCAACGGTCCCTCCGTAATGACTAGGATGCGGTTCATTAAAGACAACCACTGCAGCTATTCGCGGATCTTCTACCGGGGCAAACCCAACGAATGAAGCATAAAACTTACTGTGGGAATATTTGCCATCAACAACCTTTTGCGCTGTCCCCGTCTTACCCCCCACACTCACCCCTTTAATCTGAGTACGGCGTCCTGTACCTCTTTCAACCGCTCCATATAATATCTTCTTCACCCTTTGTGCTGTGTCATCACTAATGACCCGATCAACCACCTGCGGTTCAAAGGCCTCAATGAGCTCGTCCTTATTATCTTTGATGTATTTTACCACAAATGGTTTCATAAACACGCCATCATTTGCAATTGCTGCCATCGCACTAGCCAGCTGCAGTGGCGTGACCGTGACTTCCTGCCCTATGGGAATGGCCCCTATAGATGTTTTAGACCATTGGGATGGCGGTTTTAAAAGCCCCGGCAATTCCCCCAATAGATCAATACCTGTTCTCATGCCGAAACGGAAACGTTTAGCATATTTATAATAAACTTCCTTCCCTAATTTCTGCGCGATCTTTGTTGTCCCAATATTGCTGGATTGCTCAATGACCTCACTAAAAGTTAATGTGCCGTGCGGATGCGAATCATGCAGAATATGGTTGGCCACTCGATATTCTCCGTTTTCACAAAATATCTTGTCACTCTCTGTGAAAGCCTCTTCTTCCAGAGCTGCTGAGGCCGCCACCATTTTAAAGACAGAACCCGGCTCATAAATATGCACCACTGCCCGGTTGGTGCGACTCTCAATGTCACTTTTCGCATAATTCTCCAAGTTATACGTCGGCCGATTAGCTAAGGCTAAAACCTCACCCGTCCGGGGATTTAGGACGACTATGCTGGCGGATATGGCATTATGTTTTTTAAAGGCCTTATCAAGCGCCCGTTCGGCGATGAACTGAATCGTTTCGTCAATAGTCAGGACTAAACTGAACCCGTCTTGGGGGGGGATAAAACTCTTTTCAATAAGAAGTTCCCGTTGCCGGGCATCACGCAGAATCTGTGACCACCCCGGCTCGCCTTTCAGATACTTATCATACAACAATTCCAAACCTTCCAACCCCTGATTATCAATGCCGGCAAACCCCAAAAGATGCGCCGCCAAATATTCATTAGGATAATACCTTTTACTCTCCCGGATAAAATCCAGGCCGCGTATCTTTAAGGCTTTGATCTCTTTGACTATATCAATAGGAAGCTTTCTGGCTAACCAGACAAAATATTTATCCCTGGCCAGCCTTCCCTTAAGAAAACCCGCACTGCCCTCAAGGATTGGGGCCAATTGCGTCACAGCCTGGCGCTTATTTTCCTCGGTCATGGATCGGGGGTTGGCATACAGGGAATAAACAGAAATATTAATCGCCAAAGGACGAAGTTTTCGATCGTAAATGGGACCGCGTATCGGCTCCAGTTTAATGCCGTAATTTTGCTGCTTTTCGGCTAATGACGCTAGATGTTCTGATCGGAAAAATTGAATGAGGATTAATTTTACAGAGAAGATGAGTAGGCAGAATATAAGGAAAAGAAAAATACTGCTAAATCGAAGGGCGCGTTTTCGTATATGCACTTTACCAACTCAACATGTTCAGATTGATTTATTAAACCAACTTTCAATTTCCCTTTGGAAAGATGACCTTCTTCTAAAATTACTTTCGTACTCTCTGCCAAGGACGCGCCAGAGTGGTTCGTTCCTGGGCCTGCGCTTCAGCGTGGGATCTTAGTGATAGGAAACTCAATAATGGATTCGTGGGTTTTTTCTGTTTTCCTTCTTCTATCGTCTGCCGTGCATTAATTTTATCTGCTGTTACAAGCTGGATCACTTGATCATTGTCACAAAACTGGAGAGTCGACTCTTCATTAAGCAGTTTATCGCCCAAATTGTGCGATGACGTCAGATGCAGAATGTTATACGTCAATAATCCGTTATCTTCGGAAATCGAAATAATCTCCTTCTCCTTGCGCTTTCCCTGATAAGCAAGGCTGAATATCTGCATCTGCATATGAATATAGATCAATGACAGCGCTGTAATGACGAAAAGCAGTTGGAAGAATTTTGATAATTTCATGTTTTCTCCTGAAAAAATTTTTCGAAAAGTATTACCCCGCCTTTTCGGCCACACGCAATCTGGCGCTCCGGGCTCGAGGATTCTCCTTTATCTCTTCATCTGTCGGTCGTAACGGTTTTTTAACGATAAGATCAATCTTTTTAGCTTTAGCCGCATTTCTTAAATGATGTTTGACGATACGGTCTTCCAACGAATGGAACGACAACACACATAATCGTCCCCCGACTTTAAGAGACGCGATGCATTTATCCAGGACGATCTCCAGGGCCTCTAATTCCCGATTCACGGCAATGCGAAAGGCCTGAAAGGTTCGTGTGGCAGGATGTATCTTCTGTCGCTTATAATGATGTTTATATCGATGAGGCATGGCCTTTAAAACCGCATCCCGTAATTCCCCTGTTGATTCAATCGGATGTTGGGTCCGATGAGTCACCAAATAATTAGCGATACGGTTATGAAAACGTTCTTCTCCGTAATTGCGCAATATCATGGATATTTCCCGCTCGGAAAGTGAGTTGATCAAATCATATGCTGACAGCCATCCGGACTGATCCATACGCATATCCAAAGGACCATCAACCTGAAAACTGAAACCCCGCTGTGGATTATTGAGCTGAAAACTGGAAATCCCCAAATCAAGAAGCACCCCGTCTACTTTTTCAATACCAAGCGAATCAAGGACATTATCCATATTACGAAAATCATCGTGTACAAGAGTTGTCTGAGGCTTAAAACCTTTCAGCTTTTCATCAGCTATTTTTAAGGCCTCTTCATCCCGGTCGATACCGATGATACGCCCGTTTTCACTCAAAGATTCAGCAACTAAACTACTATGTCCCCCCAGCCCGACCGTGCCGTCTACAAAACAGCCATCGACAGGAAGCCGCAAATATTCCAATACCTCTCTGTACATCACAGGGATATGTCCAACTTTAGTCATGTTTTCTTCTCTTTGATGGATAGAAAAAGCTGTCATTTAATTTTAATTCTCGTTTATCGAGCGATTAAGTTTCAAGCATGTTCTCAGCAATACTTTCAAATGAATCATTGCAATTGCTGTAAAAATCTTGCCAAGTTTGCTGATTCCATATTTCGATGCGATTTGAAACTCCGATGATAACGGCTTCCTTTTTAATGTTGGCGTATGTTCTCAAATATTGAGGAACAATAAAACGACCTTGTTTATCAGGTATGACGTCTACGGCACCGGAGAAAAATAAACGATTGAAACTGCGTGATTCCTGCTTGGTAAATGATACGCTCTTAAATTTCTGCTCTTGCAGGCGCCATTCAGCCTCGCTGAACATAAAAATACACTTATCTAAGCCCCGAGTGATGAAAAATCTTTCAATCCCATACTCTTTGTAGATATCTCTGAACCTCGAGGGGAGAATAATTCTCCCCTTGCGGTCGATACCATGTTTGTATTCTCCGTAAAACATAGTTTTGATTTATAGTATCAGCTACTCCACATCACACCACTTCTCACCACTTCATGGTTTAGTATATACAGATCGGGGTATGGTGTCAACAGCTGAATTTACTTATTTTGTTGAAATACAATAAGTTGTGTTATATATAATTAAATTGCCTATATATTGTGACATAGAAGTGGCGTTTTTTATCAACTTTTTAATTATGCCAACAAAAATATTTGATAATAAGAAAATGTGAGTATGAAATGAACGTAGGCAGGACTATTTGGTGGGATATTTTCTCAAGAAATAACTTCTCGCTTTTTTTTCATCCTTGCGGATTTGTTTGATAAGATCATCTTTGGAAGAAAACTTTTTTTCATCACGCAACTTCTTAATAATCTCAATGACAATCTCTTGCCCGTAGATTTTCTTATGAAAACCAAGAATATGCACTTCAATATTTACTTTGTTCGACCGCTTAAACGAAGGCCTTCTACCGATATTGGCCAAACCATTATAAATTTTATTTTGCAATTTGACTTTCACTAAGAAAACACCCGACGGAAGAATAATTTCTCTAGCCGGATTAATGTTCGCTGTCGGATATCCTAAAGTCTTCCCTCTTCGGTCCCCGCGAATAACATTCCCGTAAATCGCCAAAGGCCGATCCAACAACTTGGCAACCTGGCCAATCTCTCCCTCGGTTATCAATTGCCGAATGCGTGTACTGCTGACCGTCTTCGCATGACCGCAATATACCGACAGATGCTTTACCGTAAAACCCATCTCTTTCCCTTTTGCAATAAAATCATCTAAAGACCCGCTCCGGTTTTGACCAAAGCGGAAATCATCACCGACAACAACTTCGAGGGGATGTATTTTGTTCTTTAAATATTTCTTGATGAATTGCTCCTGCGAAAGCTGTGCAAAACGCTTGGTAAACCGCACAACCCAACACACCTTAATGCCATACTTTTTGATTAGCATGAGCCTATAGGGTAAAGAAATAATCAATGGCAGGAAAATGTCCGGCCGCAATACATGAATCGGATGAGGCCAAAAGGTCATGACAAGCGGTGTGCCCTTTAGTTCTCGCGCCCGGGCAACACAATAACGCAACAACTTTTGATGCCCTTTATGCAGTCCGTCAAAAACACCGATAGCCACAACAGGGTTTTTATACTTTTTTTGCAACTGATTAGCCCGAGTGACAATTTTCATGGGATTGATTAAGAATTAAGGGATAGTGCCGATTCTTTCCAGCTCTGGACATGCCCGGCATTGAGTTCTTGTAAATCAACCGCTTTATGCAATTCAAACGGCCCGACTTTCGTCCTCTTAATTTCGGCAATACATGCTTCACAACCCAGCTTTTGACCGATATCTTCTGCTAATTGCCGGACGTAGGTCCCTTTAGAACATTCAAGATAAAAAGTTGCGCGAGGCGGGGCATAATCCAATAACCGCAATTCTGAGATCTTGATCTTTCGCGCCTTTCTCTCCACCTCAATCCCTTTACGGGCTAACTCATAAAGACGCTTCCCCTTATATCTTACAGCGGAGACCATCGGTGGTATCTGCTCGATATCGCCGACAAAACTTTTCATCACATTCTCAAGTTGTTCGCGAGTGAAATGTGTAGCCGTTGTCTGCGAAATGACTTCCCCTTCAATGTCAGCGGTCTTGGTTTTCATGCCCAGAATTAACGTCGCTCTATAGGCCTTCCCGAAATTCTCAAAGCGGCTGAATAATTTCGTGGCCTTTCCTATCAGCATAACCAACACACCCGTTGCTAAAGGATCCAGCGTCCCTGCGTGCCCCACTCTTTTCATTCTTAATTTATGCCTCACCTTATCAACCACATCATGCGATGTCATGCCGCTAGGCTTATTCACAATAATTATTCCTTCCATGAACATCTTTCCTCACTTTAAAACGTTTAATTGCTTTACTTCCTTTTTAATCTGCCGCAACACTTTTTGGCGGGCTTCCCTGAGACCATGATACACGACACATCCGCTCGCCCGGCTATGTCCGCCACCGTCAAATTTAAAAGCCACTTGCGCAACGTCAATCTTTTCTTGTGACCTAAAATTCACACGCGTTTTATTTTTGGTTACTTCGGTAAGAATAACAATAACTTCAACCCCATTTATCGCTCTTAAGTAGCGAAAAATCTTATCGCGCAGATCAAAAGATTCTGAAAATTTCTTTACGACACTTCTCCGCAATTCAAGACAAATCACAAAGCCTTTGCAAAGAGGCTCAAAGGAATTAACAACCTTGGAAAAATATATCAAATCATTGAGAGGTATCGCTTCATATAATTTACGATAAAGCTCGCTGACTTCAATATCAAACTGCATGAGCTCACTGATGGCCTTGTGCGTGTAGCTTGAGGTATTATCATAACGAAAAGATCCCGTATCGGTCATGATGCCCATATACAGCAACATAGCCAAATCCTTCGTCAGCGGAAACTTCATCTTTTTAAAAAGCCGGAATAGCACTTCCGCCGTCGATGAGGCATCTGGTTTCACCAAATTGAAATCACCAAAAAGATTGTTCGTAATATGATGATCGATATTGACTAAAGGCTTGCCCTCTTTTAACAAACGATAAACAGGGCCGATGCGCCCAAAATCGCCGCAATCCAACAAAATGGCGACATCATAGCGGATTTTCATTTCCGGATGAAAAGCCATTGCGCATTTAGCTCCGGGAAAGAAACGAAAACGCTCCGGGACATCAGCGTCATTAACAATAGCAACCTTTTTCCCCGAAGACCTCAACACTAAAGCCAGTGCCAGTTCAGATGTCAAGGCGTCGGGATCCGGATTGATATGTGAGCTTATCAAGAAAGATTTGTTCTTCTTGATCACTTTGATCACTTCTGCCATATTCTTTGCTATCATTCTTCCATCCTCTTTTCCGCTGATTCTGCCTCCCCTTCCCGTTCGTGTCTGATCTCCTCAAAAGTCTTCTCAATTCGCGCCCCGTATGCAATGGATTGATCATAAAAGAATTCAAAACGCGGTGTATAACGCAACCGCACACGGTCCCCTACAAGTTTACGTATATATCCGTTGGCGTGATCCAAAGCCTCTTGGGCGTCATGGATCTTTTTCTCCTCACCTAAAACACTAAAACTCACCCGGGCATAACGAAGGTCTTTGCTCACATCCACATCCGTAATTGTGACGAAAGCCAAACGAGGATCTTTGATGTCCTGCTGCAACATCTTACTGATTTCCCGCTTAACCATCTGATTCACTCTTTCCATCCGTCCCATAAGGCAGCACTTTCTATTAATTTAATAATTGGCGGGCCATCGCCAGCTCGGATTGACGAGACGGCAATTGCCCATCGATCTTCATCATCAACAAGGCCCTGAGCACACGCCCGATCTTGGGCCCTGAAGGGGATCCCATCTTTTTGAGATCATTCCCGTTCATGTTCAACGTTATACAACTCGATTTCTTCAGAAAATGATCGACATAGCGAGTTATTATAATAGCTGAAGTTTGCACCCGGATAAAGAAAATTATTTCCTCTTCGCATATCTCTAGTATTTGGAATATTTTATGCGCCGACGCCCCACCCCGTCTAAGCTTTAGAAAAACTTCATCACTTAATGGGCTCATTAACAAAACTTTCTTTTCATGGTTAGTCAACTGAAAATATTTTATAATGCTATTCATCTCTTTCGCATCAAGACCCTTCAGCAGCGCCACCAGATAAACCAATGACCATTCCTTTTGACGATAAAAACCATCTCTTTTTAACCTATCAATGTTCTTCTCCATGCGCCCTAATAACGGCGCATTCACATTGAAATTCTTGGCCAAGAAGGTGAATCCGTTTAATTTCTTTAATCGCAACAGAGCGGGTCGGGGATACTCCTCTTTAAGCAGCTTGCGAAACTCTTCAAAATATCGTGCCGGCTTGACTGTTTTAACGGCATTTCTTTGCAACGCCTGCTTGAGAAGCTGCAGCGTTTTTGTATCAAAAAGGAAACGAAACCGCTGCTCAAACCTCACCCCTCTTAAAATTCGTGTCGGGTCGTCAATAAAACTCTTTTCATGGAGAATGCGTATTTTTTTTAGGGTCAAGTCCTTTTGCCCGCCAAAAGGGTCAAACAGTTTACCAAAACAATTCGCGTTAATTTTAACGGCCATCGCATTAATGGTGAAATCCCTTCTTATCAGATCTTCCTCTATCGAACCAGGAGTAACACTCGGCAACGCCCCGGGCCGATGATAGACTTCTTTACGGGCCATAGCCACATCAATGGACAGACCATTTGTTAAGTAAATAGTAGCTGTCCCGAATTGTGTATAGGGCTTAACGCGGGCTGATTGTTTCCTGGCAAATTTCTCAGCAAAAGCAATAGCATTGCCCTCGATAACAATATCCAAATCAAGATTTCTTTTTCTCAACAATAGATCCCGGACTATACCACCGACGATATAAACAGACACGCCTTGTTTATCCGCCTCCTGGCCGATAGCTTTTAAGGGCGTCCTTAAACTCTTTGAAAAATTTGTTAATCTCATTTTCATATTCTTACTTCACCTTAACCTCTGGGATGATATTGCTTATGAATAGTCCGCAGACGTTCCTTATCAACATGTGTATATATTTGTGTTGTTGATATATCAGCATGGCCCAGCATTTCCTGGACGGATCGCAGGTCAGCCCCATGCTCTAACAAATGGGTTGCAAATGAATGCCTTAACGTATGCGGTTTAATCGTCTTTTTGATGTTCGCTTTGCTGGCATAAAATTTAATGATCTTCCAAATACTCTGGCGGCTCAACCGCCTGCCCAATCGACTGACAAATAGATCAGAAGTCATTGTCTTTTTGATCAGTTTTCCTCTTACCTTCTCGCTGTAATGGGCAACCGCTCCACGCGCGCTTTTTCCTATAGGAATAACGCGTTCTTTTTTCCCCTTACCGATACACCGTACATACCCGACTGATAAATTGACATCACCGACCTGCAAACCGCTTAGTTCTGAAACACGCATCCCGCTGGCATAGAACAATTCTAAAATGGCATTGTCCCTTATTTGCTGCCACTTTTTTCCTTGCGACTCGTGAATCATATTTTCAATCTCTTGTTGCGTCAGGACATCCGGCACTCGCTGCCACTTCTTCGGCGTTTCAATCAAATCCGTGGGGTCTTCTTTTGCCAAATCCTCCCTCACCAAAAATCGATGGAAAGTTTTAATAGCCGCCAAACTGCGGCAAATAGAACTGGTATTCAAACCCGCCTTCTTCTGATCGTAAATGAATTGCGTGATCTTCTCTCTTTTTACATGTGCTGGAAATGTAATACCTAGCCCTTTAAGAAAGTTGGTATATTTCAAGAGATCTCGGCGATAAGCCAATAAAGTATTCTCAGCCAAACCTCTTTCAATAGAAAGGTATGAGATGAAATTTTCGATTAAATCGTCCATGATGAACTAAATCCATGTCAACGGTTAGCGGCGAGAAGATCAACTTTCCAAGTCATTTATCACAACATCAGGTTTGAAGTCATTGCGTATGTCTCTATCAATCCTGATGAGATTTTTCAGCATAGCATCTTGATTGCGGAAAGCCTCGGGACGGTTTAAGTCAGCCTCTATCTTTCTCAATTTTTGAATTTGCGCCTCTATTCCCTTTTGTTTGGCTTCTTGCAACAAATTCTTCATATCAACAAGCAGCATGATTTCTTTATCGATGACATAAAGGACATGTTTATCACGGCCTCCTTCTTCGAGGGCCATGAGTAAATCTTTATGCCATACCTTCCGCATGGCATAATATTTTCGATATATCTCCGGAGAAGATTCTTTTTTCGCGACATAATCAATAGGTTCCAGAATAGGAAGGACTTCCTTTTCCCTTCCTTTCTTTTTCTTGCGCACAAACTTTTTACGCAACGGCTCACATCCCGACAGCATCAATGACATACAGCCTACCAGGACTATTAACGCCACCATGGAGAGCCTTCGCCCTTTGACCGAATATAGATTATTCATAGATCATCTCCTGGAATTCTTTTAATGTCAAAACGCGAACGCCTAATCGCTTTGCCTTAGCATATTTTGACCCGGGGTTTCTTCCCAAAACAACATAGTCTGTTTTTTTACTTACCGTTGCAAGGATTTCACCTCCATGCATCTTCACTAATCCGCTGGCCTGAGAACGCGACAACCCGGAAAGCTCGCCGGTAAATACAAATTTCTTATCCAACAACTTTACACCTTCAATCTCTACCGGCTCTATCATATTAACACCGGCTCTTTGTATTTTGTCTATTAACTTTTCCGTCCCTGCTTGCTGAAAAAATTTTACGATGGAATCTGCCATAACCTTACCCACATCGCGTATTTTTTCCAGGTCGACAACTTCCGCCCGTTGAAGAGCTTGCAAATTCTCATATTTTTTAGCTAATACTGCCGCTGCCTTTTCGCCAATATTTTCGATCCCTAATCCGAACAATAAACGTGATAGGGGCTGCTTCTTGCTTTCTTCTATGGCCTTAAGCAGACGGTTCACTTTCTTCTCCTTGAACAGTTCCAACTTCAAAAGATCCTCTTTGCCAAGCGCATAAATGTCGGCAATATCTTTGACCATCCCCTTTTTTATTAATTGCAAAACCACCGCCTCCCCTAAACTCTCAATATCCATCGCTCCCCGTGAGGCAAAATGAATAAGCCTTCTTTCCAATTGCTTGGAGCATGATGGATTAATGCAATGCAATGCCACCTGATCATCCCTATCTTTCGCAATATCCCCGCCGCAAACCGGGCAGCGTTTCGGCGCCTTAAAGGGCTTGCTCTTCTTGTCGGACTTGGTCACAACTTTGATAACTTTAGGGATAACGTCCCCTGCCCGCTGCAACAATACCGTATCGCCTTGTTTAATACCTAAACGCTTAACTTCATCAAAATTATGCAAAGTGGCCCGGGATATGGTGACACCAGCACACTCGACGGGCTCCAACTCCGCTACCGGGGTCAAGACGCCTGTCCGCCCGACCTGAACGACAATATTGCTGACTACAGTAGTGGCCTGTTGCGCGGGAAACTTGTACGCAATCGCCCAGCGAGGGCTTTTTAACGTGGCCCCAAGGCGTTCCTGCTGCTTAAAGTTATTCACTTTAACAACAACGCCGTCCACTTCATAAGGGATATCATGGCGCCTTTCCTGAGACTCCTGACAATAGGCAATGACATCTTCAAAAGTCAAACATAGACGGTAATGCGGATTAATATTAAACCCCAGATCTTTAGCGCGCAAGATAAAATCCCATTGCGACTGCCAATTTCTGCCCCTCTCTGACATACCGAATGAATGAATAAAGCATTGCAGATTTCTTTTGGCGGTGACGCGGGAATCAAGGAGTTTAATTGAACCGCTTGTGGCATTACGCGGATTTGCAAAAACTTGCTCCCCTTTACAGCTCCTGGCTTCATTCAAAAGCCGGAAATCAGCTAAAGGCATAAAAACCTCACCGCGTATTTCCAATAAATCAGGGACAGGTTCTTTATCACGACAAAGTTTTAAAGGAACAGTGCGTATCGTTTTAAGCGCATAGGTTACATCTTCCCCAACTGTACCGTCCCCCCTTGTCGCCCCTAAAACCATCTGCCCCTTTTCATAAGTCAAAGACGCGCTAACGCCGTCTATCTTCAATTCGGCCACAAACTCAATTTTCTCTCCGGGCAGACCTTTGTGCAGGCGTTTGAACCAGTCCGTCAATTCTCCGATGGAATAAGTATTATCCAGAGAAAACATTTTTGCGCGATGCTTTACGGCCGGGGCGCCCTGCGAGATCTTTATTCCGACGCGGTGGCTGGGAGAATCATTTTTCTTAAGCACGGGGAATTCTTTTTCCAAACTGATCAATCGTGAGAGAAGATGATCGTACTCTTTATCGGAAACAATGGGGCTGTTTTGATTATAATATCGCTGATTGTGCTGATCGATTTCGTTCGTAAGACGCTCAATTTCTCTTTTGGCAGCTACTTTGTCCATATTTTCTCACCTTATGATTCACCGTAGGCATACCGATAGCAAAAGAATACCATGCCCGGACATTTTTAATACCGTTAGAATTACTAACCTTTAACAAACAATACGAAAATCATGATACTGATTGTGGGAGGGCTGAAAACTTACTTGTTTTTCCTGAATATTGCCTTCAAATTGATGCTCAATACGGGCAAGCAATCGATTGATGACGTCTCTCTCGCCTTCAGCAACCAACTCAACGTTGCCATTGGGTTGATTCCGCACCCAACCACTTAGACCCAAACCATGGGCCAGACGTTGAGCCGTATAGCGAAAACCTACTCCCTGCACTCGCCCTAAGAATAAAACATGCACCTCAGTCATGACGGCTTATATACTTACTATTTAATTAAATGTAATGATAATGGATAATCAAATTTCTCACCATTATTTGTTTTGACAGCCGCAATGACAACTAAAACCACGTTGGTTATCGCTAAAGCCGGCACCAAAAGAAAACCAATAATAATAAAAATTGTAAAAGCCGCTACGACCATATAAATACTCATGGATATCTGAAAATTCAAAGCGGACTTTCCTTCCTCGTCTACCTGCGGCATCTCATCCTTCTTAACCAACCATACTACTAAAGGACCGATAATATTTCCAAAAGGTAAAATAAACCCTGCCAGCGCAGCCAAATGGCATAACATCGCCCATGTCCTGTCTTGCTTTTGATCAACTTGTACAGATTGATTATCCTGATTTTGATCGTTCTCTGTCATGGATTCCTCCCTGATTGTTGATGAAATGCATATTGAGAATACAAATAAACTCAAATTGAAAAAAATCGGGAAGGTGGGATTTGAACCCACGACCTCAACGTCCCGAACGTTGCGCGCTAGCCGAGCTGCGCTACTCCCCGTAAATGCTGCCATAATTTACGGAACAATGCACCGTAAATTATAGATCGGAATTTATCCCGCCGCTTCCTAGCGGAATATAAATTATAAGTCGAAATTAATTTCGCCACCTTAAGCAGGACAGGCGTAGTTAACAATAAAACAAGGCATTTTACCATTTCATCTTATAAACGTCAATATCACATAAAATAAAATGACAGCGTCCCTTTAACAAACAAAATTACAATTAAACGGATGTCGCTTTTTTCAAAAGAAAAGGGCCAATTTTACAAATAAATTGACCCTTTTTTTAGCCTAACATAAACAACACCATACACTTTCAATTCTACATATGTGGTGCCTTATGAAAATTTACTACAGTAAGCAAAATTAAAATTATGAGTAATTCAACCATTTCTCTCCCCCGCTTTCTTTACATCCATTTGCCCTATATTTATGGTATTCCCTTACATAGAAAAAAGCAAGCGTTTTCTCCTAG
>JAGLNJ010000151.1 GCA_023139575.1 Candidatus Omnitrophota bacterium | reverse complement strand
GAGTAAAGCAGAGAAGCAGTTAAAATAAAATAATATCCTCATAGCTATCGTCTATTTTATCCAGTTTCAGGATTAAAGGCAGCAACCTTGTTTTGGTGTATTCCCCATCATAAAGGTTAATAGTAAGAAGACCTGCCATATGAAAAATATTACCCCCTGAAATTCTCTTTTGTAATAGTAGGTTGAAAATAGGTTCAAGGATTTTAGTCTTTACCAGTTCGATCCCCTCGGAATTAATAATATTAGTAGCAATCCTAAAAATAGAAGCCCCAACAACTTCATCCGCCCATCCGGATTCAGACACTAAATGCTGCATTAAAAAATCAAGGCTCTCAACTCCCATAGCTATTAATTTGTCCCATTTTTCGCCGGCATAATAAAATGTTAATTTATCTTCTGTTGTTTGCGGTTTCCACCCTATCCATCCCAATGATTCGGCTGATTTTTGTCTTTGTCTAACATTTTCATCTGTTAGTTTATTTTTAAATTTATTGATAATTCTTTTTCTCAATTCATGATTCTTGGGAAGTGAAAGCGCTATTGTTTCAAGTTCTATAAATACATCTGCATCGCTTTCCAATAGAATATTTGTTATTCTTTTTTTTAGTGGGTTTGTTATCGGTAGTGCCGCGGCTATCTGAGACAAGGCTGTCAACGGCATGCCGGGACCAGTCGTTTTTGTTTCAACGGATTGTTCTTTTAAAAAATTGACAATAATATCGCGGGCATCTTTACTGCAATTTGGCGAAGCCCCAATGATGCCCAAGACCGTAAAAGGATTAACCGTGTTAAAGTATTTATTTGTACTTGCTTCATGAATTAATAATGGAATTACTTTTTGTTCAACGATTTTCTGATCTGCTAATGATCCACATATAGCACCAAGAGTACTAAATATCTCACGCTTACGAATAAAGCTTTTATCTTCAATAGCTTTGAGCAGTAAATCAAGAGCCGGCTTTCCAATCTTGATAAGCTCATCCCATCGCTCACGAGCAATCAAGTAGCCAACATAAGCTTGGCCATCTTTCATACTCGTTGGTTGGGCTTTGTGGCTTTCAAGTATTTCAGCCGCATGTTTTCGAATATCATTATTATTGATATTTGCCAGGGCATTTAATGCCGCAGGAATAACAATTTTCTGTATTCTCGGATCCATCTTCTCGTCTTTCTTTGCAATTAAATTCCGCGTAAATATCAGTTTTTCTTTGCTTTGACTTTCTCTGTAAGCAATTCTGTACAAAAGCTTCGCGGCCTCTTCCCGAACTCTCCATGATTCATTTTCATCAAAAATGGCTTCTATGAGATAAGGGCTCGCGGCTAACCCTGTAATGACAACCGTGTCTCCAAACGAGAATTCATTATTGCGAAAATAACCCAGATGCGCTTCAACCCTCTTTTTTGCCGCCTGATCAATATTTTTTTCTCTTCCTCAGTGAGAGGTTTAACGTAAACGAACTCCGAGGAACGGGGATCCGGAAAGAATATTTCTGCGTTAACACGTTCCAAGGGCACAGAAATTATTTTATCAGGATTTAATTGTGATATTTTTTCAATCCCGGCATGAACAACATCAGAACCAAAGAGCAGAGCGGTGACTAAAACGATCAAGCCATTGACAGTTTTTTTAATAAATCCGGGTGATTGTTCGTTAAGCGGCTTCTTTGTTGTTTTCTTGTACAGGTTTTTTCCGAATTTCATCCCTCCCGAAAAATATTTTCGCGGGATAATGGTTTTTGTCGCCGGATCGTAATCTTCACGGATGTAGCTATAAACACCCTCCTTAAAGGCTTCGAGATAACGGCCGTAAATCTTTGTTTTAATATCTTTATCAGCGACATCAACGCCGATCACTTTATTTTTATCTACATAGTCCTTGCTAATAATTGTTTCTTTGAGATTTTCTTTAAACCATGCGGCCAATATAAGTGAATTGTATATTTGGCGCAATTGAACAAAGCTTTTACCTTCATTTACTTCCCGCTCTATCTCGGGGATAAGGATCTCCCGGATAATTTTCGATGACAGGGAACTTTTTGCCTTGGCGTCGGTATCTGTTTCTTTAATATTATGAGACAATGCCAGGTAATCTTCCTCAAGCATCACTTTCAGATGGCTCTCCTGAACATACGCGGTATCCTGATTTTCATAAATCACCGCTGATTCAGGCATGATCCACACTTTGTTATATGTGTCAACCGGGATATCTGTCTTCCCGTAGAGTTCAAATGCCTTAGCATAAACCGTTCTCCAGAAATTCTCACCCAGATCATTTTCAGGGTAAAGCAGGGACGCGGTTAATTGTTTTAGAAAATAATCCTGGGCAAGAAGATCCCTGCCCATTTCGGTTTCACCGAATTTCTGTGGAATAATACGGTCATTTTCATAGGGTGACAGATTAACCCAAAGCTCATCTTCAGGCACGGTCAAGGATGCTAAAAAGTATTTGATGACTTTTTTCGACTCTTCCGCAATGCCTTTATTGTCTAAATTATGATTTCCTGTATCTATAATGAAATCAAAATGAAAGGGGTTGTCCACGTCAATAATAATACCTCTTAACAGTAGTGGCGTAAATGCCTCACTCATTGTTACCATTGTGCCGGGTGCAGGCAGGCCAAGCAATTCCTGGGCATAGGCTGGGGGCAAAATCAGGCTAAATGTAAGGAAGGCTACAATAATAACCGAAATAGCCTTGTTTATAATTTTTTTCGGTGTTTTCTTCATAAATGATTTAATAGTTTAATTTTTGAGTAATTATTAA
>JAGLNJ010000150.1 GCA_023139575.1 Candidatus Omnitrophota bacterium | reverse complement strand
GAACATTCACCCTCAGATTCGCTTTACCGGATGGAAAAATCCCTCTAGATTTTGTCGCCCAATCCGCGGATCAGATAGAAAAAAGAAGTATTGTCACATCCGTAGAGCGGGCCCAAACAAAGTATAATACCAAACTATCCTCATAATATTAGGAGTGCAATTCATATGCCAAAAGGTTATGTCTGTCTGATGCTGCACGCGCATCTTCCCTTTGTAAGGCATCCGGAGGAAGAATATTTTCTCGAAGAGAACTGGTTCTTTGAGGCCATCACAGAGACCTATATTCCTCTCATTAAGGTTTTTGAACAGCTTGTTGAAGACGGGATTGATTTTCGTATCACCATGTCCATGACCCCGCCCTTGGTAAATATGCTTAAAGACCCTTTGTTGCAGGAACGTTATATTCGCCATATCAATAAACTGATTGAATTAGCCCTGAAAGAAATTGACCGCACCTCGTATGAGCCGCATTATCATGGTTTAGCTCTTATGTATATGAAGTTATTTACCGAGGCAAAGGAATTATTTGTGGAAAAATATGAATATGACTTGGTATCGGCTTTTAAGAAATTTCAAGATTTGGGATATTTAGACATTATCACGTGCAGCGCTACGCACGGGTTTTTACCCAATTTGCGCCAAAATCTCTCCAGTGTCAAGGCGCAGGTCCATATGGGAGTGGATGCCTATGCGAAGGCCTTTGGTCGGCTGCCGCGAGGTTTTTGGCTGCCTGAATGTGGCTACTATTCCGGAGTAGATAAAATCCTTAAAGACGCAGGCGTGCGGTATTTTTTTGTTGACTCTCATGGGATCATGCATGCGGATCCTTCGCCCCGTTACGCGGTTTATGCTCCGATTTATACGCCGTCGGGGGTCGCGGCATTCGGCCGGGATTGGGAGTCGTCAAAACAGGTATGGAGCGCGAAAGAAGGTTATCCGGGAGATGTAGATTACCGCGAATACTATAAAGACATTGGTTATGAGCTGGATTTTGATTATATTAAGCCCTATATCCATCCGCAGGGGATTCGGATTAATACGGGTATGAAGTATTGGCGCATCACCGGGTCAACAGACTATAAGGAAGCCTACCGGCCGGATTGGGCAAAGGAAAAAGCGGCGAGTCATGCCGGAAATTTTATGCATAATCGGGAAAAACAGATCGAACATTTGTCGCATCATATGGATCGAAAACCGATCATCATCGCCCCGTATGACGCTGAGCTATTTGGCCATTGGTGGTATGAAGGCCCGATGTGGATTGACTTTCTGGCCAGAAAAATTTGTTGTGACCAGGATAATATCATGATGACAACCCCCACGGAATATCTTGAGGAATATCCGACAAATCAAATGTCTTTACCTTCGGATTCAAGCTGGGGATATAAGGGGTATAGTGAGTATTGGCTGGAGGGAACGAATGATTGGGTGTATCCCCATTTGCATGTTGCCGGAGAACGCATGAATGAATTAGTCAATGCGATTGCACCGGCGATGGAAGGGCAAATGAACCCGCGGTTATTAAAACGCGCTTTAAATCAGGCGGCCAGGGAGTTGGTTTTGGCTGAGTCAAGTGATTGGCCTTTTATTATGAAGACCGGAACCATGGTTTCTTATGCAAATAAAAGAATAAATGATCACGTCGGGCGCTTTACGCGTTTGTATGATGATATCAGAAATAACTGCATTGATGAAGAATGGCTCAATGAAATTGAATGGCGCGATAATATTTTCAAAGGAATGAATTGTGCGAAGTATTATTCAGATAAGAAGAGGGCCGTGAAACGAAAAACTATTAAGAAAAAAGTGAAAGCTGGGAGACTATGATGACAAAACCAAATAATGATTATCCTGATATAATGTTTTCTCAAAAAGATTTATCAAAATTATCCAGCCATAAGAAAGACTGTTATGCCCCTGTTTCAAATATTGATATTAACCAGGTGCAATCGGCCTTCGGTATTGCTCTGCATATGCATCAACCGACGATTCCCGCCTCATGTGATGATGTGAAATCCGCGAAGTTGATTTCTAATCTACAGCATATGATGGAGCATCAGGATATGGGGGATAATCATAATGCGGTGGTTTTTTTAAATTGCTACTCACGGATGTCGGATATCACCCGAGAGCTCGTTGATCAAGGAAAAAATCCACGCATCATGCTGGACTATTCCGGGAACCTTTTTTGGGGATTTCCTCAGATGGGGGAATGGCAGGTTTTAGAGAACTTAAAACGGGTGACTTGTGATAAAAAATATTATCAAAACGTGGAGTGGCTGGGGACCATGTGGTCGCATTCAGTGGTGACTTCCACGCCCATACCTGATATTAAATTGCATTTGCTGGCCTGGCGCAAACATTTTGGTTCTATTTTCGGCGCTGAAGCGTTAAGGCGGGTTAAAGGTTTTTCACCCCCGGAGATGCATCTACCGATTCATCCGGATGTTTGTTATGAATATATCAAAGCTCTAAAAGAATGCGGATATCAGTGGCTGATGGTTCAGGAACATACTATTGAGAATATGGACGGCTCGGGTATCCGGCATCCGCATTTTTCGCACCGTTTGGTTGCCAAAAATTCTTCCGGTGAAACCGAAGAGATCACTATACTGATAAAGACGCAAGGGTCAGATACGAAGCTTGTTGCCCAAATGCAACCCTATTATGAAGCTAAAGGGCGAGGTCGGGAAGATTATGGTAAAGCGAATATTCCGCCCTTTGTGCTGCAAATAGGAGATGGTGAAAACGGAGGGGTCATGATGAACGAATTCCCTCCGGCCTATCATCAGGCGTATGGCGAGATCGGCACGACGGGAACGGTAGCGATGAACGGCTCGGAATATTTAGAATTTATAAAAGGTCTTGGCGCGGATGAAGCGGATTTTATCAAGGTGCAGCCTGTTTCGCAGCATCGTATTTGGGAACAAATTGATGAATTAGCGCCGGGTGCCAGCGATAAAGCGATTGAAAAACTGCACGGGCAGGATTCAAATTTCAATCTGGATAAGGGATCATGGACCAGTGATAAAAATTGGGTTCGAGGCTATGAGGATGTCTTAGACCCGATGAATCAATTAAGTGTGGCCTTCCATGAGAAGTTTGACGGCAAAGAAGTGGATGTTGATTCACAAAATTACAAAGAGGCTATTCTGCATTTATTATTATCTCAAACAAGTTGTTTCCGATATTGGGGTCAAGGCGTTTGGACAGATTATGCCAAAGAGATTTGTCAGCGGGGCATAGACGCCCTTCGTTAGTTAATAATTTTATACGAATGTTGATTATGAAAAAAATTCTTATTGTTGATGATGAGCAAGATATATGTCAATTAGTGCAAAAGACACTTGAACGAACAGATTTATATAACGTCATTAGCACAACACTTCCTGAATCGGTCGTGGACTTGTGCAAAAGCGAGAAGCCGGATCTTATTGTGCTTGATATTGTGATGCCGAATATGAATGGGCGGGAGATCATTAAAGAGTTGCGAAATGATGAAGCGACCATCAATATAATGATTGTTGTGACTAGCGGTTTAGGTGAGATGATTTATGTTGACAAGAAACAGGAATGGCGCTGGCTGCCCAATCGGCCTATTGTCAAGGAACGGGGGGACGTGATCAAGGAAAAAAGTGCTGCCCGGGCGGCAGATGCTTACGGGGTTGATGATTATATAGCTAAGCCGTTCTCACCGCAGACAATGTGCGATGTCTTAGAGGATGTTTTTGAGCGGCAGGAGCGGCGTTCAAAAGAGTAGGGGTGATTCTGGCCAAGCCCTTTGAGGTTTGTGCTGTATTTAAAAAAACATAAAAAAAACATTTTTGTGTTGATTGCGCGTATGGCTTCTTGCTATGATTACGTATATTTAGTAATCACTTATTATAAACAGGAGGTAGGAACATGTTCGAAATATTAGGCATTGAGGCATCAATCAAGTTGATCGTATATTTGATGTTGTCATTTTCTTTTTTTGTAGGTATCATGCTGATCATTTCTCAAGAGGCGTTCCAGCATTTCAATGAGGCTCTACAGAAAGAATATGGGCTCAAAACAAGGCTTCTGCCTAATTTAGAGGATAAACGCGTTCATCTGGTTGATAAATTAGTGCTGAAATACCGTATTTGGGCGGGTATCGTGATTACAATAGCAGCTTTTATTTTACTTATGATTTTTAAAGTCTAAGTCCTTTTCTGCTGTTCATCCTTTCCGGCAGTGTCTGCGCATCCAATATATACTTATACTTAATTAAAAGTGTGACATTCTGAATTATTTATGGTAATCTAAGAAAAATTTTGGGGTTTTTTTGGTGTTAATTTGTAAGTCCTGATTAGTAACGGCAGATTAAGGAATATTCAAGAGCTAAGAAATTGGCGTTAATAAAGTAAAATAAGATTTCTCCCCCTAGTTAGGGTCGAGATCCAAAAATTTTTGGAGAGGTGTCTGAGCGGTTTAAAGAGCACGACTGGAAATCGTGTGGTTGTCGAAAGATGGCTCGAGAGTTCGAATCTCTCCCTCTCCGCCATTTAAGGATTTTTTATGGATATATACGAACATTGGGAAAAGGCATTGAAAAGCACAGAAATCATACGGCCCCGCGTTCAGGGCTTGGATTCTTTCGAGAACACCCTCGTTCCTTATATTTTATTGTCGGAATCATCCATCAATATCGGTGATACTGTCGTTCGCCAGGGGGAAGTGATGGTTCAGCGGCCGTCGCTCCTGTTGCCGCCGAATGTTCCTCAATTTGAAGGTTTTGATTTCGATATTGATGAAGCCATCAATAAAGACACTGTAATTAATTTTTTGTTAGTAAGGGGTATTCAATTCCCCTCATTGCGCTATAATAATCACACTTGTTCTTTAGACGTTTATGAAGGACGGCTCAGTGAAGCTATTAAGCACCACCAGAATAAACTGCAGCAAAGGGAAAATGTGAGAACGGGTTTGATTGTGGCTCCCGAAGATTGCTGGCAGTTTTCTTTACTGATCTTCATTTGTTCGCAAATCGCCCGGAATGCTGACCAAGACATTAGTAAATTACTTAATGAGTATAAAAAACGTGACAAAACATAAATTTCTATGAAAAAGAGAATATTAATAGGGGTTTTATTCTGCATTTTTCTTAGTGTGGGTTTGCCGATTTTGGCAAAAAATTCTTCCAGTGGTCCCTCGGACATTAAATTTAATGTAAAAAAACGAGTCTTGGATAACGGATTAACTGTCTTAATATCTGAGATGCCTCAGACTTCTACCGTATCATTATATATGCTTGTCAAAGCGGGTTCAACGACTGAGGGTGAATTCTTAGGGGCAGGACTGTCGCATTTTATAGAACATATGTTATTTAAGGGGACGAACGATCGGGAAGCGGGAGCCATTTCGAGAGAGGTGCAATCGTTGGGTGGCGTGATTAATGCTTCAACGAGTTTTGATTACACTATCTACACTATTTCATTGCCGCATGATAATTTTAGCAAGGCGTTGGATATTCTTTCCGACATGATAAAAAACGCCCAATTTGACCCGGAAGAAATTGAGAAGGAACGCGAGGTCGTTTATAATGAGATGCGCATGTTGCGCGACAATCCGGATCGCTATGTCAGCGAACTTATTTTCAGAACGGTTTATCCGCAACATCCCTATGGCATTCCCATTATTGGTTATCCCGAGTTGCTAAGAGATGTGTCACGAGATGACATTTTGAAATATTTTAAGAAGTATTATGTTCCCAATAATATGGTTTTGGCGATTGCCGGGAAGGTCAAGGCGGATGAAATTTTGCCTGAGATAGAGGAATCATTTCGCGATTTTGAGAGAAAATCATATGTTCCAAGAAATATCGCCCGGGTGAAAGACCAGATTTCCTTTCGTCAATATGAGGAAGAATATCCTACGGAGTTGGCCCGGCTGTCCATTACTTATAGCGGGGTAAGTTTGACCCATAAGGATATGCCGGCAATGGATGTTTTGGCTATGATATTTGGACAAGGCGAAAGTTCACGGCTTTACAATGCTCTCGTGAAGGAGGAGCGGATAGTTCGTTCGATTTATTCATTTAATTACACGCCTATTGGCCGCGGTGTTTTCGGGGTAGATGCTGTTTTAGATTATGAGAATGCACCAGAAGCAATAGTTGCAATAACCAAACAGGTGGCTCTGATCAAAACGAAGGGCGTAAGTGCCGCAGAATTGAAAAAAGCTAAGCGACAAGTTCTTAGTGAATTTATCAGCCGTTTACAGACGACGGGAAGTGTGGCGTATTCCATTGCCCTTAATGAGGCTTTTCTGGGTGATAGTGAATATGCACGGCAATATGTTAACGATATTGAAGCCTTAACGGTTAAGGATATTCGGCGAGTTGCGCAAAAATATTTGAATGCTAAGCAAACATCACAAGTAATTTTAAAACCGAAAAAAATTGAAGGTGAAGATGCCGTGAAAGAAGGGGCGCCCTCTGAAGCGGCGCAAGCTGTGCGTAAAATAGAGTTTGATAATGGATTGACCGTTTTACTCAGAGAAAATCATAATCTCCCTCTTGTTTCGTTGCAGGTAGCCTTCAATGGTGGTTTGTTGTTTGAGCCGGATGATTTAAATGGGATATCGAAGTTAACGGCCAACTTATGGGTAAAGGGGACGAAGAGTCGCAATGCTGCAAGTATTGAAACTCAGGTGGAGTCATTAGGAGCTAGTCTAGCCGGGTTTTCCGGGCGCAATAGTTTTGGTGTTCAGATGGAGTTTTTATCACAAGATATCCAATGGTGTGTTGATCTGCTCGTTGACATTTTAATGAACCCGACCTTTAATGAAGATGAGTTGATAAAAGAACGAAAGGATATGCTTACGGCAATTCTGCAACAGGATGACAGTATATTTCATATTACGAAACGCGAATTACTGCAAATGCTGTTTGCCAAGCATCCTTACCGTCAAGATCAATTAGGAACCGCTGGGACGATTGGCAAAATTACGCGGAATGATATCATCGCCTTTTATAATGAATTGTTTGTTCCGAACAATATGGTTATTACTGTTTTTGGCGATATTGATTCTAAGGAGATGGAGAATCTCCTTTATAAAAAGTTTGCCCACTTACAAAAAAAAGATGTTCCGCCTTCGAGCATTCGTGCTCAAGGGTTGGAGAAGAGTAAAGAGCTGGAAAATTTCTCCAAAAAACAGCAGGCCATGGTTATGGTGGGTTTTCAGGGGGCGGGTTATCATCATCAAGACCGCTATGGTTTAGACGTCTTGACGGCAGTATTAGGATCTTCATTTAGTGGGCGAATATTTTCAACGATACGAGAAGATTTAGGTCAGGCGTACACGCTTGGCGGTAATTATGTGCCGGGACATGATACTGGCATTATTATTTTTTATGTATTAACGAAGGATGATATAATCATACCCGTACGGGATAAGCTTCTTGAGATCATCGATCAAGTTAGTGTGGATTTTGTTTCCGACCAGGAATTAGAAGATACATTATCGTATCTCAAAGGGACTTTCCAAATGGGCACAGAAACAAATTCTGCTTTAGGGTTTATGGCAACATTAGATGAACTTTATGACGTTGGTTATGATCATTACACGATGTATCCCCAACTTATTGATAATGTCAGCAAGGCTGAATTACGTAAATTAGCGCAAAAATATTTGAGTAGTGATAAAGCTGTTGTTGTCTTAACGCGGCCTCAAAAAGAACAATAAATATCTTTAAAAAGGGAAAAATATGGATAAAAAGGCAAGGTTGGTATTTGAAGAGAAGATTATTAAGAGTTTGTATGGCAAGATAAAATTATTACAGGATACTTTCGAGAAAATCAAATTTGTCAATGAGGCTCTTATCGAAATATTTAATAGTGATGAAAAGGGCGATTTTAAGAAGGAAATGGAGGAGCTTACCGATCCAGCGGTGCGGGATCAATTTGTCAAAGATTTTTTATCTTATGGTGTTATCCATGATTTGCTGCGTGATCTGGAGGTAGAGGACATTATTATTAATGACACCAACCCTATCTACATTCATCATTCCCAAAAAGGCCTTATCTCCGTGGATAAGAGATTTGAAAATCTTTTTGAGCTTGATGTCTTTGTAAAAAAATTAGTTTTGTTTTCCGGGCGCAAAAAGACGGAATGCGTCATGAACATAGAATTACCGAATCTGGAAGGGCGTATCAATATTATTAAAGCCCCTTTCGGACCACAATTAACAATCACCAAGGCCAAGATGTCACCGCTGAGTATTTTAAACCTTATTGACCAGGGGTCGATGACTTATGAGGTTGCGGCGCATTTATGGTTATATATGGAAGGGATGTCTATCCGTCCGGCTAATATGATTATTGCCGGGGGGCCTGGTGTTGGAAAGACGACTCTTTTGAATGCCTTGTTCAGCTTTATTCCGGAGACGGATCGTGTTGTTGTTATGGAAGATACGTTAGAGTTGAATACAGAATTTGATTATAGCTGCTCTCGATTGGAAAGCGGGGATGATTTCACCTTGGCCGATTTGGTCAAAAATAGTTTGCGTATGCGCCCGGAACGTATTGTCGTCGGTGAGGTTCGTGGGGAGGAAGCCCGGGACATGATCACCGCCGCTAATATCGGAAAGTATTTTGTCGGGACGATTCATGCACTGTCTTCCCGGGAGGCGATCATCCGTTTGCAGAATGAGCCGATGAACATTCCGCAGCAGTTGATACGCCTTGTTGATGTATTTATTGTGCTTAAGCGTTATCATTCCGGTATGAAGCCTTTTCGTGTTATTGATGAAGTGAGTGAATCCAGCGGCATGGAGCAGGAGAAGGTCTTGTTGTCACACATCTATAAATATGACTATGAACAGCAAACCCAGGTCGGGATGTCAACGAGTACGGTTTATCGTGATCGTTTATCGCATGAGGCGGGGTTGTTGCCCAAAGATCTCATAATGGAGATTCAGATCCGGGCTTTTCTTTTAGAAGAGTTAGCGAAAAGGGACCACAAGACCATGAAAGAGGTGACCGCTTTTTGCCGGGCCTACAACCGTGATCCCGATGGCGCCGTAGCAAGTTTAGGGTTTAACCGCGATGATTTGTTCGGTAAAAATTATATGGACGGACGGCGGCAGCGTACACGGAAATAGTTGCCCAGGAAGACATTCGGACACTTCCCATCTAAACCACGAGAGACCGATTTTTAATTTCTATTTGAAAAACGGATTAGAGTGTATATAATGTATTGGTTCT
>JAGLNJ010000015.1 GCA_023139575.1 Candidatus Omnitrophota bacterium | reverse complement strand
GGTGACTCCGCCTCCTACCCGATCCAAATGGTAATAACTGGATATGGATAACTGGATAATCCCTTGGAATATGGCATCTTTTTTGGTATTATATCTACACAAACAGGGTGAGTTCCTTATCCCCGCAACGATTTAATTTCTTCGGGTCTGATTCCCCGAGGCAGTTTATTTTGTTTCATTTTTTCTGGAAAATTGCAATTAAAAGCAAAATATTTGCGACAAAGAAGAGTCATGATTACTATTAGATCAAGAACAAATATAATCCTTTCAGCGGTGCTTATTTTTTGGTTGAACGGGTGCGTTTCCACGTCAGAACAGGTGAAGCCTGTTATGGGCGAATTCCCGGCAGAGCCTGTTGCCGAAAAGTTTTTCCAAATTAAAGAGTTGCTAAAAACGGAAGAAGATTTGTCAAATCAGCAGGAGACGGCTTCACCATTAAATGAGGAAGTTGCCGATGAAATTATTCTGACCGGCTATGTATTTGGCAAGACGAAGTTTGAAGGGGTGGTCAAGACGAGCTATGTGCAGCTTTCCATTAACGAGCTTGCGGCATCAGATAAAACTTATAAACTGATCATCGGGGATAAGGCCCGTCAGCAGAGCTTCCCTTGGGAAACGCAGACAGTAAAGCCGGGTTATTTCTTTATTGAATTGCCTCCGGGAGAATATCGGATCAGTTCGATTACCATTCCCGTGGGCACATCCACTGCCACGGAGCCGATGGATGTCGTCTTTAAGGTGCAGCAGGATAAATACACCTATCTGGGCACCATGGATGTGATAGGCACAAGGGAGAAAATTAAATTAGGCGGTGTCCCTGTGATACAGCCGGGATTTGAATATAGTCTGGACCGTCTCGATGAGAGGAATGAGGCCCTGCAAGAATTTAAATTGCACTACTCTGAGTCAGCGAGTGATTTTAACGTGGATTTAATGCGGATCAACAGGTTTAGCAATCTCGACTTCCCATCAAGCATCCCTTGATGACAGGGCATGATCTTGTAAGCAGAAGTTTGCACCTAACCATCGCGAGTAAGGAGATGGTTTTTTTGTTGGCTCTTGCAATTTTATTAAAAAAAATTTTAATATGAATAGAGCAAATTGATCTTTATGATAGAATACATAAAGTGAGCGATAAGGTATAGTGTTTTTGGGGACACAGGCGCAAGAATTAAGGATATATGGGATTTTAAAATTTTTAAATAACAAAAGGAGGTTCATGGTGCCGCAAAAGACTTTTTTTTTACTGGGTTTAGCCGTCTTATTGACAGGATGTGCCACAACGAAAAGCCCGCAGCTTACGCAACAATTACAGATGCGTATAGGAGAACTAGAGAGACAATTGAGCCAGAGAGATGAAGAAATTAATGAATTAAAATATGAAATTAAAGATATCGCCTATGAAATAGATCGCATGAACTCATCTAAGATGCGCCGTGTTGAAAGAACATCTTCAGCATTGACTGCGGTTTCGGCCGGGAAAGATGAGAAAAACCTCATAAGGATAGACATTGGTTATGACAAGGTTCAGTCGGCCCTCAAGAAAGCCGGCTATTATAATGGGCCCATAGATAGTAAAATCGGGGCAAAAACCCAGAAAGCTATCGCAAAATTTCAAGGGGATCATGGCCTGAAAGGTGACGGGATCGTCGGAAAAAAGACTTGGATGGAATTAAGGACCTATCTAAAATAGTTTTAACGTTAGGTTTTTCTCTGTAGAAGTCGCCAGCCTGAGGTTTTTGGGTTGAATTCAAGAGTGCGTGAATATTTATAACGCTGCATTAATAATTTGGCTAAATCATTTAATGTTTTAGCCCGTGTCTTTTTGAGTTTCTCATTATCGAACCAAAAATAAGTTTTATTATATTTAAATGCACAAACAGCATGGGCTCTCTCAGAAGTTGTTAGAGCCAGAATATGGGTTTTATAACCCAATACTTGGAGGGCACTGGAAGTCAGAAAGGCAAAATCTTCGCAGTCGCCCTTTTTACTGCTTAGGGTTTCAAGGGGTTGGGCCCAAGTATCCCTTCCGGGGTCTTTGGAATAGGTGATGTTAAGTTTGAGCCATCGGGAGTAGTCATTAATATTTTTAATGGATTGCTGGAAAAATAAATTAAGCAACTGTCGATCAAGAAAATGTGGTTGGGATACCAGAACGCCGTCTTTTTTAAAATGCTCTTGGCGTATGCGGAAGTGCTGTGTTCTTTGAGCAGTCTGTTCTGCTTTGGCAAAAGAGGTATGCCAAAAAATTATGAATAGAAGCAACACAATATACCTAATATTGCGGTCTCGGCCTAAATACATAAATACATCCTGTTTAATTGTGGTCATTGCATCCTTGCAGATAAATAATCATATTAGCAAAAAATGAATTTTTCGACAAGCAAATAATTTGATGGAAGATTGAGTTATGGACGGATACATTTTATCAGTGACATTAAATCCGGCGATTGATAAAACGATAAAGCTGAAGCAATTAGTCTTGGGCGAAGACCATCGCTGTAATCAAACATTCTACAGCGCCGGGGGTAAAGGGATCAATGTTTCACGTGCTTTGCAAAAACTTGGCGTGTGCACGCTATCTACAGGTTTTTTAGGAGGTCCTGCCGGTGAATACATAAAGAGTCAGCTCCACAAAGAAAAGATAATAGGAGACTTTGTTGAGATAGCCGGGGAGACGCGGACGAGTTTTACTATGATCGATACGTCCACCGGTAAATTGACGCGTGTTTTAGAAGAGGGTCCACGGATCAGCAGAAGAGAAAGAATGCGATTTAAAGAGAAATTTATCGATTTGATCAAGTCGTGCCGGATAGTGGTTTTATCGGGCCGGAATATTTCCGGGGCAGGTGAGGCCTTCTATCGCGAGCTGACAAAAATCGCCCAAGGGAAAAATAAAAAAGTCGTCCTGGATACAAGCGGTAAGCCATTGTTTTTGGGATTGCAAGCCAAGCCGTTTTTGATCAAACCGAATCTTCAAGAAATGGAGTTTTTGCTTCAGCAAAGGGTCATGACCATTTCCCAAATCAAAAAGGCTATGACATGCTTATTTAAGAAGGGGGTGGGGAATATTATTATTTCATTGGGAAGAAAGGGAGCTGTCGGGTCTGATGGGGAGAATTTCTGGTTGGCCAGTCCTCCTAAGAAGAACACCATAAACACCGTTGGGTGTGGTGATGCTTTAGTGGCGGGATTCCTTTACGCTTATACCAGAGGAAAGGGATTTAAATCCTGTTTGCAATTCGGTGTGGCAACAGGATCAGCAAATGCTTTAAATTTACAGCCGGGACTATTAAAGAAACGGGAATTGGCCAAACTGCTTCATAAAGTGGAAATGCGAAATTTCTAGATTAAGTGAGGCTCGTGCGAGTGGAACACAACATGAAGAATTTTTTGGATAAGAAAAAAAGAATTGATCTTGACACGATAAAACAAGAAGATCTTTTAAAGCTCCGTATCTGTGATTTACCCATTCAGATTGAAGGGACGTGGCTTCAGGACTGCATTCAGCAGCTTTATAAAGAACTTGATGGTAAGGGGATTAATTTTAAACCCGAATGTTACTTGGCGGATGAATGGTTGACGCCGGAAAATGAGCCGGTCATCGGCATTCCATTTTATTTGGCGCATCCTGAGCTCACACGTTTAGAAAAAAAGATGATGCTCGAGGCGGAAGGGGACACGAAAGATGGGTGTATGAAACTCCTTCGTCATGAAACGGGCCATGTTTTATCGTATGCCTATCGTTTGCATAAAAAGAGAAAGTGGCGGAAAATCTTTGGCTCGCCTTCCCAGGAATACGGGGACACCTATAAAGTGCGTCCCTATAGTAAAAGCTATGTTCGCCATTTAGAGGGGTATTACGCTCAATTCCATCCTGATGAAGATTTCGTCGAGACTTGTGCGGTGTGGTTGACACCGGGAAGTGAATGGCAAAAACATTACGCCGGGTGGAAGGCTCTAAAGAAATTGCAATATGTTGACTACCTCATTGAGGGGATAAAAGATAAGGCGCCCTTGGTGTCTAAGGGGAGGAAGTTGTGGCATTACCGCAAACTTAAGATTACGCTTAAGAATTTCTACCGCCGTAAGCAATTGCTCCGGGCGGAAGATTTTCCGGATTTTCATGACGATAACTTGATGAAGATATTTTCTTTGTTTGACGAAACAATAAAGGGACTGCCGACCGCTAACGAGCTGCTGTGGAAAAACCGCCGGCGAATCTTGAATGACATCGCTTTCTGGACGGGCGAAAAGAAATATGTCATCAATGACCTGCTTAAGGACATCGTTAAAAGATCCCGCGAGTTAAAACTGGTCGCCAAAGATAATGAACAGATTATCCTGATGAGTTTGACAGCGTATATTACCACGCTAATCATGAATTACCTCTATACAGGATGGTATCGGGGTGATAAGAAAAAGAGGAAGAAATGATGAAGAAAAAACTTAAAGTTCTGTTGATCTTCAATACCGCCTATGCGACGCCGCGCGGTTATGACTTTAAAGAAGAGTTCGCGGATCCCGAAAATATGTACACAGAAAATGATGTCTGCCGGGCTTTGCAGGTAAACAACTTCGAGGTGCGTTTATTGGGTATTTATAACGACATTCGACCTCTGCTTGATGAGGTGAAGGACTTTAAGCCGGGTGTGATTTTTAATTTAGTTGAGATGTTTAATAATAAAACGCATTTTGACAAAAACGTCGGGGCTCTCCTCGAGATGATCGGCCTGCCCTATACAGGGGCATCCTCTGACGCTTTATTTGTCTGTAATAATAAGGCGCTGTCAAAAAAGATCCTCCGTTTTCATCGTCTGCGGGTTGCGCGATTTTATACATTTTATCGCGGGCATCGTATCTGGCGTCCCCGGACGATCAAATTGCCGGCGATCATTAAACCGCTTTGTGAAGAAGCTTCTCGTGGGATATCGCAGGCATCCGTCGTTGATAATGAAAATGCCTTTGTGGAACGCATAAAATTTATTCAAGACAACATGAAGATGGATGCCATCGCTGAGGAATATATCGAAGGCCGGGAGTTGTATGTAACGGTTATGGGGCATAAGAGGCTGAAAGTCCTTCCGGCGAGGGAGCTTAAATTCGGGCAATTGCCGGAAGACGAGCCACGTGTGGCGACCTATAAAGCCAAATGGGATGACAATTATCGTGATCGCTGGGGTATCAAAAGTGTTTTCGCAGGAAAACTGGCGAACGGCGTCGAGGAACGTATTAATGAAGTTTGTAAAAGGGCGTATCGGGCCTTGAATATGCACAGTTATATCCGTTTTGATATCCGCGCAACTTCTGAGGGGAAGGTGTATATCATAGAGCCGAATGCCAACCCGTGTATCGCAAAGATTGATGAGGTCGCGCAATCGGCAGAAAAGATCGGAATGTCGTACGAACAGTTGATTCGCAAAATCGTGATGTTGGCTTATCAAAGAAAATAAACGCCATGCGCAGACAATCTCGGTTGTGCGCATTGACGATTATTTTTTCTATTCGAAAAAAAACAATTTCGTTCTTTATTATTAATCGTATTTCATATATTTTATCTAGTATAAAAGAAAGAGTCATAAATGTTGGATATTAAACAATTACCCTTTATTATATATCTTCTGGACGATGAGTCCCGGGATGTTCAAAGAGAACTTTTTGAACAGTTGAAAGGCTATGGATCTGGGCTGAGAGAAGAGATCCTGAAACTCCCCGTCGAGCTTGTGCAGCCGCGAGCCGACGTTATTGATAAATTCTTTAGGGGACAAGACCGGGAGGGGCTCAAGGGGGTATGGTATAAGATTTTTGATATTAAAGATGAGCTGGGGCAGCTTGAATGGGGTTTAACCAGGCTGGCTGAATATCAAACAGGTTTTAAATATCATCTTTCTGAGAATGTTAAAGATATGCTGGACCGGTTGGCGGATGAATATCGTGCGCAATATGAAAAAATTGACGCCTTGGAATTAGCGCGCTTTCTTTTTGTTATTAAAAATATTCGCGGGGCTCAAACCGATTATTATAATCCGCAAAACTGCAACCTTCATTACGTGATCAATCAGAAGCGTGGGGTGCCCATCAGTTTAGTCGGGCTTTATATTCTCATAGGCTCACGATTAGGTCTTGATATCAAAGGCTTCAATTTTCCCGGCCATTTTATGGCATGGACCAAATATAACGACCGCATGATTTTGATAGACTGCTATCATGAAGGCAAGGTTGTGGAAGAGAAGGAAATCGTTTTCTTAAACGGGGGGAAAGATAATAGCAAGATTGAAGAACGCAAAATAGATGCTGTATCGCTTTTGAGCCGGCTGCTGTCAAATCTCATTCACGCCTATAAATCGCAAGACGATACTGTTAATCAAGAGCTCATTGTAGAATTATTTAAAGAAGTAGACCATCGCTGCCATCCGGAAGAATATGCCTCTGAAATTACGGTCATGGATACTAACGAGTTGAACAAAATTTCCAACGGCCCGCTTTACAGCCCTGGAGAGATCGTTCGGCACAGACGGTATGGATACAGAGGGCTTGTGGTGGATTATGACCTCCAATGTGAGGCCAGTGATGCCTGGTATTTAGGCAATCAGTCTCAACCAGAGCGTGAACAACCTTGGTATCGCGTCTTAGTTCATGAATCGCAACAAGTTACATATTCTGCCGAAAATAATTTGATGACAGATAAAGCCCCTCTCACCGTTAATCATCCTTTAGTAGAGTACTTTTTTGCACGTACCAATGATGGCAAGTACGTCCGCAATAATAATCCCTGGCCCAAATAAATTTAACCATTTTAGACCTGCCCTATCATTTTCCCGTTTTAGATGTTATATTTATTAACCAAGCCGTTTATGTAATAAGTCGCCTGTTGTGAACGCTTAACGGAAAAGTAAATATGAAAAAGCACTTAAACATATTATTCACATTGCTTTGTGGATTGCTCTGCGTGGGTCTTTATCATCCCGTTATTCTTTCCGCTGAGACGATAATGCTGCAATCGGGGAAAAAGGTCTCTGGCAAGATCATTGAGGAGGATGACAAAAAAGTCATTATTGAGATGGCAAGCGGCATACAGCTTTCTATTAAAAAGGAGCTGATTCGAGATGAGCAAGAAGCTGTTGATATCCCCAAGCAGGAAGTTGAATCTGCAATCAACATTATTGATGCCAAAACAGATGTCAGTGCCGAAGATTTAAGGGTCAATTTTGAAGAACGCAAGCAGGTGATGGCGTTTTTAAACAAGACATCACATATTGATGATGAACTCAAGAAAATTTTATCAGCTAAAAATATGAAATTTGATAAATTTCAAGAAGGCGATAATAAAGAGAAAGCGCGTGGTATTATCAACAAGCGCATTGCCACGATAGAGAAGGCCATAAAAGATTTACAAGACATAACGCCTCCTGTCGGCGGCCGTGATTTTTATGATATGTTAAATCAGTTTTATTACAGTATGGTAGGGGCTGAAGATGCCGTGCTTTTAGCATTGATTTCTGAGGAAAAAGAGAAAAGCCATAAGGCCATTGAAGAAACACTTAAGTTGGCGGATCAGGCCGATCAGGAGCTCAAGAAGTTACTAAAGGATTTTAATATTATTGATGTGCAGCTGGCTGAAAGATTGCGGGAGCAGGAGGCAAAAAACAAAGAAGCCTTTAAAAAAAATAAAAAAAAATATGAAGCGCGAATGGTCAAAATAAAAAAGAATAAAATGAAGCAGGAGCAACTGAGGCAAAGACGTGATTTCTTGCGTTATTTAAATTATTTCTAATAACTTAGCAGAGTTCCACGGGCTTGCCCGTGGGTGAATGCCTGCGGCTGCGATATTTTGGTGGTATAATGAGCGAATGGAAAATAGGCTATCAGGACATAGTGTCTATCGGACACAATATCATGTAGTGTGGATACCAAAATATCGTAGACGCATCCTGAATCCTGGGCTGAAAGGATATTATGGGAAGATACAACCGAAGATATTGAGACAAATGCTGGGGGTGGAAATAGAAGAACAGAATATACAAGTAGATCACATTCATTCGATCATGATCATTCCACCGAAGTATGCAGTAAGTGCGGTAATAGGCAGAATAAAAGGACAAAGTGCGAGTATGATGAGAAAGAAGTTTGATTGGTTGAAGAAAG
>JAGLNJ010000149.1 GCA_023139575.1 Candidatus Omnitrophota bacterium | reverse complement strand
TGCGCCTGTAGCTCAAATGGATAGAGCACTTGCCTACGGAGCAAGGGGTTGGAGGTTCGAGTCCCCCCAGGCGCGTTTTCCATTCTTATGCCAAGCAAAGCCACATCACAGAAGAGTAGCAATAAAAAATTCCTCCCGAAACCGAGTGTGAAGAATGATAAGTATTCCCTCCCTTTTGAAGAGTCTCCCTTTTTTACCAAAATGATTAATCATATCGGCGACGAGCTTATGCTGATAGACGACAAAGCCCGCATTGTGTTTGTCAATGATGCTACCATTCACAATATAGGCTATTCACGTAGATATATTTTATCAAAAAACATTACCGATTTTTTTAAAGAAAAAGTCAGCATCAGCACTTGGCGAAAAAATTATTTTATGGAGTTGAAGCGGAAAAGACGTCCGCTGAAATACGAAGTGCAGCGGGTAAAAAAAGGCGGGAAGGTTCAAACTGTCGATATTACGGCTTTTTACATGCCGTATAAAGGGAAAGAATTCATCCTGTCTGTTGCGCGCGATATCACCAAACAGGTCGACATGCAGAAAGAAATGAAAAAGTCCGAAGACCTTTACCGTCTGATCAGTGAATGCGCGGGGGACGGGATTATCACTGTTGACTTGCAGGGGCGGCTCATGTATATCAACAGGGCGCAGAAAAAGCTGATTAATGTAAGCCTTAAACAGGGCAAGGGGCATCACTATTCGGAATTTGTGACTCCAGACACGGTGTCCAAGTTTGATGCCGCGTTTGCTTTGGCAAAACGTGGTGTAGCGCAAATTCATGAAGAGATTGTCTTGATACACAAAAACGGCAGCCACATTTCGGTTGAAATCAACGTCTCGCCGTTGTATAGAGCGGGAAAGATTATTAGCGTAAATGCCATTATCCGGGACATACGAAACCGCAAGCGTTTTGAGAACGTGATTCGTGAATCAGAAAAAATGAAGGCCATGCAGTTATTTGCCTCGGGGACCGCGCAGGAAATGAATCATCCCCTGCAGGCGGTACTCTTAAGCACCCAGAGTTTGATAAAGAAGTACAAGAACCGTGAATACGAGTATGTGGGTTATAAAGAATATCTGGAATTGGTGCGCAAATTAGAAATTATTAATGAACGTATACGTTATTGTTGTGATACGACTGATCGGCTCACGAGACTGCATCGAAAGCGTGTGGGTATTAAGGCCGCTCATTGTGCTCCGGGTATTGTGATACGCAAAATATTAAGGCTTAAATCGTATCAGACTAAAGAGGCAGATATTTATTTCAAGTTGAAAGTGGGATCAAGTCTGCCATCGATAAATATGGGCGAGATCGAATTTCAGCATGTTATGGAGAATATTTTTAACAATGCTATTCAATCTATGACTAACGGCGGGGTCATTAGTATTAAAACATCATTTCGTAAATTAACCCAACGCGTCAAGATAGAGGTTGCCGATCAAGGCATCGGCATTGCTAAAGAAGATTTAGAGCACGTCTTTGAGCCCTTTTTTACCACAAAGCAACGAGGGGTGGAAAAGAATTCCGGCCTCGGCCTGCCCATTGTATATGCCCTTATCAAAGCTTGCCAAGGGGACGTTTCCGTAAAGAGCAGTTTGCGCAAAGGTACAGTCATTATTGTATCCCTGCCGGTTTATAAAAGATAGAAAATTTATGATTGACATCAATGCGGAAGATCAATTTTACATGCAAAAGGCCCTGCAGCAAGCGCAAATCGCCGCTGAACATGATGAGGTTCCTGTTGGGGCTGTTATAATTTTTCAAAATCAGATTATTGCGAAGGCCCATAACCAGGTTGAGATGTTGAAAGACCCGACCGCCCATGCCGAAATGATTGCCATAACGCAGGCCTGCAATGCGCTTTCTGCGAAGTGGCTCACGGATTGTTGTCTTTACGTTACGGTCGAACCATGCAGCATGTGTGCCGGAGCGCTGGTTTTGGCGCGCATTAATAGGCTGTGTTATGGCACGCGAGACCTGAAAACAGGTGCGTGTGGCTCAGTGGTGAATTTAGCGCAGCATAATGCCTTAAATCACCAAGTGGAAGTCCGTGAAGGGTTATTTCGGGATGATTGCGGGGCGTTGATGACCAATTTTTTTGAAAAAAAGAGGGCGGCGGGCAAGAAGGTGAAAATAATGCCTGATAAAAAAAGCGAGATGTTTTAAATTATATGAATTATTCCGCATGCTCATTTTAAAATAACTGCTTCTCTGCTTTAC
>JAGLNJ010000148.1 GCA_023139575.1 Candidatus Omnitrophota bacterium | reverse complement strand
TTTTGCAAGTGTAGAAGTTCGGTTAAAAGGATGTTCATAGTCAATAGGGTTTAACTCCAGATTTACTTTTATCCTACAATAATACGAAGCGGCACGGCAGAAGGTTTAATTTGGATTTTATCGCCAAAACGAAAGGAGGTTTTTTGATGCGAGCCATCAACATAAATCACACCATTTTCCATAAGAGATGCGATAGAAATAGTATATCTTGGGGAAATAAGGCCGCCCTTCAATTTGTGTTTAATTCCGAATGCCGGATACAATTCTCTTGTCATATATTGATACTGTTTGCTCGCTATCGGAAGAACTGTTCCTCCAGCGGAATGTATCGCACCCGTAGAACCTGCCGCAGTCGCCACCCAAAGGCCTGAACTCCTTTGCTCTTCTGTTCTTTTATTTAACGTAATATAGTAACGGCTCATGGCTGCCGGGTTCTTGTGACAGATGAGCACATCATTAACAACTTGCACATCGGTTTCTTTGCCATTTAAGGCGAAGGTTAAACGATTGACCGTTTTGGTTTTATTTTTTTTCTTCAAATAGTTGTTAATAACCCCCTCCAGGTTGTCGCGATTTGCAAAACAAAATCGGCCTACACTCCACTTTGGATCAGAATTAACCCCGAGTATCTTTTGTTTACGCAGTCCCTTTGCCGCATACAAAAACGTCCCGTCCCCACCTATCGTTATAACAAGATCATATCCCATGAAGTCTTTAATTTGCTCTCGCTTTACGATTGTGGGTTGTACATCAAGTTTCTTAAAGAGCTCTCTGGCGTATTCCAAAGTGTGATAATGTTCCATATGGGTATGTTTAAACCGTCGAATCAACTCTTTATTTTGCAAAGACGAGCTGTCCAGCTTTTTTAACTTAGCCAGATATTGCTTATAGGAACTCACCTTGTATATGACTAATATTTTTTTCATGACGATAACGTATTGATAAATTCTACCTTGTAGGGATACCCCACACAAAAGAACTGAAAATTTCTGAAATACCCATAAAAAACTCGATTAGCCAATTTCTGACAATATTTCTCGAAAAATATCTATCCGCAATTTAAATGTTGTTAGGGTATTAGTTTAAAAATGTCTGCTGAACTTTGCAACCTCTTTTTTAATAATGTATTTTAAAATTAAAATCGATAGGAAAGGTCTCCGGCAATCCTTTTATACATATCTGGAGATTCCATACACAAATAAACTGTCACTTCCCTGTTACGACTGCGAATCCATTTCACCATTTTCTGATAAATATCAGCCCGGAGTTCAAAAGGGTAGCGCAATTTATCATCGTATCCGAGTATAAACTCACCATCCAGAATTGACGCGTCAGGAAATCGGTTTTCAATTACCTGTTTTTGTTTAGGCATCATCCGCAAACACCCGAGGCTGATCAAACTCAACGTTTCTGGCGCAAAGGTGTCACCTATTCGATCGATGACATCTTTATACTCTGATTCCCATTGCTCATGAAAAATAATCGGATCGAAATGAAAACCGATATGATATCCGGCTTTCTGGCAGGCTAGCGCGGCATTCAGGCGCTGTTCGAGGCTGGCTGTGAAATATTCCGCCCCATCAATAAGATTTTGCGGATTTAAGGACCAGGATATAACAATATTTCTTGCGGGTTCAGCCTCAATAATATTTCTGATATTATCACTTTTCGTTTTAAATTCTAAAGTCAAATGCGGTTCATGGCGGAAATATCCTATAAGTTTTTTTGAATATCCCGTAATGTGATCAAATATCAATGAGTCGGTAAATTGCCCCGTACCGATACGCGTTGGCACATCAATTCCATCTAAAACAGCAAAAAAATCATCAATATTTGCCGGGATTGTCACCCCATGTGAATTACTGTAAGACTGCAAAAAACAGTAAACACATTCAAAGCTACAACCCGATCCGACGTTCAGGATATTATAACCGCAGGATACCCGTCCGCTTGTACAAGGACAATTAAGAAGAAAAGCATAGTTCTCCTTAATGATAAACATTTTATCCGTCCGTTTATTATATTCTTGAAGATTAAAGGGATGCAACTTATTGTAATCTTTGTAGCTTTTTATTATTATTTGCGGGATCTGGGGATAATTATTCTTCAGCCTTTTCGTTAAATCAAAATTCTTGACAGCCTCTTCAATATAAAATATTTTTGGCAGGATTGCCAACTGCTGCTCTACGTCTCTTTCATTCTCTGACGAAACGTTCAAAGCCGTCATTGAAAAACGAGGATTCTTTTCTAATTTTAATGTTAAAGGGAATCGCCTTTTCAATAAGAACGTTTTAACTTTTTCATAATCACGATCATCTTTTTTTTCTTGAGTTAAAACATCTTTAAAGGGGCAATTTTCCCTTTTGGCAATCTCGTATATCAACCTGACCATTTCATGCTGTTTGTTTACACCAAACTGCGGAAATTCAGATGCTATATAATTTTTTACTTCATCCACTGAAGTCATAATCTTGTTTTATTAATCAACTCTAATTGGTCCAATGTCAATTCCCACTCAAGACATTTGATATTATTGAGTATCTGCTCAGGATTACGGCATCCCACAATAACACTGGTCACGCCTCTTCTTTGCCTTGCCCAATTTATCGCAATCTGATTGTACGGCTTGTTGATATCTTTTAGTGACGTTAAAATATCTGTCACCCTTTTAAAGATCTCACCCTGATAATATTTGTAAAAATATGTCCGGGCATCTGATTTAGCAAGCTTTTGCGGTTCAGTATATTTACCGGATAAGATGCCTCCAGCTAACGATCCATATGTCAATACTCCTATATCATTGTCAAAGGTATACGGCAGGACATCATTCTCCAAACCTCTTTCCAAAATAGAATATTGTCCTTGACAAGAGGTGATATCCGTCATTCTCTGAGCTTTATACAACAAAGAGTAATCAAAATTTGAAACACCAAAATACCGTATTTTCCCCGATTCCTTCATCTTGATCAATTCTGATAATGTATCTTCAAGAGGTGTTTCTGGATCCGGCCAGTGACATTGATACAAATCGATATACTCTACACCTAAATTCTTCAAACTCTTGTCTAATTCCTTACGGATCGATGCGGGGGACAGGTTGTGAAAAACCTGCTTGCCTTCTGTTAACAGGCCGCATTTGGTTGCAATCAGCACTTTGTCACGCATGCCCTTAATCGCCTTGCCAACTAATGTTTCTGATCGGCCTTTTCCGTATATCGGAGCCGTATCAATAATATTAATACCGCAATCCAGGGCGGTTTTTACGGCATCGATACATGGTTTTTCCGCTGAACCGCCCCACATATCTGAACCAAAAACCCATGTCCCCAGGGCGATTTGCGACAGTTTAAGATCAGTATTCTTTATTTCTCGATATTTCATATTCCGTCTTTAATATTTTAAAAAAATACCAAAATTATCTTAAAAAGTATATAATGCTGACATTCTAACATAATATTTTTAATATTAATAATTTTTACGCCATGAACCATAATTTCACAGATCTTTTCGGGCTTGAACCCGCACAGGTAAGAAAAAACTGTATTCTCGTCCCTTTCTACTTTCCGCATATGCTGGAATTATTTCAAATAGATGACTGGAAAAAGGGTCAATGCTTTGCCTGCGGGAATCATGAAAGCTTCACCTTGATCCACACGCGTATGGGTGCTCCTTTTGTGGGAGATGCTGTGCTTTATCTCAATGAAACAAAATGCGAGAATTTGTTTTTTCTAGGCTCCTGTGGACTGATACAACAAGCAGGATCTTTGGCTATCGGCTCCTTAGTGGTGGTAAACAAAGCATTCGCACTGGAAAGCTTTACCGCGATATTACTACAAAACTGCACTTTTGACAAATCCACCCTTGCTGAGAAGAATTTCTTAAATACCCTGGTCGATAAAGTCGATAAGTCAGTCACTGTGGCATCGCTCGGATCCATTCACCTGGAAACAACTATTACCGGTTCACTCATTGAAAATAATATCGATGTTGTTGATATGGAAACATCTGCTTTTCTTCATGCCGCCAAACATATCCACCGTAATGCCGCCGCCCTCCTTTTTGTTACGGACATCCTCAATGAGACATCTCCCTTTTCCTATTCTCCTGAGGATAAAGAAAAAATCGGTGCGTCTCAATCAGCTGCGGTTCATTTGCTGATGAAGCAATGTCAAAACCTGACTTAATTCTTAAATTATTTGTTTATTACTTTCCGAGGGGCATCCATACTCATAGCTGCCGCTATGACCAAACCAAAAACAAACAAGCCAATCGCACCCCCTATTTCTGGAGTGAGTTCAGCAGGAATAAAATTGACTTGTTCTATAGGCAAGACCTCTCCTTTATGAGAAGTGATTGATCGTAAAGTTTCCTTCCAGGGCCATATCTTTCGCATTGAACCGATAACCAAACCCGTCAGCGATGCCATGGTTTGGTCGTGATAATTACTGAACAACCATTTTAAAACACGGACGAATGTCAAGAGACCGACAATACAACCGATACCAACAATTGTGATAGTAAACAGGTTCCGATCACTCACCGCATTGATAATATATTGGTATTTACCAATCAACAATAAGATAAATGCCCCGGATATCCCCGGAAGGATCATCGCGCATATCGCCAAAGCTCCGCTTAACATAACAATAGGAATCGAGTTTGGGGTATTAACAGGAACAAGCCCCGCCAACAAATACATAGCAACAGTGGTAACAATGAGCCATAACCATGTTTTGATGTTCCAAACAGATATGCTTTTGGCAATAATCGGAATAGTGGCAACAATCAACCCGAAGAAAAAGGCATTTATCAGGACAGGCTCATTAACAAGGAGCCAACTAATAATTCTTGACAAGGAAAAAATAGCCAGGATGGAGCCGCCAAAAATAAATATCAAAAATCGCCATGGAATATGATCTTTAACCTGACTCCATTGCCGTTTTAGGATGTATTTAACCAAAGTTATATCTATAGAATTAATCGCAACGATCAAATCTTCATATATGCCAAAAATAAAGGCAATAGTCCCACCGGAAACACCCGGAATGCTGTTGGCAATACCCATACAAAAACCTTTTAGCCCAATTTTAATAAGTTTTGAGAGTGATTGGTATTTCTGGTCAATAGTATTCAAGACGAAGCCCTTTCTGCTTTCCGGTTTAAGAATGCTACCATATTACCCTTTTACCTTCTTAACCGCAAGAATATATTAGGATTTTCCTATTTGTCATTATCATTTAGCTCCCATGGAATCTTGATTCCGAGATCTAGATATTGTATACTTTTAATAATTAGTACAAATTCAAAAAAATTTCAAAAATTAAAAAAGGGAATTGATATGTACGTTACTCTACTAAAATCAAAAGTATTTTTCATAACTGCTCTATTAGGTGTCACTTTCTGGGGAGGCTTCACAACCGCTGAAGCCTATCAACGTGTCAAAATCGAAAGCCGGCAGCTTGTTGTCGATTATGATATGGATGGGACATATGAGCCCTTTTTCGTGAAAGGAGTTAACTACGCGCCAACTCCAGTTGGTCACTTTATCGGCCGTGGCGATGGCTGGTCAGCTGATTGTTGGTATACTGGTCCTTTTCCTCTAAACTATCCGGAACTACGTTTTGAACATAGTGAGGATTCACCCGATGGAGCGTATGCTTGTGGTGATGTTGGTAGCAATTTTTATCAAGATCCGGCTGTCTTTAACCGCGATTTCACCTTATTGAAAGATATGAATGCCAATACCATCCGCACCTGGGGTGATGTCACACCGGAATTACTGCAAAAGGCCCGTGAACATGGCCTGAAAGTCATTGCCGGTTATTGGATCAACCATAACATCGATTATACCTTTCCACTTCCGGATGGGCCGTCCCAACGAATGATCTTGATGAATGATTTTGTCAATTATGTTAACACCTTCAAAAATGATTCGGCGATTCTGATGTGGGGTTTAAGCAATGAGAATAACCTGAATTTCTGTAATGAATGTTATCCTCATGGTGGAACAAGCTGCGACCGCACTGCCCAGGCTACTGGCTATTATCAACTGATGAATGATTTGGCACAGGCCGCAAGAAACGCGGAAGGATCGTCATTTCATCCGGTTATTGTGGTCTCGGCGGAATTGACCCAGGATGTGATTGATCATGCTGATCATATGACGAATGTTAATATTGTCGGGATTAATGCCTATCGGGGTCGAAACTTTGATGGCTGGCCTAACCCAAATCCTAATCTTTTTGAAGAATTTGAAAACCATTTCCCGACAAAATCCCTAATTATCACCGAATTCGGAGTCGATGCCTGGGATAGTGGAGATGACTTTGATCACCCGGAAGATGGATCTGAAAATCCTGATGACCAAGCCGATTGGGTGACTTCTGCCTGGAATGATATTGAAGATTATGCTGTTCAATTCGGCGGCCCTTGTAACGGCGGAGTGGTTTTTAATTACTCTGATCAATGGAATGGCTATGCCCTAGCTGATCCTCATGATGCCTGTGCGTGGGTCAGCAGCGATTGGACACCTTCGGTCAGAACTCAAGACCATGGATTCACTGATCCGGCCGTGTTAGGGATTGGTTCCATGCCGGACAATAAATTCAATCCGGAATGGGCGGGGTTAATGACCGCTCAAAAAAGTCCTATTTCTAACAACCCGGATATTATGACTCCCCGTTCTGTTTATTATTCCTTGAAAAATGAGTTCTCCGACACCTGTAGCCTTTCTCCCGGACATCTTGATTATTGCCTACCTTCTCAATGTGGCCCCTGTGGCGCCCGTGATGGTGACTGCGACAATGATTCCGAATGCCAAAGCGGCTTGATTTGCGCTCAGGACGTCGGGGCTGATTATGGCTGGTCGCCAACCATAGATGTATGTGAGCAGCCCGATGGACCTTGCGCTATATTTCAATCAGGTCCTGACTGGTGTCGCGACTGTGGGCCATGCTCGGAAGGACAAGGCGATTGCGATGGTGATAATGAATGTCAGAACGGCTTGATTTGCGCTCAGGACGTCGGGGCCAACTATGGCTGGCCGTCATCCAGAGATGTGTGTGAGCAGCCCAACTGAAAATTACCCAATGGGGCCATGTTGATTACTGCAAATAATGTGGGCGATACAGTGTTGGCGAGAAGGTGACTGTGACAATGATTCGGGGAGGAGAGCCAACCTCGATTTCCAGACCGGAGCCTTTGTAGATGGAATACAGAGGAAGGCCGTAAAAAGCAGTCCGAATGGTGCGTTTAAGTTTTGGAGTGGGGAGCCATTATAGGGCAGTTGTGGCTTACTTTAAAAGTAGTTTCCACATCTGCCCTTTTTTTTCATAACCTATTCTGTTCCAAAAAGACAATCGAAAATGCAATTGCCTGATTAACTATGGGCACAATATTCAGTTGGATTTTGCAAAAAACATCTCATTAATACATTTTGGCAAAGCTGCATCTTAATTATGCGTCGTATCTTTGGAAGAATTTTTTCTAAATTTTCTTGTGATTTTTTTAATTCTTTTCTGACTGTGCTGGCATCAATTTCAGAAAAACGCTCTTCTAAAGTTGTTTTTTCATTCAGGACAATATTGAAATATTCCTGATTTTTTAAGTTTTTTACCAATGGTGTTTGCGCCAACATTGCTTTTAACGTTTTACTCATTGAGTTTGTTTTAGTTTTAGCCCGATAGCCTCGTTTCAAATCCCGAAAAAATCGCTCGAGAATATTATTGGTTCTTTGCGGCTGAATTGTAGCTTCTCCCTGAGATGTTTGCACAGTAATGGGATCTGCAAATAGTTTTTCCCAATATTGATCAAGTTGAACGATCATTTTTTTGTAATCATTGCTCTTTGAAAAACGCTCATCTGATATTAACCATGAGCGAAAATCTTTTACACCATTTTCAATAGTCTTGATGCACGTATCATGACCGTCGTCATTAAGTCCCGGACTATTTTCAGAGACTGTGATGCGCAGAGCCTTTCGGAGCTTATCGAATACTTTAATCTTTGATTCGATCTTAGATAGGGTTCGTTTAACAGGGATTATTACGTGATAATTTTTCCCTCTTTTATTTCGCACGAAATAATATCAATCGACGAGACATAATAAATTGTTCTCCGAAAAGGAGGGTTATTTTTATCTCATCCGCCCAAACGGCAATAGTTAAAAATCCTCATTTTTTATTACATCTCGTCGATGTCAATAATAGAAGCGTAGATACCCACGGGCAAGCCCGTGGCACTTGGTACATTTTTTTGTGCGAGCTTCGCTCGACGCCCTTCGGGCGAATTTTACATTCACCCACGGGTAAACCCGTGGAACTCTGGCCTTCGGCTTTTTTAGACATCCACATACTTTTGCAAACGGGCTGTTATCACGCCAGTCATGACTGAAAGAGACTTTTGTAAGTTCTTCTATCTGTAAATAAATTAAATGAAGTCTTTGGGCATAAATGACCTGAGGACGATCAAATGGAAAACCATATCCTTTACTTTGATTCTTACCATCTAAGGCCCATTGAATGAGAGTATAAGCGCTTACAATTGGGGTAAGATTTAATGGGCCATCGAAAAATTGTTTATTTTCAACCTCTGTCTCAAATTATTTAAAGGCAGCAGGATTTCCGGATGGTTGTATTTGGATGGTTTTCCTGATTTTTTATGTTTTGGTTTGACGAAAAATTTGAAGTGGTTGAGTTTTCTAATGGCGTGCTTTCGATGGTATCCCGTTATTCGGCAGTATTCATCAAGGATTATATTCTTTTGACTACGCTTTTTGGATCTTTTATAATGTTTGGCCATAATGGCCGTGTATTCTTCTTTGGATTTTGGACTCATAATTGTGTTACCTCCTATGCTTTAAGGGTAACATCCATTATGAGTCAACGAAGCTGATTTCAGAATCCTTCGGTAACATTTAATGTGAGTCAATTCGCTAGACCCCGGGAGTTTACTCGTGGGTCTCCATATGCTATACTTTAAGTGATAATTTGAAAGGTAAACTATTCGAAAGAATAGGGCACAAAGCCGTGAACCTAAAGTCGCAAAAAGCAAGAACTAAGGTTGTCTGGCTGCCGTAACTAATTGGGATTTAGTTAGTTCCGTTAATCTTGTGGCCCTTCGAGACTTTCGAGGGGCTTTTTTTTCAAGGAGGGCATCATGCGGACAAAGAATGTTTTTATCACATTATGCATCCATGTCATACTCTTAGCCCTTGTATCATCCGCCCTGGCAGGTGACATATCCCGAAGCTTCAAGATAAATGTGTACATACCGGTTATGCCAGGATTAAATGCCCCGGAAGACGGGTCATTGCTTATGAAGGAAAATGCCACAAGTGAGGAAATGATCACAACCACCGAAGAATTTTTCTATGACGAGCAGAAAATCATATTGCGGACCATAGTTCCAAAATAATTATTCAACATCCTCCCGCAACGGCACGTTGAAGATGCAGGTGGTTCCTTCCAATACGTTAATTTTCTTTTTAATTTTGATGAGAGGAATATATTCCATCGGCAATGAGTTTACATCGATACGGATGGTATGCCTTCCTGGCGTGACATTCTCAAAATTGAATATGCCTTCAAAATCAGAATAAACGCTTTTCTTCCCATCTAATGTTAAATGAGCATTCAGAATTGTTTTCTCATTTGCATCGTAAGAACCGTTTTGATTTTTATCAACGAAAAATACGCCATATATTCCTGATTGCACATTCAACCCGAAATCCTGCCAATATTTTTCCTTGTGCTTTATCCAAATTTCTTTTACCGCATTATTTGTTAATATGAAACCTCGAGGGACGCTATCCAGATCCAATTTCACCAAGACCCGTTTGGCTTTTATCTGTATTGTGTATTTCCCGTCTGATTTGGTCTCAACGATTTTTTGCCCAATCTTTACCTTTATCCCCTCGACGCCAACTTCATTATATTCTTTTAGTCCATTACTATTTTTATCCTTGAAAACGTAGCCTTCGATGGTTCCAGTAGGATTCCATCGGAAAATCAAATCCCAACTGGATCGCATACCCATTCGAACATCCGCTTCATTGAATGCCGGGTTATCCGGGCTCTCCGACCAAACATTTCTTACCCCAGCATCACAATAAACTTCCAAATCACTATTCGGCCTGTAACTGAGTCCCAGACTTCCTCGCAGACTATCTTCGCCGGCAAGGAAGCTGAAATTGCCATCGCTCTCCTCTTCATTTCGATAGGAAAGTCTCCATGAGCCCGATAAATATTTTGTCAATTTCGTTGTATAACTAAACCCCGTTGAAAGCACATGCGGATTTGATGTTGTATCATTAAATTTATCTTGTACCCATCCATAATCATAATTAGCGAAGTATGATAAATTGCGGGATAGGTGAAAACGCACCCCTGCTGCCAGAATGAAGCGGTCATATTCCGAGGTGCTTGATTCATCAAAACGGCTGCGCTGATACGTCTGCCCTAAATAGGTTATCAGGTTGCGGCTTTGCCACATCTGAAATGTTTTCGATAAATTATTATTAATGGATATCGTACGGCTTGGTGAAATCAACTGCGGCGTGTCAGTGTAAAAAACCGACGTCGTCCAGTTGACCGTTTTTCCCACCGGGAAGCTAATGCGTGACCTGCCTTCAATGTTCACGGAATCCGGCGAATCAGGGTTGGGCAATTGGCGGTCTCGATAGATGTCTAGGTTCGTATTGAACCGTAATCGCCCGCGAAACCAATCAAAATCCAATATTCCCCCAATCTCCCCTTGCCCGGCAGGTGTTCCAGTGACTGTTACGTAGTCATTCTCGATGTCCCGAAAATTAAAATTAAACTGATGGTTTGTGCCTCTAAAAGACACTCCGCCTAACTTGCCGAAGGCATCCTCATCATAACCTAATTCTGCATTGAGATGGAATTTGTCCCATCGATTCTTGGAAACAATAGAAAACACCCTATCCTTTAAATTAGCTGCTCGTGCCTCACCATATCCCCGAGCATAATTAAAAGACATTGAATAATCACCCTCGGGAAACAATGTCATTTGCGCACCTTCAACAAATGATTTACGCTCTTCAAAGGCTCCGGGTGAAATGAACAAAAACTGGGCGCGGTCTTGCCCCTGCAAAACAGAGTAACTGAGATTTTTATTGAAGGCGTAGGCGTCTAGAAGGAAACCCCTGAAACTCCTGCCCGGCATTGAAAGTTCGGAGAATGTCTTTTCTGTATCAAAACCACGTATTGTAAAATTCTCAAATGGGCCAATATTTCCGTCAACCAAACCGACTCGCTCCCCAACACGTTCAGTCGTGTCCTCAAATTTATAATAATTAACAGAACCATAAACTTGACCATATGGAGTTTCTCCTTCAATGCCCAGCCACTGCGTAAAGGTGACATTGTTTTCTTTTAAATTATCTAAACTGTTGCCGGTATAGTTCCCGTTCCAGGTTGTTGAATATCCGAATATGAAAGGATCGACGAACTCCTCCCCAATTTCCTGGAATAATTCTCTTTGGCGGGCCTTTGGCTGAAGGGGAATCACACCCCGCAGATTAAACGTCCAACGTCCCCTGCCATCCCAAACATGAAACAACGTTACGTCACGCACCAACATCGTCACTTTAATGTTATCAGAGTCAATCTTTTCTACTTTGGCATAAGTTGGCCGGATAACAAGATATTGACTGATATTCTTACCCTTCAGGATGATCGATTTATTAATTCCAATCTCAAGCAGGGTGTTCGGTTGAAGTTGCCATAAGTTTTCATCCAATTCAAGAGTACTCAACGGCACAAATTCTTGACCATCAGGTGTTACTAATTTCGAACGCTTTGCCTTCTTGGCATAAAGATCTTTTTCGGGAACAAATCTTGCCTTCTTACCTTTTTTCTTGAAACTTACTATTTCGACATCGGGATATCTTTTCTTTTTCTGAATTTCCGTCTTTTGTTCTATATATCCCTGAATTTTCCCTTCCTTGATCCTTTTAATAAGATTTAAATATTTCCGCACTTCATCATTGTTCGGACGAATCCCATTGGCCGTATCAAAATAAAAAAGGGCCTTGAGGTGTTCCCCCCTTTTTAAGGCCGCAATACCTTCCCGTAAATAGTGATTATATAAGTGATTATATTGACTATAGGCTGGACCTGCAGAAAAAAGGAATATAATTAAAAAGACACCTGTCAGTATATCGGTAAATTTTCTCATAAGCTGCGTATTCTTTGAAGCACTTTAATTTTGATTGCGTCATGACTATCAATTTTTGCACCTATTATTTAATGACACCCTCGCAACCTGTCAAAGAATCCATCCTCACCACCTTACATTTTTCATTACACCGCATTTCTTATGTCATTCACGAACAGTCAATAACTTAATAGCCCCTTGGGGCATCTTTAAAATGTCAATTTCACGCACTAAACTATCCCCATCACCTAAATCAAAAGTCAGGATGATGGAATATTTCCCCGGTTTCAGTTCTTTATTTAATGATAATTGAAATTCCGCTTTTTTCTCCGGCGGGAGATAAAATTTCCTTAATCCCCCGCGATCTTCAACCATCCCCTCTCGATTAAGAATAAAGTACGTCACATCCGGGATCATGATAATATCACCGGCATTGATAAAGGCGCCCGCCAACGAACCATCTTCGATCTTGAATTTTTCCAACTTTACGGTCTTGTCCCGATCAATTGAATCAAGAAAAAATAAAGATCCAATTCTTGTCACGATGCTTACACCTAATCTTTCATCCGGTTTTTGGGCATCAAGCTCAAAAAACATAATACCGTTATACCCGCCTTTGATGTATTTTGGAACCTTTATCGAATAGGCTACCTCACGGGATGCTTGGGGCGGCAAAGAAAAACTTGTCGGTTTTATGGTCACCCAACCCGCCAAAGATCTGGAGCTTGTCCCGGGCGGGAGAAATTCCTTCGCGCCGTCATAATAAGGGGCTACATATTCGAAATCCTGCCAATAAACTTTAACATCAAGTTTCTTCTTACTTGTATTGTGAACAGAAATCGTATCGAAGACAGTCGTACCCGGTTCAATGTCTTGACGAGTTTTCCCCTTTTCAATCAACAATTGTGCCCGGGCCGAACTCATCAAACAAAAAGTCAAAATAAATGCACAAAATATCTTTCTCGCCATGTTTATCACCAATCTTGTTTTGGGGGCAAATTTCTAAAACTTGCCCCCAAAAGAGTGTTATGGTTGACTTACTGTTAAAGTAAGCAATCCAGAATAAAGACCAGGTTGATCTGCCAAGTTAAACGGAACCGCACCTACAGGTTCAGGTGGTGTTGCAGCAGGGTCACCAGTTGCTAAGCCCACATACATGCGCATAAAACTTGCTCTCGCTTGTGGATCTTCAATGTCACTGGCAAAAATTATGGCCGGCACATCCTGCAATAACGTTCGGCTTAGCTGAGCTTCGTCAAAGAAGGCAGGATTTTGTGAATCAATTTCTATTGGAGCACGAACCACCGTTGCAATGCCTTTTCCTCCGATTCCCGTACCATCATTTAAAGAGCCATTTTGATTTTGCGTATCCGCATAGGTGACATTTACATTAAGCAAACCCGCCCCCCCAGTAGGGAAGACATCGATAGCATAAAAGTTGTCACCTAAAAACGCACTGGACCCATCCTGAAATTGCGTCAGCGTTGTCGTAAAATTCAGCGTATTGGATTGTTCAGGATTTGCCGGGAATGGCTGCCCCGCGACAAGCTTCCATACAAGAAAGTTTGCCGAATCCGCCTGCGGGATATCAACTTCAATGATGAAATCCTCAGATGAAACCTGTCCAATCGCAACCAATGCAAAGATTGCTACCGTTAGAACTAACAAGCATAATTTTTTCATGTTGCCTCCTTTTTTTATGATTCATTTGCCCTTATGATGCAGGGTTTTAACTAAAACCTCCTTTCAATAAAGGGCTTAATTTTTATATTTCTCCTAACGAATAGAAAATCCCGACCCGGTAATTTCCCGGGAACATGCCGGGATACGGTTTCATTCTATAAATCACCTTAAATTCCGCTGATGACCCCTGTCCGCCAGAACTGAATATGGGAACATCTCCAATAGGAACGGGTGTGAAATCAATAAACTTGGATGTTATAGAACCATTTTCTTCACCTTCAACCTTTATCATAAAAGCCTCATCTTTAAGGTTCTCCCCCCGTTCATTACTTAAGGGATTCTGAACACTCTGAATAACTTGGTAAGGGCGGCCCAAATTTGTTTGCACCGAAACAATGACCTCCCTGATTTGAGGAGGATCCATGGGCAGTAACTTATTGAACTTCATCCCTTCCGGGGGATATTGCACTTTGAGATTAAAAACCGGCCGGGATTCTATATTCAGGTCGAAATCGAAATAGGTTTCCTTACTCCCTGCCATAACAATGTACCTGACCTTACTGGCATATAATCCGGCCTTCTGTTGATGGCTCACATCTTCATTGATGGCCCACGCAACAATAAATCGGTCTTCCGCATTGTCGGTTTCATATATCAGCTCTCGTTTGAGTCCCATGGCAGAAGATGACTGAAAATAAAGATTTCCATTGCTCCCACCGGACGTAACAAACCGGACAAGTTCATTATCAATCTCATCATTTACCACACTGCGCGGCGGAATAATGACTTCCTGAAATATTTTTAAATTTGAGTTCAAGTTGCCATTAAAGGAAATTTCAACATAGTCCTCAAGCTTGTCAGTCGTATTAATCGCGAGTTCATTATTACGGCTCGCTGATTCTGCTGATATATTGAATTCATCAGCCGTCTCAAGGAAGACATTTAAGGCCTGTTGATTCTGAGTACCCCCCCCTATAACGCGGGCAGTATAGATGATTCGTCCCGTGAAATTCCCTGACCGGCCAATTTCTTCGGGATTAATCTTATAAATCAAAGTGAACGAATCATTGGAACCCCTTTGATCCGAGGTATAAACGAGATCATCCGTAAAACCTAACCTATCCGCATTTTGCAGATAAATAGTGCCAAAAGCATTTGAGCCTGTCAACGAACCCGTTGTAATGCTGGAACGCTCCAATGGTTCTCCCCGCTCATTAACTAAAGAGCCCTCGAGCCGTTGATAAACTTGATATTGCTTCCCCTCATCAGTATTTATGCGAATCCGCACTTCCTTGTCCAGAGAGGACTCAAAATCGGCTCGCCCGAGATACAGACTGTTTTCACCCCCAAGGGGCAAAACAGAGAGATTTGTGGCCGCGTCTGCACCTGGAAGCAAGCAGGATGCAAACACCACCCACGCCACTACTCCCACGAAATACCGCATTAACATATTTATTTGTTTTCTCATGACTATATTTTATCACATTATATAAATTGTGTCATAACTTATTTAACCCTCAACTGCCCGGGACAATCCCATAATTAATTCTGAAGTTCATTGCGTCAACCATTTTGCTACGTCATCAGAATACTGACTGGGAATATTATTTCTAGACAATATATCCGTATTAATAGCGTCGATATTCTCTGCATCTAATATTAACTTCATTCCCTGAGCAGTTTCAAAAATCATTACATCCTTCTTGTTCTCATGAATGATGCGGACAAATTCCTTAAACGAGTCAAATGCCTTTCCATTTATAGTCTTTATTACTTTATCGCTGTAAGCATGATAACCCACATTAACGTCATCAGGCAGGACATTAAGCAAAACGACAATCTCCTGCTTTTTATCTTCATTCAACCGATCGTTTCCTACCAGATAGTTCATAAAATTAAGGGGCGCTTTTTCCCACCAAATCTTACCCCAGGATTGAAGCAAGTCAGAACTAAGAACGGTAAAAATCACCCCTCCGTAAATATAATATGATGGTTTTTCGTAATGATTAGGAGGAGGCACCAGTCCCACAAACTGCGATAAAGGAACGCCAATTTCTTTGGGCTTGCCGTTTCGACTGACCGTTAATTTAATCGTTTCACCAACCTGCTTAGAGTGAATAAGGTAGGAAAGCAACAAACGTTCACTTTTTCTGAACTCAAACGTGCCGTCAACGCCGATAGGTATACCTTCGATCTCAAAGATCACATCTCCTTCTTGTAATTTGTTCTCAGCCGCCGAAAAAGGCAAAATGTTTGATATCAAAACCCCTCCGTCCTTTTCAGTAATTTTATAATGCTCCCGCAACTTTTTATTTTCGGTATTATGAAACATAATTCCTAAGGAGGGAAAACCATCATAATTGCCATCTTTCAGATCGTCAACGAAATGATTGATAACTGTAGTGGGTATAGTATATCCAATATTCTGACTATTCGAGATGATTTGCATGGCAATACCTACAAGCTTACCATCCATTAAGACCGGCCCACCGCTGTTTCCCGGATTGATAGCGGCGTCAATCTGTATCGCCAGCAATTTCATGGCACTTTGCATATAGGGAGTAATTTCAACTCTTGAGACCACTCCTTCAGTAATCGACAACTTATCTCCGCCTCTGGGGAATCCCAAAACAATCACCGAGTCCCGCAAGTTTGGTAAATCCCCCATTTCAAGTGGAACTATGCCCTCAAAAAATTCAGAATCTTCAACCTCCAGCAAAGCCAAATCACATTCATAACTAATGGCCTTAATTTTAGCCGTGTATTTCTTAGGATTTGATTCTTTTCTTACCTGAATAAAGGTGCTGTCACTCACAACGTGTGCATTTGTTAGAATATGATTTCCCTCTATAACACAACCCGACCCTGAAGAAAAAGCGCTCCCATGAGATTGCCAAGGCCGGTAATAATCGATTTTATTAACCGTGACAAAAACTTTAACTACAGCATCACGCGGGCTCTGGGCAAATACAAAGCCCGGTAAAAAGCACACGGCAAAAACAACTAACAATGAAGCATATATGTTTTTCTTTAGCATGCAAACTCCTTCAATCGTTGATGATTTTTTTGAATTGCATATTCTGATTTATCTTATCAATATCGGAAACAGTGTGATTTAATATTGCATCTTCCGACCAATTATGGATATTGCCTGCGTTCAACAAATGAATGGTGCCCGCTTTTCTATTGTGAAACGGGCCCTCTTTGGATTTTGTGTTACTCGCCTGTTTTTTGTGTAAATTCAGGATTTCCTTAAGTTCTTTTAATTCTCTTGCCATGTCCAAAATTCGTTCATTGCTTTTCGTCATATCCACCTGCGCATCATACAGCTTGCCCTTATAAATTTCTAACATACTCACTAGCTCGAGGAGTTTTTGATCCTTAGAATTAAATATTCGGTTCAAGGCATTAACCTCTCCCTCCATCTTGTTCAACCTGTCACGCAATTGAAAGATCTCCATCTCCTTCATTTTCAATTTATCAATAACCACAGAAGGCCCCACTTTTTCTGAAGGGCTGCTCGCTTTTAACCCTTGTTGTGTATTTGCCGTGCTTTCATTTGTATTTTCTGAAATCTCAAAAGAAACATTATCTATCTTTACAGTTTGTGAAAGATCGCTATTTAGTATCTCCACTTCTCCTTCCAGATCCGCAATCTTTTTGTCCTTCTGAGACATAATATGCTGAACCAAATTGAGCCTTTCCTGAGCGTCATAAAGTTCCCTCTCTAATTCGCCATTCTTAATATTTCTGTCATTTAACATCTTGTCTTTAGAAAAAAGATCCAGGGACATACTTGCCAATTCTTTTGTAACATTGAGGACCTTATCTTCTGTCTTTTTCTGCCTTGCTGTGACCATCGCAAAGTCCATCCGGACTTGCTTAAGATCCTTTCTAAGCATATCGATCTCTACATTTTGTTTCTTTGAAAAATGATCGTGCGGGCGGGACCCAACCTTGTTTAAAACAACTTCCCTATGGCCTATGGCCTCTCGGCCTTTTACTTGTGAAACAAGCAAGGCCTTTTGATTTGTTTTTCTTATATTTATACTTAGTTGCTGCAACTCTTCGTATTGCTGTCCTAAATCTTCGCGCAACTTATTTAATATCGAAATAATTCCCTGTAGATCTTCTACCCCTTTTTGGCCCACAGCATCCTTGAAAACCAGCGTATTATTATCAAATTCCTCAGTGATGCTCTTAAGCTTTTCAGAAAACCCTCTCACCGCATAAATGCCATCCGTATCACTAAAATCCATAAAATCCGGCCTCGCAATCATTTTACTGCTGGCAGCCAATAAGTAATTAATACGTTTTTTTAAAAATTGATTGTAATCCATGATAATTGCAATTCTTGTTATTGATGCGTTGATAACATCTGAATTGCAGTTTAAATCCGCAACATAATCCTCCAAAGATTTTGTCGTTTTAGACGCATCAAGTTGATTAATGTATTTTCTTACAAATGGCATGATGTTGTGTTTAGAACAATCTTCTTGAGCCCAAGATGTGCTATTGGAAATAGTTACGAAGTAACAAAAAACCACAAACGCAATAAAAACTTTGAGTCTTACCATGAATTAGCCGATATTTACAAATGTATTGGAGAATTTGGGGATCCTGCTCCAGAGGAACCTCATCAATTAATCATTTAGTATATCATCGCCCTATCAAATAATCAAGAAATTGAAAAAAATGCAGTGGGAAAAATGCAGATAAATTATTAATCGGGTTCGTTCAGACAGGAATCTTGACATTTTTTAAAAGGATCAACAACATTTAGTGTCAGTGAATCTGATAAGGTGGGCATATTTTCTCCTTTTGACCATTCAGCAATTACGAGTATTTGAAAAGGTCCGATAGGATGGTGCGGGGGGACTTTAACCTGATAAATCCCTTCTCCAGAGAAATCTTCATAAAGGTAATCAGGAGATATAACATAAATTTTTGCGGGTTTCACCTTAATTTCTTTACTGAGCTCTACTTTCACAGGATATCTCGCTCCAGGGGCAACCGAAATATCTGTTTTGAGTGCTTTTAGCTTAATGCCATTTCTTAACACATCATCTAATGATTCTTTATCATCTGGCATGTATTGGTCCTTTGAAATATGCAGCACAATATTATTTGACAGATCATACGGGGCCCCATCAAAACTTAAAAATAATTGCGCGCTGGCGTTCAACGGCGGTTCAAAAAAATATGTTTGTGTATAAACTTCGTTGGGGTATAAACTGGGATAGTGTGAGTTTTTGTTAAGATAGACCTGACTATAATGTTCAGGTTCAGGGAGAGCCAAATAGGTATTGTCATATTCATCTTTTAATATAAATTGGATATTTTTTGATAAATCAAACTTTTTTTGGTTATTCGTGTTAACAAAATCAAGCGTAACGTAAAGAAATGCCTTTTCACCCTCCGACGTTGCCCTTAGCGAATCAGACACCCCTACATCACGAATCCTGATTTTCATATCATCAGTGACAAATGAATCAAAAAGCTCCTCGTTCCTCCCCTCTTCGTCTGCAAAAAGGGGAGCAGCCGTTAGAAGAGACACAATGAGCAACAGTATTAAGAATATTAATTTACGCATATTTAAAAACTTTTTATGGTGGTATTATAACATACTCAGGGAGCAACATGATGCTGAAATTAGAAATAATTATTTGTGGGTAAGATGCCAGAGATTAAAAATACTTGCCTCCCCCAAGCTCTGTCATCCCTGGGGAAGCAGGGATCTATTATTCTGTTATTTCAAGATATAAATCTTTCCATCCAAGATTATGTTTTTGCCCCAACTCCGAACGCAAAAATCATCGGTCCCGCCTATAGCGGAATCCGCTGTATTGTTTTAGATGATTTTATGCATTTATTTATAAATATCTCTTCGATGTCCAATATCTATAACAAAAATGATAAGCAGATTTCTCTTAACAATATAAATTATTCGATTGCTACCAACTCTATATGAATATCGACCTTTCAGAACCCCTTTTAAAGGTTTTCCTATAAATGGATCAACTTCAAGATCATCAAGCGCGCGTTCAATGCGCTTGTATAAAAGAGTGTCTTTTATGACCATTCGATCCAGGATTTTGCAGGCCTGATTTGATAATTCGACTTTATATTTAGGCATATGAACGCTTCACATCTCTCCATGAACGAGTTTTACCCGCTTTAATCTCGTTTTCCCCGTTTCGAACTCTTTTCATCGTCTCTTTGTCTTCCAAAATATCCAATGTTTCAATTAGAGATTCGTAGTCGTCGATGCTCATCATAACAACAACAGGCCTCCCCCTTTTGGTAATAATAAACCGATCAAATTTCTCATCAATGCTTGCAATAACCTTTGGCAATTCAGGTCTTAATTGTTTTAAACTTAATGTATTTTTCATAATTTCTACCTCCCAGAAAAAGTATACACCATAATGTATACTTTAGCAAGGCTGTATATCGAGCCTTCTTTTAATAAAATTTTATGTCTCTAGCTATTATATTGTAAAGTACTTCAGAAATAGAACGAGCTGCCCTTTTTTATCTTTCATGAGATGTGCCTCAATATAATATCCATCATCTCGCCACCTCCTTGTTTGTATTATATTCTTCCTCATTATCTAACACAAACTCGGTAAACTCAAAATACTATCGACCCTCTCCTTATTTTCATCCCCTTTTGTGTCCGAAGGGCATGAGTGTTTCATATTACAATAAACATGCCCCAAACTCAAGGCTAATTGTATGTTTAGAAATATTTTACCGGATTTTCAATCTTTTCTGCGTTCTCACAATTTTGTTCAAGAAAAACACATCCCTTACTATGCTTATTGGGCAAGCCAATTTTTGTCTTTTTCTAATAATCACAAGAATTTAAAAATAGATTTAAGAATCCAATCTTTTCTGCAAAATTTACAAAATACTTTTAACAAAGGTGATTGGCAAATTCGTCGTGTATCTGCCTCAACACAGAACCAAGCATTCAACGCGTTATTATTCTTGTTTCGAAATATCCTCCATATAGAGGTTACGAATATAGAAACAGCGATCCGGGCTAAACGGGGAGAAAAGTTGCCGGTTGCTTTCACCATCGAAGAAATTCAGGAACTATTTAAACACATAACAGGAAAAACCCGTCTCGTCCTTCAGCTATTATACGGCTCCGGACTCCGCATATCTGAAGTAGTCCGATCAAGAGTCAAATATTTCGATTTCACTTATAATACGATCACCGTCAGAAGCAGCAATGAAGATAGCCATAAAAAAAGCAGGCATTATCAAACATGCCAGCGTTCACACTTTAAGGCACAGCCTCGCAACGCATCTTTTGATGAACGGAGTTAATATTAGAGAAATTCAAGAATTACTCGGGCACAAACATGTGGAAACGACCATAATTTATACTCATGTGGCACGAGATCTGACCAACACCCCGCAAAGCCCTTTGGATCGTCTTTATGGGAAATAGCGCTCTGTTTTCTAAAGAGAATTCCCGGTATCCGGCTGCTTTCCGCCACGCGGCGGAAATTCGCCCGATGGCCGCCTATTCTTCCTCGTAATTCCGGCCGCGCGGCCGGAATTCGTCACGTATATATATTCTCCGCCCCTGCCCTGCGGCAAATTCAAATAACCAGGAGGCCGCGAATAATAGCGGCTCTTAATCGTTGAGTATTTTTACAACTATTAAAAAAGCCGGCTTATAGCCGGCTTTTATTCTTTGAGGAGATATCTTCTTACTGAAAACGCCGGATCACGCTGATAACCTTACCGACTATTGAAACATCCTCATTCACCGGTATCGGCTCATAAGTCGGATTGGCAGGCTCAAGAAAATAGTGTCGCCCTCTCTTTTCCAAATTCTTCACCGTGGCATCTTCCCCAATCATCGCCACAACTGTCTCTCCGGTCCGGGCAATATTCTGCTTGCGTACCAAAACCAGATCATCCGGCAAAATACCCGCATCAACCATACTGTCACCCTTCACTCGCAAAACAAATGTTCCTTCATCAGAAAAGATCAGACTGTCGAGATTCAGATACCCTTCTATCTCTTCAACGGCCAGACTGTTCAAACCAGCACGAACATTCCCGAGAATCGGAAAAGAATACAGCGCCTCGCGGACTATTTCAATGGCCCGGGATTTATTAGAGGTTATCTTAAGATATCCTTTATTGACCAAGACCCGCAAATAATCGCGAACCGTACCCGTAGAAGAGAAACCAAAATTGGCAGCGATTTCCCGTATAGTAGGCGGTAGACTGGTATTTTTAATCTTGTCATAAATAAACTTGAGAACTTCTTTTTGTTTTTTGGTAAGTTTTGGTTTTGGAATCATAGACATTATATTACCACCCATAAGTGTGGACGTCAACACAATTTTATTTATTTATTTTATTTTTTTGTAGATGCCCACGGGTAAACCCGTGGAACTCTGGCCTTCGGCTTTTTTAGAACATCGCAATCTGGATAACG
>JAGLNJ010000147.1 GCA_023139575.1 Candidatus Omnitrophota bacterium | reverse complement strand
CGCTATCTTATCTGGTGCTATAAGAATACCAGAGAGGAAATTGATAAAATTGATCGGAAATTCACACAGATAGTCGTTGACGATGTTTTGTTGAAAGAGCTTAACCGGGTAAAGGCCCCAAATGATAAAAGGGCCAAGGATCAGTATGTCCTCAAGGTGGAAGAGTTTAGGAAATATAAGGAAGCCAAGGAGAAGACTGCTCAAGCGCAAAGATATTTTGACCCCACAAAGAAAACATTCCGTCCCGATTATCTGTATTTAAAGAACAGATTGCGGGCCATTGAGAAGGCTGTCTGCCACTTCTTCAGCGCGGCAGAACTAAAAAATATCAAAGCGTTATATGAGGAGGAAATGACAAGCAGAATTCTTACCGCCCGGGAACATCCTTGATAAATCTTTGAACTATGTGTTATCACAGTGAAGACAAAAAAAAGGGGGGGGCTTAGAAACGATTTGTGCGCATGCGGTCTTGACGCAATCTGATAAGGCGTTTTTGTTTTTCCAGTAAAGCACGGTTTTTTTGTTTGTTTTCTTCAATGACTTTACGGGATTGAGTGGGGTCATGATAGTTTTCTGTTTTCATGGTTTTTTGAATTATTTGTATGTAGCCAAAAAATAAAAAGGCGAACCAACACATTAAGATAATAAAGATTAAAGTACCTTTCATATTATAAATTATAAAGGGTAAAAGCCTTTTCAGCAACCTTTCTACTGAAATATTATTTAAAAGAAGCCAAAGAATAATCAAGGAGGGATAAATGTCCGGTAAATACGACTTTAAAAAAGAGTGGCCCAAGATCAAAAAGCAGCTAATGCAATACAGCAAAGACGCCCTAGAGTTGGCCAAAAAAGGAGAAAAGGAACTTGTTCGTGTATCTAAAAAGGGAAAACGCCATCTTGATATGACGGCTCTCAATCTCAAAAGGGAGCATCTTTATCATTTGATTGGTAAGGAATATGTGAAAGCAAAATGTCCGGGGCCGCAAACACCAAAGATCAATCAGTTGATTCAGGATCTGAATAAAATTGAGGAAGATATGAAAGTTTTGCGATCAGCGGGGAAGCCAGAGCGAAAGGTTAAAAAGACACCTGCGAAGAAGAAAACCAGAAAACGGGTAACAAAGTCATAAGATACTATATTACAAGTATTTAGTAAATTGTTGTCCCCTGCCGGAGGCTGTAATTGAAAAAAGGCAGTATATTTATTGAGTGATGAGACAGCCTTTTAGCTTGACTATTAGAGTAACTGATAGTATAATATGTCGAAATTTAGAGAAAAAACTTAAGGTTAATGCTAATGAGGAGAGTGTAAATTGGTTTTAGTAAAAGACAAAAAAAACGAAGTTATTGATAATTTCAAGATCCATGCAAAAGACACAGGGTCACCGGTTGTTCAGATAGCTTTATTATCAGAAAAGATAAATTATCTCGCTGAACATTTAAAAGCTCACAAAAAAGACTTTCATTCAAGACGTGGTCTTTTGATGATGATTGGCAAAAGGAGACGTCTTCTAGCCTACCTCAAAAAGAGTGATCCCCAGAAATACGAAGAAACTATTAAAAAACTCAAATTACGTAAGTGAGGTTAGAAAATGAATTTAGGGCGTATTGAAATTCCCTTTGGGGCCCAGAATCTAATTATTGAAAGTGGTAAACTGGCTAAGCAAGCTAATGGCGCCGTTACCGTTACATGCGGCGGCACGGTGGTGCTCGTTACGGCGTGTATGGCTAAGAAACCGAGAGTAGGCATAGATTTCTTTCCTTTAATGGTAGAGTATCAAGAAAAGACATATTCGGCCGGAAGAATACCGGGCGGTTTTTTTAAACGTGAAGGACGACCAACACAAAAAGAAATCTTAACCTGCCGCGTGATTGATCGGCCGCTTCGGCCTTTGTTCCCGGAAGGTTTTTATAATGACGTGCAAGTGGTTGCATCTGTTTTAAGTAGTGATGGAGAAAATGATCCGGATGTTTTGGCTTTAGTTGGAGCTTCTGCCGCACTTATGGTGTCAGATATCCCTTTTGACGGGCCAATCGGGTCTGTTCGTGTAGGACTTGTTGATGATCAACTGGTGCTAAATCCAACCTATGAGCAGAGAGAGAATAGTTCGCTTGATTTTGTGATCGCCGGGCATGCTGATGGGGTTGTCATGATTGAGGGCGAAGCCAGTATTCTGCCTGAAGAGAAAATTGTTGAAGCCCTGCGTTTTGGGCATGAATCTCTTATTCCCATAAGCGAAATTCAGCGGGAATTGCAGAAGGAAGTTGGCAAAACAAAAGCAGAAGTAGAAGTTAGACTTCCAAACGGCAAGGTTCTTTCTAAAATAAAAGATATGTTCAAAAGTAAGTTAATGGAAATTTATCAAATTGATGAAAAAATTGAGAGGGAAGAAGCTCTCGATGCATTAATTAAGAAAATAACAGATGATATGTCCATTTTTGATAAATGCCGTGAAGGGGAAGAGGATGAAATCAGTGACGGAGATTTAAGGCATGCCTTTGAAACGATAGAATACGAACAAGTGCGCCGGATGATCATTGAGGATAAAAAGAGGCTGGATGGCCGATCCTTGAACGATTTGCGTCAAATAACCTGCGAGGTCAATGTCTTGCCGCGAACACATGGGTCCAGCTTATTTACCCGTGGACAAACGCAAAGTTTATCCGTGCTGACTTTAGGCACAAAACGCGACGAGCAGCTTGTCGAATCCCTTGAAGGCACATCATATAAGAATTTTATGCTGCATTATAATTTTCCCTCATTTAGCGTCGGGGAAACACGTCCGATGCGTGGTCCCGGCCGTCGGGAAATCGGGCATGGAGTTTTAGCCGCCAAGTCTTTAAAAGCGGTGTTGCCCGGCAAAGATGACTTTCCTTATACGTTGCGCGTTGTTTCTGAAACATTGGAATCGAATGGTTCTTCCAGTATGGCGTCAGTCTGTGCGGGGGCGATGTGCTTAATGGACGCAGGTGTGCCCATCAGTGATGCTGTGGCAGGGATATCGATTGGTCTGATTACCCACGGTGATGAATCTTTTCTTTTGACGGATATTATGGGAATAGAAGACCATTTTGGGGATATGGATTTTAAAGTGGCGGGGACACGAAAAGGGATAACCGCTATCCAATTAGACCTCAAGATCAAAAAGATCAGCGTCGATTTATTGGCAAAGGCGATGACGCAGGCCCAAGAGGCGCGTTTGGCTATTTTGGACAAAATGCATGCAGCTATTTCTTCACCGCGTGATGATATTTCATCTTATGCTCCAAGGATTATAACTACCCATATCCCGCAAGAAAAGATCGGCGAACTGATCGGGCCGGGAGGCAAAGTCATTAAGAAGATCATGGAAGATACAGGGGTGACTTCAATAGATATTGAAGATGATGGAACTGTCCTGATTTCTTCTTTGGAAAAAGAATCCGCCGACAAGGCCTTGGCTATTGTCAACGGGATGATGGAAGAGCCTGTGGTTGGAAAAATATATATGAGCACGGTAAAGCGTGTCACCAATTTCGGGGCTTTTTGTGAGATCCTTCCTGGAAAAGATGGTTTGGTTCATGTTTCCGAATTTTCTGATGAATACGTTAAAGATTGCAATGATGTCGTCAAAGTGGGCGATCAGTTTAAAGTGAAGCTGATTGAAATTGACCGGATGAAGCGGATTAATTTGAGTAAAAAACAAGCCGAGTAAAGGTGGATTTCTTCCCCCGTTAATGATACAATAATTAAAATTAATACGAATATTTATAATGAGGCATGGTTTCCTCCATGCCTTTATCCTTTTTGTGAGATAGCTTTCCCCAAATGAAAAAGGAAATTATTAATGAAATTGTTGGTGTCATTGTCTTGGCTTGTGGATTAATTTTGCTTGCCAGCCTCATTTCTTTTGTTCCAGAAGACCTTCCTTGGTACACCTCAACACCTAATGCCCCTTCAAGCAACCTTATCAAAGCGGTTGGCGCTTTCGCGGCCGGATCCTTATTCTTTGTTTTTGGGTATAGCGCTTATTTTCTGGTTGTTTTTCTCTTTTTCTGGAGTTGGAATAAATTCAGCTCGCGAGATCTGCAATTCACCTTATCAAAATTTTTCAGTTTTATGATCCTTTTTTGCGTGGTGAGTGCCCTTTTGAGCATGATCGGGCCGCAATCCGCTGTTATGCGTTTTAACCGGGCTGGTGTGGTGGGTTTTGTCTGCGCTGAGTTTCTGGTTAACAATATTGGCTCAACAGGGGCATATATCATTCTTTGTGCCTTAGGCGTCTTGACGTTGATTATTACTGGTGAGTTCATGGTTTCACCCTTGCTTTTCAGATTAACGTCCTTGTTGCAGGAATTTGCTACCAGTTTACAGGAAAGATGGGAAGCGTATTTAAACAAAAGGGAGGAAAGAAAAGAAAAAGTAGCCAAGCTGAAATATAAGGTCAAACCGGCATTTTCTTTTCCCAGCAAGCCTTTCACATTCCAACATAAGAAAGATGAAGATGCGGCGGGAGAAGAGGAGGGCGCAATAGAGGGAGAAGGGTCTGAAAAAAATAAAACGCACAAGAGACCGAATATTCGCATTACAGAATCAAAGAATCAGGGAGGCGAGGTTAAAGGAGAGCCGAAAATTGTCGGTGAATACTTTTTGCCTACTTTGGACCTTCTTACAATGCCGCCAAGTATTTCAACCAGCAAGATTCAAAGCAGTCTTGAATCGGGGGCGAGGACTCTGGAGACAACTTTGGAGAATTTCAATGTCAATGCCAGGGTCGCCGATATTGAACGGGGCCCGGTAATCACTCGCTATGAACTGGAGCCGGCGCCGGGGGTAAAGATTCAAAAGATCACCACTTTGGCTGATGATATTGCTTTAGCTATGAAAGCGGCTGCGGTGCGGATTGTGGCTCCTATACCGGGCAAAAACCGTGTGGGGATTGAGGTCCCAAATAGTTCAACGGCTGCTGTTTATTTAAAAGATGTTCTCGCTTGCTCACGCTATCAATCGGCGGAGTCAAAATTGACATTGGCCATTGGTAAAGATATTGCCGGTAAGGCGATTCTCGCTAATTTGGCGGAGATGCCGCATCTTTTGATTGCCGGCACAACTGGATCCGGTAAAACGGTTTGTGTTAATACCTTGATCATGTCTATTCTTTTCAACGCCTCGCCGGAAGAAGTGAAGTTCCTTCTGATTGACCCAAAAATGGTCGAGTTGACGCAATACAATGATATCCCGCATATGTTATGCCCGACGGTAACAGATTCCAAGAAAGTATCGGCCGCGCTGCATTGGTTAGTTTCAGAAATGGAAAACCGATATCAGGTCTTGTCAAAAGAGGGGGTGCGAAATATTCAGGCATATCACAAGCGAGGCCACAAGTTACCATACATTATTATTGTTATCGATGAGTTGGCTGACCTTATGCAGACTGCTGCCAAGACAGTGGAAAGCGCGATCACGCGTTTAGCCCAGTTATCGCGCGCGGTTGGTATTCACCTTATCTTGGCTACGCAGAGGCCGTCGGTTAATGTTATTACCGGCGTTATTAAGGCGAATTTTCCGGCGCGCATTTCTTTTAAGGTTGCGTCCAAGGTTGATTCCCGAACGGTTTTAGATATGAATGGCGCCGAAACATTATTAGGTAAAGGCGATTTATTATTTATTAAACCCGGCGACGCAAAGCCGACGAGAGGGCAATGTAGTTTTGTCTCCGATGAAGAGGTCCAGAATGTCATTAATAATATCAAGGGTCAGCAGCAGCCTGTTTATAACGAAGAAATTTTAAAGAAGCAAAAGAACGGCGCCTCCGGAGGGCTTGAGGAAAAAGATGAGCTGTATGATGAGGCGCTGAAGCTGGTTATCGAAACGAATCAAGCTTCCGTGTCAATCCTGCAACGGCGTATGCGTTTGGGCTACACGAGGGCGGCGCGTTTGATTGATATGATGGAACAAGACGGTGTTGTGGGCCCTTACTGCGGCAGTAAACCGCGTGAAATATTAGTTGACCGCGAGGGGTGGCTCATGGAAAATATGAGCACTCAAGACAGTGAATAAACCAATGAGGATACTTTCTTATGGCAGAATCACCATCAAATAAAAAGAGAAAAGGGCTGATTCTTAAAGAAACCCGTGAGTCAAAAGGGATAGATTTGATGTCGGTTCATGAAGTGACAAAGATTCCGATGGATGTCTTGCGCGCTATTGAAGAAGGGTATCAGGTCAGGACATTGTCGCCTTTTTATGTCAAAGGTTTTATGAAAATGTATGCGCAGTATTTGGGTGTGAATATCAGCGATATTATTGAGGATTATCATCAGGAGGTCTTGCCCCCGCCGGTTTCAGAAAGAAAACCTGATCCGAAACCCGCACCTCCCATAAAAGAAATTATCCCCCAGGACAAACAGCAGCGGATTTTTAAGGTTATCGGGGTGGTCTTTATTTTGTTTTTGGTTGGCCGTATGGTGGGCTGTATGATTAATAAAAAGAAGAGCCCAGAGCAAAAAAAGGAATCCGTAAAGGCAGAAGAAAAAAAGAATACGGACAGCAAAAAAGCGGCAGATAAAAAGAATACAGAAAAAGCCTCCAAAGAGACAAAGCCTGAAGCTGTCACGCCTTCTAAGAAAGAAGAAGCAAAGCCCCCCGCCGCACCATCGCAGCAGCCCAAATCGCAAGCAGCTGCTCTGAAAGTAAAACAACCTGTAAAAAAGGTCAAAGCCGTTAATCTGACCATCCGGTCCAAGCAGAAGGTTTGGTTGCAAGTTAAGGTAGATGGTAATGTTGTGTTTCAATCGACTTTGCAAAAAGGAAATACCGAAACTTGGCAAGCCGATGATGTCATTGAGTTGTCAGGACGAAACATATCTAATTTGGAGTTTGAATTGAACGGGAAGCTTTTAGGGAGATTGGGACGAGCAGACAGAAAAGCCAGGCGCGTTGAGATATCAAAAGACGGGCTGACCGTTAAGCAATAAATTGTTTTAGCCAAAAATTAATGTGGACTTAAGCCTTTTGGGGGTTCTGAAAAGGCTTTTGTTTTTTTACATTATGTCATCCTCCGCAAAGGCGGAGGAGCCACTTATTAGCATTACCCGATCATCGTGTCTGAGGCCGATCCTCCTTGGGAGGAAGTCGGGTAATGACACAGGAAGTTGGTTCATTAGGACAGTTATGAATAAAGAGAAAAAAGAAAAAGTTTGTGTCATCAATTTAGGGTGTGTGCGCAATCTCGTTGATGCTCAGGAAATAACGGGTCGCCTGGTGCGGGACGGTCATAGTATTGTTGATCTCGAACAGGCGGAGTCGGTCATTTTAAATACGTGTTCCTTTATCGAAGACGCCAAAAAGGAATCCATTGACGCAATCCTTGATTTGATTGAGCTGAAGCGTCAGGGAAAAATCAAGAAAGTCGTTGTGGCAGGTTGTTTAGCCGAACGTTACGCGGAAATTTTGCCTAAAGAATTCAATGAATTAGATGCGTTGATTGGTGTTCCTGAATTTAAAAAAGATACTGTGCCTCCTTATGTATATTTAACGCCGTCCCATTATGCATATGTAAAGATCTGTGAAAGCTGTTACAACCATTGCAATTTCTGTGCCATACCCAAGATCAAGGGCAGGTTTGCCTCGCGCGCTATTGAAGCGGTCGTCGGTGAGATGAAAGCGCTTGACGAAAAGGGAGTCAAAGAGGTGATGATCATCGGACAGGATATCACGGCCTATGGCATGGATCTTTATCATGAATTAAGTTTGGTGGAATTACTGAAAGAGATTTTGAAGGCGACAAAGAATATCGAATGGATGCGTTTATTGTACACATATCCTGCTCATGTGACGGATGAATTAATCGATTTGATGGCCAAGGAAGAGCGGCTTTGTAAATATATTGACCTGCCCTTACAGCATATCAGCGATAATTTGCTTGAGAGTATGAACCGCAACATTACCACACAGCAAACCAGGGAGTTGATCGCAAAGATTCGTTCCCGCATGCCGCAGGGGTGTTTGCGCACCACATTTATTGTGGGCCTTCCGGGAGAAACGGAAGAGAATTTTGCCGAGATGGTTGATTTTGTGCGGGAGGTAAAATTTGAGAAGCTTGGAGTCTTAAGCTATTCCCGCGAAGAGGACACGAAGGCCTTTAATATGAAAGATCAGGTGCCCCGATCCACGAAGGAAAAAAGGTTTAAAGTTTTAATGGAAGAGCAAAAAAAGATATCGCAAGAAATACAGGAAAGCCTTTTAGGAACACCGCAGAAAGTCCTGATAGATGAAAAAGATTCTGAGCAAAAAGATGTTTACTTGGGGCGCACTGAATTAGACGCACCTGACGTGGATGGGGTTGTTTTTGTGCATTCCCGAAAGGCCTTAAAGCCGGGAGATTTTGTGAAAGTAAAGATCACAGACACCTTAGAATATGATTTAGTGGGGGAGGAACAATGAATCTTCCGAATATTTTGACGCTTCTTCGTATATTGATGACATTTGTTTTCCTTGTCTTTCTCAATAAAGGAGATTTTTCATCAACAGTCGTCGCCTTTGTGGTTTTTGTCGCGGCTTCGTTAACAGACTTTTTGGATGGATATATTGCCAAACGTTATAATTTGATATCCAATTTCGGCAGGATCATGGATCCGATAGCCGACAAGTTTCTTATGTTATCGGCCTTTTATATGTTTATGCAGATGAATATTATTGCCGAATGGATGTTTTATATTATTTTTATCCGGGAAATCCTTGTTACGCTGGTAAGGTTTTATGCCATGGGTAAGGGAGTGGTCATGGCAGCAGAAAAGGCTGGAAAATATAAAACAATGTTTCAGATATCGACGGTTATTGTCATTCTGCTTTATCTTATACTTTATCGTTGGGCTGCGGAAGCTTCTGCTGTTATGGATACGGTTTTCTGCGTTTTGCAGAAACGTTATTTGGTTATCGCCGGCTTGATGCTGATAACGGTATTATTAACATTAGTATCGGGCATTTCAACACTGTGGCGGAATCGGAAAGTGTTTTTATGAGAGAAAGATGGGCAAAAATCATTTCCACAGTTTTTTATCTGGGATATTTTCCCTTTGCAGCCGGAAGTATCGCCAGTATCATTGGCGGCTTGATCGCGATCGCTTTGCATGCCAAGATAATGATATTTTGGGGTGCTTTTCTTCTAATTACGGCCCTGGGTTTTTGGGCAGGCGGCCCGATGGAAAGAATTGAAAAAGAAAAAGATCCCGCTTGTGTCGTGATCGATGAGGTTTCCGGGGCGATGATCGCTTTTTTTATGCTGCCCGCGCAATGGCCCGTTCTTTTCACGGCTTTTTTTCTCTTCCGGGCTTTTGATATGTTTGAAGTCCCCCCGGCCAATTTGCTGGCAAAAAAAGGGGGCGGTACCGGCATTATGATGGATGATATTGTAGCCGGGATTTATACCAATATTGTCATGCACATCGCCATCCGCGCGGCAGGCATTACCTGATCCTTCCTGTTTGTTTTTTAAAAAACTAAAATCGGGCCTTGACAGGCTTGAAAAAAATTTATGTCAAATTTTCTTCATAAGGCTTATAATCGTATATTGACAAATATTAAATGAAGGAGAGTATAGAGATGGCAAGGATACTTATCGGTAATCTGAGTTTGGAGATAGCGGATTCTCTAAAGAGAATACTTGAAGAGGGCAAAAATGAACTTTCCTTCACCGGAACAGATGAGGAGATCATAACTCATCTCCAAAATGATTCTTGTGACTTGATTATTCTGGATGTCATCAATCCTGAGAAAAGAATCCACCATCTAGTTGAGCATGTTAAAAGTATTGATGAATTTCTGCCCATCCTTTTAGTCGGCGGTCTCCCTCTAAATCCTTCAGTCTTTGACGCCAAATATCCTCCCGGCAATGTCTTTCTGGCCACCTCGCTTGAAATTGATGATGTGCAATTTGTTATCAAGAAAGCCTTAGCCTATCGGCAGATGCAGATTTCTTATAAGAATATCAAGGCCTGGGTTCAGGAATATGAAAAAGAAAAAAGCATTTTTGAATACAAGCCGGATGATCTGGTTGTGGCCTTTCAAGTGTCAAAAGAGATTTCCTATCGGATGGAGAAAGAGGCTCTTTATAAGCAGATTATCACCCGCTTAGCGCGGGTGCTGGAGGTGAAGACAGCGGCCTTTCTTTCCTTTAATGAGGAAAAAGAGGAGCTTGTTCATATGGCGGGAGTGGGGATGTCCCTTGAAGAGGTCACGGGAACAAGGCTTAAGGCCGGTGAGGCTTTAGCCGGATATGTCTTGCAGCAAGAACAGGCGGTATCTACTGAAGATGTAAATCAGGATTCGCGCTTTCAAAACAGGACGCAGGAGAAATTTTATAGCGGCAGTTTTATGAGCGCGCCCTTGCTTTGGGGCGGGAAAGTGATCGGCGTCATTAATGCCTGCCAGAAAAAAGAAGGACAAATTTTTACCCCTCAAGATTTGCAATTATTGAAGGGATTGGCTGTCGAGGCCGTGATGATGATCCAGTTGGTGGACTTTTATCTTACTTTAGAAGAATTGTATCTCAAGATGGTCTTGATATTGAATACGGTTATTGAAGAAAAGGATTTTTACACAAAAGAGCATTGTCAAAGAACGCAGTATTATGCCGAGGCGATCGCTAAGGAAATGGGTTTGCCGGATGGTGAGGTGAATGAGATCAAACAGGCCTGCCAGTTACAGGATATCGGTAATATCCGCGTTCCTGATTACATATTGACCAAGCCGGGCACGTTGACCCCTGAGGAGTGGGATACGATGAAATCACATGTTGATAGAGCGACGGATATCTTGCGGCCGCTTTCTTTTCTTAATCCCGTCAATAATATTATTTCCCAGCATCATGAACGCGTTGATGGTAAAGGGTACCCGCATCATTTGCAGGGTGAAGATATTGCCATAGGGTCGCGTATTATGCGGGTGGCGGATAGTGTCGCGGCGATGACGACAGAACGACCCTATCGTCCGGTTATGTCAAAAGAAGAGACCGCTGAAGAATTAGAAAAGAACAAAGGCGTCCAATTCGACTCCGGGGTCGTCGACTCATTTATGCGCGTTGCGCAGAAACATCCCGGGGTTATTTGAAAATGGGACACATCCCATTTCGGGATGTGTCCCTTGCAAGCCCTGAAACGGGATAGGGCCGTATACAAATCGATTGGCCTGCCCTCAAAAGAAGACTGTCTGGTTTCTCTTCCCATTATGCCTGACAAATTATTTTAATTTTTATATTTTCTCCTATCAGTATTTTTTTTACCCTTTATAATAAACATATAATTAATCAAGGGGAGAGAATGAAACAAATATTTGAGTTAATACAACGAGAACCGGTGATGGTGGCCCAAGAGAGTACTATTTTGGAAACCGTCGCTTTAATGAAGGCGGAAAAGATTGGGGCGGTTCTAGTCACCAACAACGGGGATATTGCCGGCATATTCACTGAACGCGATTTTTTAACCAAAATTGACCTTCAAAACCCGGATAATCTTAAATCCCAAACGGTTTATACTATAATGACAAAAGATTTGATCAAAGCTGATCATACTGAAATTTATAATGACGTTATCGAGAAAATGATCAAAAATCGTATCCGGCATTTGCCGGTCTTCAAAGAGGGAGCAGTCATAGGTATTGTGTCATTGCGGGATTTGATAACTGAATATAATCGGGATTTGCTTCAGCAGATCCATAAACGTGAGAAAACCGGAAAGGATCTGATAAAAGCCCATGATAAATTAAGGACAACGCAAGGCCAGTTAATTGAATCAGAGAAAATGCGTGTTGTTGGCGCTTTAGCAGCCGGTGTTGCCCATGAAGTAAAAAACCCTCTTATGGCGATTATGCAAGGCATAGAATATATCAGTAAAGTTGTTCCGTCGGAAAATGAAAATGTTCATTCCGTCAGTAAAGATATTCTCCGGGCGGTTAATAGCGCTAATAATGTTGTTAAGGGATTGCTTGATTTTGCCCGTTACTCTGAAATCAATTTGAATGAAGGGGATATTAATACAGCGATTCGGGATACCACACTTTTATTAAGACATAATTTTGAAAAAGCGAATATTAAAATAGTGGAAGAAATGGATCCTCATCTTCCTCCCGTAAAGATTGATAAAAGTAAAATTGAGCAAGTATTCCTGAATTTTTTTATGAATGCTATTCAGGCAATGGATCAGGGAGGGCAGGTTATTATTAAAACAAGCAGCAAGAAAGCAGCCCTTGGTGATACAGGCGTCGGGCAAAGAAAAAGTGACCTGTTTAAGCCCGATGACACATTAATTATTGTAGATGTTGAGAATTCAGGCCTTCCAATACCCGATGAGCTTCTGGATAAGGTTTTTGATCCTTATATTACCAGTAAACGGAGTCAAGGCGGTAGTGGATTAGGGTTATCAATTGCCAAAAATATTATATCCCTGCACAATGGGATTATTTCTATAAAAAATAAGCCTTCACAAGGCGTGGTCGTAACAATCATATTGAAAGCTTGAATATAAGGAGAGGGACATGGAGAGAAAAATATTATTGATTGATGACGAAGAAATAGTAGCAAGTACGCTGAAACGGAATTTGGAATTTGATGGTAAGTTTAATGTTTTTATCGAATCCAGGGCTGCCGAAGCTGTCAAAACGGCTTGCGAAATAAAACCCGATGTCATTTTATTAGATTTAGTCATGCCGCAGTTAAATGGTTACCAAATAGCCCTTCAGCTAAAGGAAATCGAGAGCATGAAGAATGTCCCTATTATTTTTCTCACCGCTTCAGTGGGGCTTAATGAAAATGGAAATTCTCCCGAAATAGATAGCAGAGATTATGTTGTTCTTAACAAGCCCATATCAGGCGAACAGCTCATTCACGCTATAGAAGCCGAACTAAACAAGAACTAAAAAATATAACCAATTAAGTGATCCCGTGGCCATCCGCCCGAAGGGCGAGGCCTCTTTTTGTTATGCCAAAGTCAAACCGAACTTCTACACTTGCAAA
>JAGLNJ010000146.1 GCA_023139575.1 Candidatus Omnitrophota bacterium | reverse complement strand
TCAATAAAACAGAACTAGACCCGTTATTAGGAAACAATCAAAATAAAGAGAAAATTCTTGATGCCCTTTTTGACGATATAAATAGTTATCCATACCAATATTATTTGAAGCAAGATATTAAAACAATAGACAGTTTAATCAATGCTGTTGGTGAGCTATCTACTGATTTTACTTTTATTGAACAAATTCGCAAAGTTTTCCTAATAGATAAAGATTTATCAATCCCTGCAGAAATAAAGCGAATTTTTATTGATAATGAACCAATAGCATTTTTTATTGGAGCGGGATTGTCTGCTCTAGATAAACAGGCGCCAACTTGGCCGGCTCTTGGAAATCAAGCTGTTGATTATTTAATAGAAAAAGAAATTTTAACACACCATGAAGCAGATCGCTTAAAATCAACCGTTTCTGATCCAAAACAAAAAATTAGCATATTGCATAACATGTTAAATTTTAATTCAGAAGATGTGAAAAAATTTTATGAATCAAGGTTTAAAAAGAGGAATTTAAAAAAAGAGTCTGTTTATAAGATTTTAACTGGGTTCCGAGAGGTATTAAAGCTGACATCTAATATTGATAATTTGATCTGTTTAGCTGAGGAAGCTTATAAGAAGCCAAAGAAAGTATCTTGGGAAGAATCCAAGGATAAAGATAAACAGGAACCTTTGGATAATTCTTTTAATGAAAAAACGGATGTTGTTAGTGAGGGATTTAACAAAGATATGCATCCCTTAGAAGAAAAAAAGATTTATTTTTTGCATGGTTATATTAATAATCTAAAATCTATTGTTATGTCAACTGATCAATATGCAGAAGCTTATTATCAACCAAATAAGCTCGAGAGAAGGGATTTTCTCACGGAGGTATTCAATAAATATACAGTCATTTTTATGGGGTATGGGTTGGAAGAATTAGAAATTCTTGGGAATCTATCAAGGGAGACTAAACAACATTACGCTTTAATGCCTACATTTTTTAACGAATCATATTTATTTAGGCTAGAAAAATCATATCTAAAAAATTTTAATATCGAACCAATTCCATACTATCTTGATTTTAATAAATACGCTCGATTAAAAACAGTTCTTGAACACTGGCTAAATGAAATTGAAAAAGCTAGAACAGAAGAACAAATCGAAGGTTTGCAACTTATTAAAGAAGTTATTAGTGCAAAATCTTGAAGAAAAAAAAATACAAGCAATAGACCTTGTTAAAAGAGGCAACCCATATGCAAATTATTTCTTTAGGAATCTTCTGAACCCTCTTGCTTGGTTTTATTTATTGAAGAATAACGATTTATTTTCTGCATCACAAGCCTACACGATAAAGCAGTCTCAAAACGATAATTTTTTCTACAGATGGCCAGCCTTATCTTATCTTGAAAAAGTTTCAATCCTGAATAAAGCGACTGAAAACACGGATATGTCTCGGGAGCTTTTAACAATCATAAATAATGTCCAGGATTATTATTTTAAACAGAATTTAGAGGCAGAGAATTCCTTAACCTGGGCCTATTTTTTAAAAATTTTGAACAATATCCCAACGCAAACTATTCTAGATTTTGCGGCGGAAAAAAAGATAGATAATATTGCCGAAGCTTGGTTTAAGAGATGGATTGCGAAGGAAGGGGAGTTTAGTGTTGTTTTTATGGAGTTAACCAGTAAAATTTTACCTCATTTTTTAAATGGAGATCCGCGGGGATATACGATTGCTGAAAAAATTTTAAGTCTGGTAACGCAGGTTCGTGAGGTGGGTGGAAAACAAAAAAAACTTCCTGTTGTGGTTACTCTAGAATCTTGGTTAACAAAAACTTTCCGTGAACATTTAGATGCCATTGTCCAAAAGTGCAGTGTCAATGTTGTTTTTCAATTGGCTGACAAACTCTCAGCATTGGTTAAGAAGTATGATAAATCTGATTCTTCTGATAAACACTCTTCTTTGTGGCTGAAACAAATTGATAAACGGCCTAAATATCCTATCCGCAATGAACCATATAAATTATTGGCTGTTTTTCTTAAGAATTTTGTGATTCGGGCATGTGAGCTGGATACGAAAAAAGGCAATGAGATTATTTCCAAATTCATTTCCCAAGATTATCAATCACCGTTTCTGCGTCGTGTTGCTTTATTTATAATTTCACGGAATTGGAATGATTATCAGGCCTCTCTGGAGAACTTTCTCAATATGGTTGATGATCCTTTTGAAAATTCCAGTTATGAAGAGGAATTTGATTATTTATTTCGTCATCAGACAAACGCGATTTTAGCAGCATCATATTTGCCAAAAATAAAAGAACAGTTAAAAGCGGCTTTTCAAAGAATTAAAAAAACTAATAAAGAATATTGGCCTTATTTTCAACAAAAATGGTCAGAGCCTTTTAAAGATAAGGGGGGTGCGTTTTTTCGTGAGTTTTATCAGGAAAGCTATGCGATTACGAAACAAGATGAAATGATATCAGTAGCCCAAAAGAGAACAAGATCTGTTGTTCACGCTGGCTGGCACCAATTTGAAAATGTATGGTCAGTGGAGGATATCTTGAACAAATCGATTGATTTATTTATTCAACATATTAAAGGCCTTTCACAACCTCAAAAAAGCACTCTGGAATGTATGGAATTGGAAAATCAATTAGACCCGCTTCGTGTGGCAATTACAGAAAATCCTGACTATTTTATTCATGATCTTTCCAAATTTTTATTATTGGATACCGAGCTTCCCGGGTTTGTTTTGCGGGGATATCGTGAAGCGATTAATCAGAAAAAAATATTTGAATGGGATAAGGTTTTATCATTTTGTGAAGATTATTTAGATGAATTAAGTAAGATTGACTTTAATAAAGAAATTCATCATGTCTTTTTCGGAAATTTTTCGGGATTGATTGAAGCGGCGTCCGGGAATGATCATTTTGAGGCAAAACAACATGCGAGAATAAAAAAGTTATTCGAAAAAGCATTCAAAATTTATCCTTATGATCTGCCTAAAGAAGATGGCGATCATTTGACAACAACAATTAATACAGCGTATGGCCGGCTTTGTATGGCCATATTTTCTTTTGCTTTACATTGCGCACGAATGTTAAAAGAAGACAACAATTCTGAACGGATTTCCTGGTTTAAAGATGAATACAATAATTTTCTGAGTAAAGGAATTCTTGAGGCTTATTTGGTTTTCGGCCAGTTTTTAGCAAACTTTTGTTATATTAACCAAAAATGGGCGCACTCTAAGATTTCTGAGTTTAAATCATTGAACGATCAACGTTGGCAATGGTGGATGGAAGGATATCTTAACGGGGAGCATGTTTATACTGACCTTTACAAATTGTCACATCCGCATTATCTAAGAGGCATCAATACTCAATGGAAAGATAGAGAAACTAAAGATTGTTTGACGGAACACCTAGGAGTGGGATATTTAAGATTAGATGAAAGCCTGACAGCAGAGGACAGTCTATTTAAATCTCTTTTAGATAGTCATGATTTCGATGTTTATCAGAAAATCATTGATTTTTTTTGGTCACACCATGAAGTAGTTGAGAAGTCTTATCGGGAAGGAAAAACTGATGGAGATATTGACCGTGTCAAGAAACTGATTTGTGCGTTTTCTCAATGGATTACAGATAAAGAGAAAATAGATATTGAGAAAATTTTTAGCGAAAATTATCCAGTTTTATTGTCTGATTTATCTCGACTTGTTTTGTTTGTTGATGCGTTAGACGCTAAAAATATACAATGGGTGCTTAAATCAGCTCCCTATGTACATGAGAATCATCACGGTTATTTTTTCTGGCAATATTTAAAGCGGTTTACCGAAGATAATCAAAACGCAGCAAATTTAGGGGATATTTTAAAGAAATCTCTGGAAAAATTGGAATACTTGTCTGCAGAAGAAAAATCCGATATCCGCGACATTGTGGATTTTATTAAAGAAAACAATTTATCAGAGAGCGTTCGTGATATTTGCAATACTTTAGCTAAAAGGGGCTTCGAAGAATTTGCGTTAACTTTGTACAACAAGGATTGAAATAGATAAAATTATTAGAAACAAAGGCCAAAACGAAGAAAAAGGCAAGCAGGGAAAGCGTATATTATTGGTTACCTACGGCTGACCGTATGTGCAAGTTCCGCACGATGATATTGAAGGTATTAAAACTGTTATATGACCATTAAAAAGCATATATTGTAATATATGATAAATGTGTAGCAAATAGATGTAAAAGGAGAAATCTTTTTAAGGCTGCGTGGTGTATAGCTAATATTAAGAGATATCGTTTTCATGTGATAGAACATTAAATCAATTTGTCTGCAAAAAACTAACTTATTGGGACATATAATTAAAATTTTATTAATATTCAAAGAGGCGGCTTGCAATGGGAGACAAAGGCAAGAAGGATAAGGACAAGAGGGGCCAGCAGAAGCAATCAAAACATGATAAAAAGTCAAAAAAGAAATAGGATAAGAAATAGAAAAAATCCTGCAACAGAAAGCATTCAATTAACTGTACGCTGCCTGATTTTACCACCTATGGTAAGGGCAAATAGGTGCGTAAAGTTATTTGTGGAGCAGGAATGTGGTCAGCGGGATATTTTGTGCGTACGACAGGCTTGGATGAAAAGATGATAAAACGCTATATTCAATACCAGGAAAAAGAAGGCTTAGGACAAGCGCAGCTTGTATCTTATAATCGGGAGGCAATTTTTCCGTATTAATTATTTTATTGTTCCCTATCCTTCTGTTTCAGGAAAGGAAAGGTGTATTTACTTATATTAATTTTAAGATATAATAGGTGATTATACATAAAGAACGGTAAATTGGAATAAGAATCTATAAAGCCGAAATTCTAAAAATGATGCTATGCATAACGATAAGAAAAAATACATATACCCATAAGAAAAAGCATTCAAGCGGAAAAATTAAACCACGCAATTGTTTTTGTCATTATATATATTTTAAAAAGGAGGTAATTTAAATGGCAGATATTATTGACTACAAAATTTTCGGGGATGATATGCAGATTGTGGAAATTGAATTGGATCCCCATGAAGGAGTGCGGGCTGAGGCTGGTGCAATGATGTATATGGAGGATGGTATTGAGATGCAAACGTCTACCGGGGGAGGAATGTTTAAAGGATTTAAACGGATGATCACAGGCGAAAGTTTTTTTATCACAACATTTATGTACAACGGAAAGGGGAAGGGGCGTGTAGCTTTTGGGGCGCCTTATCCCGGGAAAATTATTCCTTTGGATTTAGATCAATTGGAGGGGGCTTTTTTATGTCAAAAGGATGCTTTCTTGTGTGCCGCCAATGGCGTTGAAATTGAAGTCGCCTTCACCAAAAGATTTGGAGTGGGATTGTTTGGTGGTGAGGGTTTTATTTTGCAAAAACTAACAGGTAACGGATTAGCCTGTATTCACGCAGGAGGAACAATTATTAAGAAGGAATTAAAAGAAGGCGAACGCTTAAGGGTGGATACAGGTTGTTTGGTTGCTTTTTCTCCGACAGTCAACTATGATATTGAATTTGTTGGAGGATTTAAAAATTCCATTTTTGGTGGAGAAGGGTTATTTTTTGCGCAGTTGACCGGGCCTGGACTTGTTTATTTACAGAGCCTCCCCTTTTCTCGTCTTGCCGATCGTATTTTTGCTGCCTCCAGGCGCAAACAAGTTGGAGAGCAAAGAGGCGTTGCCGGTTTAGGGGCTGGTTTGTTGGGAGGGCTTTTGCAGGGAGACCGATAGATTAAAATTTTTTTTATATTTCAGGAAAGATGAAACGTTTGGGCCATCCTGAAGCTCCTCTAAACTGATGGCCAATATCTCAGTTGAGTGTTTCAGGAAAAGCTCCGGACATGAAGTTTGCCTTTGAACGCAGTGTTGGTTGGGCGTGTTTATTAAACTACAATGATTTTAATCCCGAAAACAGTTTGATTTGAGAATAACACGACTTCAGGGGCAGAGCGCTTCAAACCAAGTAATTAATATTACCACGTCAGCTTAAGGATTTGCCATGCCGGACTCATTGGACAAGATGGGAGAAATGAGCAATGAGGAGAACGGTCAGAAGGGTTCCAAACCGTTGACCTTAAAGGAACATCAGGCGCTCATCAAAGAGCAGACAAAGAAACCGGAATTCCGCCTGCCTTTTTTCGTCAAATTGCTCCTTGCCGCTCCGGTGGTGCTGGCGTTGGGGTTTTTTGTGCTTTATTTTTCATTAAACAACAGTGCCAAAGCCGCTCTTGATCAAGGGCGGGAGGACGTAGCGATCAAGCACTATAAGACCTTATTGAAGATCAATCCTAAAGAGTCTGAATTTTATTGGAATCTGGCCATAGCGTATTTTAAAAAAGGGCAGAGAGTACAGGCACTCCGGCAGGTAAAGGCATTAGAAGAGATCGGGGAAAATGAACTGGCCGAAGAATTAGAGCGGTATTTCGGCCGGTGGAAGTGAAAAGCAGCGCGCCATTGACCTCTACTAAAAAGGGGGTGTTTTGTGAGAAAGAAGGCAAGAAGCGGCTCGGCAAGGACGGCGATTATGTTTTTATTGATTGCTCCGGTTATTTATTTCTTTGTGAATTATTCTTACCAAAGGCACAGCCAGTTTGATGATAAGGCCCGGATGTGTGAGCAGGAGTGCGAGAATACAGGTTATTTGAAATCGGAATTCAAGTGGGCGGCTCTTTCCAGGAGCGAGTGTGTCTGCAGCGCCCCGGCGGATGAGGCTCAGTAAGAGCGGAACGGATAAAGAACAAATACGCAATGAAGAAGGTAATAAATAAATCGCCTTTTATATTAATCGCGTTCGCATTAATATCCTTCTTCTACTTGATTGGCTTGATTTTATTCTGGCAAGGCAATGATTCTATTATTAATGCTCGAGCAGTATTCGGTGTTCCTCTATTGCTTTGGCTTATTTATGATATCTGGTTCCGGCCGCCGGAATAGTTGGTTAGGAAGAAGGCCGTGGCCATTCTGGCGCTTTACTGAAAGCGGGTAATATGTCTAATAAATTGAATGAAGTTTTGCGCAAATACGGAAAAACCGTTATTTTGATTGTTGTCCTTGTTTGGGCGCTTCTTTTAGTTTTCGGCTCCAGTTTGGGTAAAGATAAATCATGGCAGCCGCTGGTTGACCCCGCGCAGGAACAGACAAGTCCGTGAGGTTTTAAATTTTTTGAACACTGACAACTGAGAACTTAAAATGCCGATCCTGCTTCGCGCTATCCGCCTTGGGAGGAGGGAGGGAAGCGGAATAACGGCCAGTCAATTCTCGAACAGCTTTAGGCCTTTGCTTGCCTGGCGAAGTCCAAAGCAAAAGCATGTGGACGAAGACATGTCGACGTAGCTCAGATGGTAGAGCAATTGAATTCATTCGTAAATTTCTAAATATGGAATACAGGATAATTGCATGAGTAATAAAATTGTCATAGAAGAAAAGATTATACGAAAAATTTTTCTGCTGAGAAATTATAAAGTTATGTTAGATAAGGATTTGGCAGGACTTTATGGTGTTAAGCCCATTAGGTTAAGGGAGCAGGTCAAAAGGAATAAAAAGAGGTTTCCTGCGGATTTTATGTTTCAATTGAATAATGCCGAAGTGAATTTTTTGGTATCGCAAAATGCGATACCTTCAAAAAAGGTTCTTGGCGGGTATAATCCGTATGTTTTTACAGAACAGGGCGTTGCGATGCTGTCTTCGGTGCTTAACAGCGACAGAGCCATTGAGGTCAATATTCTCATTATGCGGACTTTTACAAAATTACGTGAGATGATGGTCACGCATAAGGATTTGAAACAGAAAGTTGAGGCTCTTGAAAGAAAATATAGAGAGCATGACCAAAAATTTCAGCTTGTGTTTGAAGCGATAAAGAAAATGTTGGAGCTAAAAATTGATAATAAGAAAAAACTTCCGATTGGATTTCATGCTAAGTAGCTAAAGAAAGGAAGTTCATTCGTAAGTTTTTATATCTGAACTAATTAAGGTCGATACTGCTACGCCTCAAAATTTTCATCCTGCTTCGCTAAAGTTTCGCGGGATTCCATTGGGGGGCTACGCAGCATTCGGTACAAATTTTTCTAAATAAAATTAAGGGTATTTGTGCCGACGTAGCTCAGCTGGTAGAGCAACGCATTCGTAATGCGTGGGCCGGGGGTTCAATTCCTCTCGTCGGCTTATTTTTTAATGTCATCCTCCTGCTTTCGTCCGAGGCGGATCTTCCTCAGGCACGATGGCGGGGGATCCATAAGGGATCGCCCGGTTAAATTACCGCCGAAAGGCGCGGGGCAGGCGGGTGATGACCCGCCACAAAACGTTTCCTTTTGTGCGAGACAGGTAAAATTACCCACACAAGAATGAATAAAACCAGAACAATTATTCTTCTTATTTTTATTACCTTCCTGACTTTCGGAAATGGCCTTAATAATGAGCTTGTCGGTGACGCCAAATCCTTCTTAGAGGGGGGATCCTTTTACAAAAACCCCGAAAATTTTCCCCGCCTCTTTGATCAAAGCTTCATCATGAATCCCGCGGGCACGGATTTTGCCGCGCTTACCGAAGAGCCTGTTTCGGGCTGCATCTCCTACCGTCCGGTTACGGCGCTGACATTTTTTGCTGACGCCTTTTTCTGGAAGGAGAAGGCCTTCGGCTACCATTTGACCAATGTTATTCTGCACGCGCTGGCGGCGGTCCTTCTTTTTCTGCTTGTGTTAAGAATGGCTCAAAATCAAGGCGTAGCACTTTTGGCGGCGCTGCTGTTTGCCGTTCACCCCGTGCAGCTGGAGGTGGTTAATTACATCGGTTACCGCTCCGACCTTTTGATGGCGCTCTTTTTTATTTTGGCGGTACTCTTTTACGACGCGCGCGTCCGGACAGGGAAGGGAAAATATTTTGCCGCGATGTGCCTGGCGGCGCTGGTGGCGCTCTTTGCCAAAGAAACGGCGCTGACGCTGCCCGTCGTTCTTATGTTCTACCACCATTTCTTTTTGCCGCATCAAGGCATCAAGTCGCTGCTCAATAAGCAAAAGGCCGTTTATCTGACGCTCGCGGGCCTTTGCGCCTTCCATCTTTTTATTTACTTTTTTGTTTTTCCCAGCGGCTTTTATCCGAAATTCTTAAATTACGGATTGGGGTGGTGGCAGCACGCTGTTTTGTCGCTAAGAATATTTTATGAATATCTTTTGGTTCTTCTTCTCCCCTTTAACGTAACGCTTTTGCCGCCGCTTTACGCCCCGGCCATTTCGCCTGTGCCGATTCTCAAAATCATTGCGGCCGCGGCATTCCTCTTGTTGTCGGCCGTTTACTTTCTTTCGCGCGCCAGAAAAAAGAACCCCGTAATGGCTTTCGGGGCCGCGTGGTTCTTTATCACCTTTCTTCCGGGGAGCAATATTCTGCCCCTGCCGAATCCCTTTGCCTTCCGTTTTCTGTATTTACCGTCGGCAGGTTTTATGATGGCCGCGGCATTCCTGCTGCATCAAGCAACCCTTTATTTGAAAGATAAATTTGTGAATAAAAAATGGCACGTCATCCTGCCGTCCGGTGTGATCGCCTTGTGCATGCTCACCACGCTTTCCTACAATGAATTTCTCAAAAATAATATTACTGCCTGCCGGGAAATGATACGCCGTTATCCCGACAGCACGCGACCCTACTGGGTCTTGGGCTTAAGTTATCTTGACCGGGGGGAGAAGGAGCAGGCGGCAGAATATTTTCTGCAATGTCTTAAAAGAGATGTCAACAATCCGTTTCTTGAGCAGAGCAAAGACGACTTTCTCTTTTATTATTTTTTAAGCCGCTGTTATCCGGACGGCTCACCGGAAACGGTTGCCCATTTAAAAAAGTCTGTAACACTGCGGCCCGACTATCTCGCGGGGCACCTCGATTTGGCCAAAACTTTTATATTAAGGGGAGATTTTCAAAGCGCTTTAGGGGCGGCTTTGCGTGCGATACAATTGAATGAAACAGTGGCGCCGGGTTATGTTTATGCTGCGCACAGTTTGATCGAATTGAACCGCAAAGACGAGGCTGCTCCTTATTTAAACAAAGCTATGCAGCTTGCGCCCGAAGATGCGAACGTGCAGTATTTGGATGCATTTTATCAATCAAGGGAATAATCAATGATGTCCTTTATCAAGAAACCCGTTTTTGCCATCTTCGTCATTGTGGCCCTGGTATTTTTTTCCTGCTCGTTTATGCTGCAGGGGTCGTTCAAGACGATGGACGATGAGATCTCCATTGTGGACAATGACCTGATCAAAGACTGGCGCCGCGCTAAAGAAATATTCAGCTCCTCATTCTTTTCGCAAAATTCCTATTACCGCCCGCTGGTGAGTATGAGTTTCATGGCGGAGTATCATCTCTTCGGACTGAATCCGGTGTTTTATTATCTCACCAATATCTTTGTCCACGCCGGAATTGCCGTGCTGCTCTACGTTCTGGCCGGCCTCCTTTTTAATGACAAGACCCTGGCCTTCGGCGCGGGATTGCTTTTTGGAATTCACCCTGTTCATTGGGAGGCGGTGTCAAATATTCCGGGCCGGGCGATCCTTTTGTGCGCTTTCTTTTATTTACTGGCCTTCACATTGTTTTGCTTTTATGTCAGCAAAAAAAGCCGCGCCCATTACGCTTTCGCGCTCGCGGCCTTTGTCCCGGCGCTGTTTTGCAAAGAGTCCGCCGGCATGCTGCCCGTCACGCTTTTGTGTTATCACTTCATCATGTGTCATAAACAAAAGACAACAAAAGAGATCGTTTTACCCGTTCTGCCATTCTTCGGCCTCGCTTCCGTTTACGTCCTGTTACGCCGGGCTTTAGGCATCACGCATTTATATTATTGGCGAAACATTAATGAGGCGGTTCTGGGCTTTGTCACGTTTTTGCGCAGCCTCTTAACGCACATGCGCCTGATGGTCTTGCCGTTGGACCTTCAGTTTGACCGCTCGCGCCGTTTGTTTACGGCCTTAAGCGATCCGCAGGCCCTGGCGATACTGCTCATTTTCATCCTTTTAGCAATTGTGATCTTCATAACAAGAAAACGCCGCAAGGCCGTCACATCCTTTTTAATTATCTGGTTTTTTATCGAGTTCATTCCGGTGTCGCAATTTCTGGTGACGATCGGCGTGCAGCCGGGATTTATATCGGCGGCAGAACATTTCTTGTATGTGCCGGCCGTGGCGGCGGTCATGCTTCTTTGCCTGGCCGTGAAAACGCTTTATGAAAAGAATCTTCATCGGCGCTTCGTGTCCCCGGCGGTTTTTAAGATCGGCGTTACCGGGCTGCTGCTTTTTTATATGCTGACCAATATCCAGGTCAATATTTATGCCAGCAATGAGGTGGCGATGTTTGAAAGGACTTTAGCCATCAATCCGCATAATGTGCGTGTGCGCACGTCGCTGGCGCATTCCTACGCCAAACTGAACCGGTTCGGACTGGCCGAACATCATTACCGCAAAGCGGTGGAGTCCGCGCCGTATGATGCGCGTTCGCGTATCGGTTTAGGGAAGGCCCTTTGCGATTTGGGCAAACCCCGGGATGGCCTGGCCGTTTATGACAGCATCACGGACCCGCAAGATTTTAAAGATTTATTGGCTAAGAACAAAGCGGCGGTTAAAAAATATTTGCGAAGCGAATATCAAAATACTCTGAATATCGATCCGGGAGATGCCGACGCTCATTACAGACTCAGCGCCGTTTTATCCAGGATGGGGGACATGGAAGGAGCTGTAGAATATCTTAACAAAACCTTTGAGCTTGAGGCCGATCACCCGGACGCCTTGTTCACTATGGCTTCGATCCTGGAGTTGCGGGGGCAGAACGAACAAGCGTTGTTATTTTATGAAAGATTGCTTGCGGTTGAGGAGTCGCAAGGGTATCTTAAAAAAGAAGCGGAAAAACGGATAAAGAGGATTTTATCAACGCGGATGAACACAGATTGAAAAATAGATTGGCACAGATATAAAATCACAAAATATTGTTTGTCGGCTTCTTGGGTCCTGTGGCTTTTAGATAGACGCGTGGTTCCCGGGATTGGAAAGGAAGAATCGATTTCTATAGAGCAAAGAAGCGGGGGGCTTTTATAAATAATCATTATGCTGAAATTCATCTTCGAACCTAAGAACCGGTTTTTCAAAAGGATGTGGAGCGCGCAGCTGATCTCGCAGTTCGGCGACCGCATCCATCAGATGGCCCTGATCGGCCTGATCGCCGAGCGCGCGCCCGGCTCGGCTGTCCAGTTAGCCAAGCTGATCTCTTTTACGATCATCCCGGTCTTTGTGGTGGGGCCGATAGCGGGAGTATTCGTTGACCGCTGGGATAGGCGTAAAATACTTCTTGTCTGTGACTTACTCCGGGCATGCATGGTTATCCTTATCCCGTTCATCTTTATCCGCTGGCATTCGATGATCCCTATTTACATCCTGGTTTTTCTTATTTTTTGCTGCAGCCGTTTTTATATCCCGGCGAAGATGGCGATCATTCCTGACCTGGTTACCAAAGACAATCTCCTTGTCGCTAACTCGCTGATGACCACAACCGGCATGATCGCTTTTGTCATGGGCTGCGCCTTGGGCGGGTTTCTCGTCGAAATCATGGGCGCGCGGGGAGGGTTTATCATTGACGCGGTGACGTTCCTGGTTTCCGGATTATTGATCGCTTCCATAAGCAAAGACTTTCACCTGCATCTGCACAGAAAAGAGATCCTGGACACAGGAAGGGAGTTCTTAAAGGTCGAGAAATCGGTATGGAAAGAGATCAAAGAGGGCGTTCTTTATTTAAAAGGCATGAAGGAAATACGTTTTGTCATCACCATGATGTTTGTCCTCATGGCGGCGGCCGGCGCGATCTATGTGGTGATCATCGTCTTTGTGCAGGAGGCCTTTCACAGCATGTCGAAGCTCGGTATACTGGCGGTATTTTTAGGCCTCGGGCTTTTTATCGGGGCGCTTGCTTACGGCCGCTGGGGGAGAAAATATTTGTGGTATCGGGTCATCTTTTTTTGCCTGATCTTCGGCGGGATGATGATCGTGGCCTTTGCCGTCATCGTCAAATTTCATCCGGTCTTTATCGGCGCCTGCGGCTTGGGCTTTCTTTTGGGCTTAATTATCGGCCCGGTCTTTATCGCGGCCAACACGATCACCCATATGGTGGCCGATAAGAAGATGCGGGGCAAGGTGTTCACGGCCCTGGAGATCGTCATCCATTTCGCTTTTCTGGTATCCATGCTGATTAGTTCGTTCCTTTCGGAATATATCGGCCGGTGTTGGATCCTGATGGGGGTGGGGTTGATCTTTTCATTTATCGGTGTCATCGGCACGATAAAATACCGCAAGGGGGATTTGAAGGTTATTCAATAATTGTCAGGAGAAAGATTAAATGAAGAAAATTTGTATCCACCGGTGTGGTTGAAATAGGCAATCGTTTAAGTTTCAAGAGAACTCCTCCCTTCGGTTGTCATAATTTCCTGCGTTTTTAGGAAAGGAGTTTTCAGCAGTTTGG
>JAGLNJ010000145.1 GCA_023139575.1 Candidatus Omnitrophota bacterium | reverse complement strand
TTTGGAAAGTTTTATACTTTCTAAATTGTAAAAAAAGAAAAAATTCTAAACGAAATTTTGACTGATAAGCGGTATAAGACTGCAAAAACTCCCTTCCCGTGCCCTCCAGGGGGAGGGAGGGAAGAACAGCAGAAAACAGTGTTATGGTATGTGTCCGAGATCTCACAACGCCCCTACATAAGCGTTATCATAGCAACGACTTGCAGAGCAGTGTTATTCCTTGGGCAATAAGTCCTTGATAAAAAACGGGTTAGTAAAAAAATATTTTCTCACCCCTTGCATTTCCCCCCTGAAAAATGGCATAATTGATTATAGTATGAGGTGTAACTCGTGCATTCTGAATTGGTAACGAGACAGGCCTTATAGAAAAAGAGTAATAGTTCTAATTTCCTTAAAGAAGGAATATTCAAATGTTAAGATTCGCCGTGTTCGTTTCCGGTAACGGATCTAATCTGCAAGCCATCATTGATGCGGTTAAAAGAGGCGATATTAAAGCCGAATTAGCGTTGGTGATTTCCGACAGGGAGAACGCGGTCGGTTTGAAGCGCGCCGAAAAGGAAGGCTTTCCCGCCAGAGTTTTTAGTCCCAAAGATTACACAAACAGACAAAGCGTTGACCGTGACATGGTCATCACGCTGCGCAATGAAAAGATCGACTTTATTGTCTTAGCCGGTTATATGAGGCTCTTGACCGCATTCTTTGTTAATAAATTCCCCAAAAAGATCATCAACGTTCATCCATCACTCTTGCCGAATTTTAAAGGCGTCAACGGCATCAAAGACGCCTTTACCTACGGCAGCAAAGTGACCGGTGTCACCATTCACTTTGTCAATGAGAAGATGGATAACGGACCCATCATCATGCAGGAGCCGGTGTGTGTCTTAGAAGGGGATACGAAAGAGAAACTTGAAAAACGTATCCACAAGGCCGAGCACCGCATCTATCCCAGAGCCATTCAATACTACGTCGACGGACGGTTAAAGATCCGCGGGCGGCAGGTGAAGATATTGGAAGAGTTACCTGACGAAAAAAAGAAATAGTAAATCCCTGCAGCTCATCTCTCGGAAATGTTTTCGTGACAAGACAGATTTGATAAGCCAGGCTATCCGCTTTCTGCCAAACGATTAGTTTTAAATAATTTCATAATTTATAGGGGGATTCAACTCTTGGCGGAGTATAGGACGGGGATTTTTTTCTTACTTCTATTTTTGTTTTTGCTTCTACTGGCGCGCCAGGGACTAGCGCTCAGATGTGTTTTTACTAGCGCCCGGTGTTCTGGTGCTCTAGCGTTTTTATTTCTTCTTTACTATAACTCTCTTTACTGCCCGTCCCCAAATCCTCCAGCACCACACCGTCGAAGCCCGTGAACTTATATCCTGAAAGGGCCTGGTTGACAATTGTGAGGATTTCTTCTTCATCGGTGCCCTCAGGGGGGAAGTCGCTTTGGCGGTATTTGAATTTGATTCGGTGGATGATTTGTTTGGTGAGGAATTCGGGCCAGGTGACGGCGTGGAAATCGATATGCTCCCCGGTTTTATCACCGACGATATCAGGATCGCCCTTGAGCTCTTCGCTGATCGTGCGCAGGTTGTATTCTGCGCTGAAGTAATAGTCCGACATGCCGCGCAAGAAATCCTTTAAGTAGGAAAGGTTGGAGATTTCCACACCTTTATTAATATTGGATATGATAATAACAAAGAACTCCGGGGCTTCGTCAGTCTTAACATAAGAATGAACAAGGCGCTTATGGGAAAAGTGTTTTACTGAATCGGTATAATCAACATCGCCGCCCACTGAGAAAACGATCTGGCCGGTTTGCGGATTATCTTCCACTTGTGAAAAACTTCGCGCGATGGCGTTGCGGATATTGGTGAATCCTTGCTGAACGGCCTCGGTATACGTCCAGCTGTATCCGGCGTCTTTGACGTATTTTCTTGTCGGCATGACATCATACTGGATGTGAAAAGCGCCTTTAAATTGCGCGTCGATGTGGTTGAGGCTGCGGGCCGATGTGCCCCGGCCGTCTGTAACGGGAGCGGGAACAGGTTTGACCCGCGTGTCATAAATCTCATTCTCCATGGGCCAATAGATCCAGAACGTGTTATCAACTTGTTTTGTTACAATGTTAAGCCCATAGTCTTCCCGGCATATCTTTTTGAATTTATTGTGCGCGTCTGAGAGTGAGGTGTGAGGAAGCCTGGGGGAATAGCAGCCCGGCAAAAAAAACAGCAGGCACAACAAACATAAGAACGGTATCTTTAAAGTCTTCATTTATGATTCATCAGACGGGATTGCTGTCCGAAGACGCCTTCTTTTCTGTTTCCATTTTATTTACATATTCTTCCTTTTGCGCTGCCAGTTCTGTCGGCACTTCGCGAAATTCAGAAGGCCGCTCTATTTTGAATTTCTTGAAGAGCGTCTCTATTTCATCATAATCAAGTTCTTCTTTAATATAAAGCTGCTCCGCGAAGTGGACAATAGCATCCCAGTTTTGATCAACAATATGCCGCACCTCTTTCAGGCATTCCTGCAGGATTTTTTGGACGTCATCGTTAAGCTTTTCTTTTGTTCCTTCGGAGATCGGAGTGTTTGATGTCCAGTAACCGTAAGATTGAGTCAGCGCGGCGAAATCTCCGATCAAGCCGGATGTCCCCATGCCTAATGACCAGACCATAGTGTGCGCGTA
>JAGLNJ010000144.1 GCA_023139575.1 Candidatus Omnitrophota bacterium | reverse complement strand
TAACTTCCGAGGCAGACCTTGATTTCTGTCAGATAATAATCTTTTGTATGCTTATACATTTCCTCCCGGGGACGGGCAAAAACATATCCCAGGCTGCCGGAGCGGGGGATAACAGTGGCCTTCATGACATCGTGCTCTCCGGCGAGCAAATAATATAACAGGGCATGTCCTGTTTCATGATAAGCGGTCCAAAGCTTGTCTTTCTCAGGTTGCATGACATTTGATTTCTGCCCGAAACTGACGCGTTCATACGCTTCATTGATGTCGTCACGCTCTATCTGCTCATGATGGTTCCTTTGCGAAAGCAGGGCGGCTTCACGCACCATACTTTCAATGTCCGCGGGAGAAAACCAGATAGTTTTACGGGCAAGAATGGGTAATTCAACCGTCTCTTTGTTGTAGTCGACTTTGCCCAGGTAAAGCCCGAAAAGGGCTTCGCGTTCTTTCAAATTCGGCCGGGTGACATTGATCTTGCGTTCCAGCCTGCCCGGGCGGGTGATGGCCGAGTCCAGATCGTCCTCTTTGCAGTTGGTGGCAGCCAGAATAACAATGTTGTTTTCTGTTTTTCGCAGGCCGTCGATCTCAGTTAAGAACTGGTTGATGGTGGCGTTGCGATCCATTGTCCCTCCCCAGCCGGTTTCGGCTCTTCTGTGGCGGGCAAAGGAATCGATTTCATCGATGAAAATAAGACAGCCCCCGTGCAGTTCCGCCAGGGCCCGGGCTTTCTTAAACAAAGACTTGAGGCGGGCGGTTCCGATCCCGACAAACATGCCGATAAAATCACTTCCGCTCGCGGAGGCCATGGGAAGGCCGCATTCTGTGGCTATGGCTTTAGCGAGGTAGGTTTTTCCGCAGCCCGGAGGCCCCATCATGAGCATTCCCTTGATGATCTTGCCGCCGGTGCGCTTGAGTTTGCCGCGGTCTTTAAGGAGTTCGATGAGCTCCCGCGCGTCTTTTTTCGCCTCTTCCATGCCGATGACTTCATCCCACTTAACATTTGCTTTTGCCATTGAAATTTTGCTTTGGCCTATTTTGGCAAAGCCTCCCTGGAGCATGAAATATTGCAGGCCGAACATTATAGGAAGAGAGAGAAAATGGGCGATTACCAGAACAGCCAGGAATAAGGCCATATGGCCGGCCATTTGCCGTTGGCTGAAAGGCTCTAATTGATGATAGCTGGAAACGCTGAAATTGATAAAAATGGCTGAGAAAGTGACCGCTGCCAGAATGACAGAGATGACAAGAATTTTGACCCAATTGATTCGGAGAAATATAACAATTTTTTTCATAGGTATTTTAGTATTCTTTTAAGGGTTAATATTAATTGAAAAACACGATATAAGTATACCATAAACCCATGGAAAATCTCCACTTAATGCCAAGAACTTCATTAAGGAACTTCATTATTCCTTGACTTTAAAATAATCCTGTGATATTGTGGGCATGTTCATTCACGCAAACACCCGCTATCAGCCTTTTTGCTGGTAGCTTTATTATTATTTTTGTATTTTGTGAAGTTTTTACAAATTTTTCAGTCAAAGGATCATAAAAATGTCAAATATCAAAAAGATCAAAGCACGTCAAATCCTGGATTCCCGCGGGAATCCTACCGTGGAAGTGGACGCCCTTTTAGAGTCCGGAGCCTTCGGCCGCGCGGCAGTTCCCTCAGGGGCTTCGACCGGCGAGCATGAAGCGATCGAGCTTCGGGATGGTGACAAGAACCGCTGGATGGGTAAAGGCGTTTCCAGGGCCGTTGAAAATGTCAACTCAACGATCGCCGGCCAGGTGATCGGCAAAGATTCTGACTTCAGGGCGATCGACAAGATCATGCTTGATATGGACGGAACGGACAATAAGGGCAAGCTGGGCGCCAACGCGATCCTGGGCGTGTCCATGGCCGTTGCTAAAGCCGCGGCGATCGAGGCCGGGCAGCCTCTTTACCGTTTTCTCGGCGGGGAGTCGGCAAATATCCTTCCGGTTCCTTTGATGAATATTTTAAATGGCGGTGTCCATGCCGACAATAATCTCGATATTCAGGAATTTATGATCGCTCCGTTAGGCGCGCCGACCTTTTCTGAGGCCTTGCGCATGGCTGCGGAGGTTTTTCACAATCTGAAGGCTATCCTGAAGACCAAGAATCTTTCCACATCCGTTGGGGACGAAGGTGGTTTTGCCCCGAGTCTGTCGCGCAATGAAGAGGCTTTGCATTTGATCATTGAAGCGATCGAAAAGGCCGGCTATAAAGCTGATAAAGATGTCTTTATTGCCTTAGACTGCGCCGCGTCTTCCTTTTATAAGGACGGGAAGTACAACTATAACGGTAATGACGTGTCCGCGTCAGATATGGTGGACGTGTACGCCGAGATGATCAAGAAATATCCGATCATTTCCATTGAAGACGGTCTATATGAAAATGACTGGGCAGGCTGGAAAGACATGACCGCGAGGATCGGCGATAATATTCAGCTTGTCGGGGATGATATTTTTGTCACCAACGTGAAGCGCCTGAAAAAAGGGATCAAGGAAACAGTGGCTAATTCTATTCTGATCAAGGTCAATCAGATCGGCAGCTTGTCGGAGACCCTGGATACGGTCAAGCTGGCGAGAGAGAACAAATATACGTCGGTTATTTCTCATAGATCCGGTGAAACGGAAGATACCACCATAGCTCATTTGGCAGTCGCGACCGGCGTCGGACAGATCAAGACCGGCTCGCTGTCCCGCACCGACCGCACGGCGAAGTACAATGAACTCTTGCGCGTCGAGGAGGAATTGCGGGACAAGGCTGTTTATGCCGGAGCGCTTTGGGGTAAGATTTATTAAGCGCGGATTGAAAAACAAATAATCGCAGATAACATCTGTGCTCATAAGCGGTTCAATCAGTGATCATCAGCGTTTAATCTTAATCTGTGTTAATCAGTTTTTTTATCTGTGGTAATCCGTGGTATGAAGAATGCCATCATCCTGTTCGCTTTCACGTTGATCATCCTGTTTTGGTACCTGCCGTCTTACACGATGATGCAGGATCTGAAGCTGAAGAATCAGGATTATCTCGGGCAAATAGAGGCCTACAAGAAAAAGAATGCCGAATTGATCGAAGAGAAGAGAAAGTTGATAGAAGATCCGCTATATTTAGAGAAGGTGGCGCGCGAGAAAATGGGGCTGATCAAAGAAGGCGAAGTTGTTTACAGGATCACCCCGGTGAAGGATATGGAGTAGTTAGTGGTCAGGGCGCAGCTTAATTGATATAAGATTTGTTATTTTCCGCCACGACCGGAGAATCTGAAAATATCCGTTCTTTTTAAAAATTTTTATAGTTTGTAAAAATGGTTGCGATGTTACAAGACGATCGCCGCGCTAGCCGCCAAGCAACGGATAGCGGGGTGGAGCAGTCCGGTAGCTCGTCAGGCTCATAACCTGAAGGTCTCGGGTTCAAATCCCGACCCCGCAACCATTTCCATGAGGGCGTTACACTTACGTAACGTCCTCTTTTCTATTAACTTACATCACCAGTCAACCCGCCCACAGTTGTTTTTGCTTCTCAATAGTTTTCATCAGTTGTAATTGGTTTACTCAAAAATCGACAGAACAGTGGCAGAATAGTGACAGAGGTAAAGTGGAGAATTAACTTGACAGAAGAGCAGTTTAAAACTAAAATCTGGTTACATCACTGGACAATAAATTTCACAAAATCTGGATCCCTTGTTTTTATTCTGCTGAAATGCTATATTTAAAGCGTATATATTTCTTACCGAGGTGAAGAACCATGCAAAAAGTTATAACGTTTGATGAAGATCTTAAATTAGAGGTTTTAAGGTCTTTTAATAAAGATGTAGATATTGATGGATATATTATCGAAAAAGATAATCCATCTCAAAAAATATTGACCCCGCAAGGAGAGCCTTTGGAGTTGCGCGATTTTGCTGGTATCAGAAAAGGTTCTTTGATTTTTATTAAATCAGATATTAATTCGTTAATTGAATTAGCTGATGAGCTTGTGGGATAATGCATGGGATTCTTCGAAAAGTTATTAGAGATATTATCCAACCTTAAAGAATTAAAAAATGTTCTCCCTCCTTTAAACTTCAGCCTTATCAATATAACTAAAAATGACAATAGTATTACAACAAATGATGATAGCACGAAGAACTTGAGTGTTTCCTATAAGGAAATCCAAAACAGGGCTGATGAATTGTTGCCGCTGGCCTTAGACGAAGGATATACTTTTCTTCAGCGAGACGCTCAAGAACTCATGGAGGATTTTAAGGAAAAAGAGAAAGAGTCTGAAATTAAAGAAGCAGTTTCCTTTTTGAGAGGGAAAATCCCGGATTTCGATATAAATATTTGGAGGGCAGCATTGTATTTGAGAGCTCAATTTAAATTAGGAAACAAGGAAAAAACCAATTTCTTAAAACGACAAATAATGGAAAAATATGGTGATAAGGGAAGAAATATTGCGAATTTGTGTTCTGCAAATTACTTAGAAGATTTCTTAATTCCTCTGTTTAACGCGTTGAAAGAAAATGATAAAAACGATGTGTTTAATGATAAATTTTTAAAGGTGTACTCAAAAGTAGTCGATGATTTGCCGTTTATTATATTTGTAAATCATTCTATGGGAGAGGAAGAAATAAAAAGGCAAATTCAAATTAAAAGAAATTATGGTATTAAAGCTCTTAACTTGCATGGTATTGGTCGTGAAAATATTGCGAAAATAAAAAAGGTTTTGAGTTTTGTTGAAGAAAATTCAGACTGCCCAATTAAAAAAGAAATTAGAGAAGGGAACGAGGTTATATTTGCGGCGATAAGGTATGAATCAAAAGAGAGTATATAAAATTTAATAATTATGTAATGTTTAAAGGTAACTATACAAAGGTTGCCTTTTTTTATTGAAAATGATCCCGCAATAAATTACATCTCAATATAATAATTAAAACCGAGTATCGGCGGAAATACATCAATAAAACTGTTCTGAAATGGACGCGAATTCACGCTCATAGTGATATTTGAAATCAAGCTGGTCATAGCAAGTAAATTTTTTTCTCGACAACAGCGGTGGTCAGAATGTTTTTATTATGCCGCGTTTATCCGTTGTGTTAAACATTTTTTCCGTTTTTTTTATTTCATCATATACGCAGGCAGGTGAACATTTACTATCAAAAAATACATAACCATATGTAATTAATATAGTTACGATATTTTTTTTGGAATAACCATTGGTTCTAGTTGTAACATTTTGAAAGTAAAAAAGAAACTTGCATTTACATTGTCATTACGTTATACTTTATATGGAAGTCAATGACAAGGAGGTGTTAGAGCTATGAAGACATATCAAACGAAACAAACCCGTGATATTAATATTACGATCCGGTCCTATGTGAAAGAACGTGATTTTATTGATCATGCGGCCAAGGTTGCCGGAAAAAACAGGAGTGATTTTATGTTGGAAGCAGCCAAACAAAAAGCAGAGGATACTTTGCTTGATCAGAGGCTATTCTTGCTTAATAAAAAAGACATGAAGGCTTTTATGGATGTTTTGGATAATCCACCAGAACCAAACGAGGCCTTTAAAAAATTAATGTCAACACCCGCCCCTTGGGAAAAATAGAAAAGAATACCTGTGTCCATTTATCAGTCACCTAGTCCTATTTTAGACAAGCATAATCTTGATGATTTTGATTGTGGTGTAATCAGTTTAAATGACTGGTTAAAACGCCGTGCCGGACGCAACGAAGAAAGTGGCGCTTCTCGCACATATGTTGTTTGTGATAAGCAAGACAATGTTTTTGGCTATTACATTCTTGCCAATGGTGCAATCGTCCGAAATGAAGTTCCCAATAAATTAAGACGCAACATGCCTGATCCAATTCCTGTTATGGTTATTGGTCGGTTAGCTGTTGATTTAAAGCATCAAAAGAAAGGTTTAGGTCCCGGTCTGTTGCGTGATGCTGTGTCACGCTCATTGAAAGCGGGGGAAATAGGAGGAATTAGGGCTATTCTGGTTCACTCGATTCCTGAAGCAAAGGATTTTTATAAACGAAATGGCTTCTTAGAATGCCCATTTGATGACATGATGTTCATGTTTCCATTAAAACCTGAAAATAAGAATGAACAATAATAAAGTTGTTCCAAGAATAGGGGACGGAGCCCTATTTAGGGAGGGATTGACAAAGGTTTCAATATCAATATAATTAATTTCACAGATATCATTCGATATGATGCAATAAGTACCCCCAAAAAAAAGGGGGTTTTTTTATGCCAAGATCAACGCGCGTCATCATTCCCAAAATTGCTCACCATATTATTCAAAGAGGTAATAATCGTCAAAATGTATTAGAAAGGGAGGAAGACTTTAGGATTTATTGCTACTGGATAAATAAATATTCGCCAAAATATAAGGTATCTGTATTAGCATACTGTTTAATGAATAATCATGTACACTTAATTGTTATTCCACAAGATAAAGAAGGGATTTCTAAGATGTTTCGTACAGTGCATATGAGATATGCTCAATATAAAAATTACAAGAGATGCACAAGTGGGCATTTGTGGCAAGGACGCTTCTTTTCCTGCGTTTTAGATAATGAGCACTTATTTTATGCCATAAGGTATGTTGAGCAGAATCCTGTAAGGGCGAATATGGTAAGA
>JAGLNJ010000143.1 GCA_023139575.1 Candidatus Omnitrophota bacterium | reverse complement strand
GCTCAAATAAATGAATATTCCATGAAGTCAGATGAGCAGATTATAGATGAAGCAAAACAAGCCTATGAAAGCGGGGCGCGTCGGTATTGCATGGTTTTTTCCGGGCGTTCAATGTCGTCAGAACGGGCGCGTCATCTGGCTGAATTGATTCAAAAAATAAAGTCAGCTTACCCCCTTCAGGTTTGTGTTTCACATGGATTCCTGGACAAAGAAAAAACTCAAATTTTAAAGGAGGCGGGGCTTGATAGATTGAATCATAATTTAAACACCTCGAGCCGTTATTATTCTGATATCTGCAGTACTCACAGTTATGAAGAGAGGCTGAAAACTTTACAAAATGCCCATGAAAAGGGGCTTCAGATTTGTTCGGGAGTTATTATCGGGATGGGAGAGACCGTAGCGGATATTTATGACATGTCTTGTTTATTAAGGGAGTTAAAGGCTGAATCTATTCCAATTAATTTTTATCTTCCTTTTGAAGGGGCTTCTTTAGGCACGCAACCGGATTTATCTCCCGGATATTGTTTAAAAGTTCTGTGTCTTTTTCGATTTATGAATCCTGAAGCGGAAATCCGTCTTGCCGCGGGCCGTGAGGTTTATTTGAAAAACGTGCAATCGTTGGCATTTTGTCCTGCCAATTCTTTATTTATTAATGGGTATTTAAACGCTGAAGGAGAATCGAAATTAGAAACTTTTCAAAAAATCAAAGATGCTGGGTTTTCTATTGTTTCCGATTTTTCGCTAGATGAGCTGATTGAGAAAGAAAAGCAATCGAAATCAAATAAAAATCAGAATAGCAATGAGATCCCTCAATACATTATAAAATTGATAACTCAAAAGAAATATACCGGAAGAATGAATGACCCCGATGGGGCGGCGCACATTAAAGGGCCATGCGGCGATGAAATGGAGTTTTATTTCACGATTAATAAAGGTGTTCTTCAGGATATAAAATTTCATACAAACGGGTGCTTTTTTACTTATGCGTGTGGAACCATGGTTTCTCATTTAGCCTTTGGGAAAACGATAGAAGAGGTATTACATATTTCCCCGGGAAGAATTATCAAAGAATTAAGATATTTGCCTAAAGATCATTGCCATTGCGCGATATTATCTGTAAGCACGCTGTATAAGGCCATAGCGGATTATTGGTTAAAAGGTTAAAAAAAGGATCATTTTTGATTTTCAGTATTAAGTTATGCCTGATGCATAATGGCAGAATAAACGGCAAAAAGAACATTGAATTTAATCCCGGATTAAATGTTGTTGTCGGCCCCAATGGTTCAGGGAAAAGTTCTTTGCTGAAAGCTGTTTATCATTGTCCTGATTGTTTGCGGGAGAACGATGGCGCGATGGAATGTCATTATTTTAACAGCGAAATCATGAATCCGCACAGGTCTGAAGATAATTTTAAAGGGCCGACAGGGTCCATTATTAAAATTAGAGCCATGTTTTCATCTCACGGGGAAACCATGAGGGATGTTTTAAGATTCATCCCTTTAAAAAAGAATGGTTGTTTATTGCTGGATGAGCCGGAATCCGGCCATGACCTGAAGTGGATAATAAAGATTCGTAAAGGTTTGGATGCGCTGGCAGCAGCGGATTTTCAGATTATTGTTGCGACGCATCATCCGATATTCTGGAAGAACGCCAATGTCATCGAATTAAAACGCGGTTATGTTGAGAAATCTTTGAATAAATTTAAAAAGAACTTGTAAGAATGGAACTGAAATGAAAGTAGCCGTCATCGGAGCATCGAATAAACCTCATCGTTATTCTTATCAAGCTGTCATTCTTTTGAAAGAAAAGGGGCATGAGGTTTATCCGGTGCATCAGAGAATCAGGGATATCGAGGGGCTTCAAGTTTATTCCTCT